>DASXQY010000139.1:0-37569 GCA_036506915.1 Gaiellaceae bacterium | reverse complement strand
GCACCGACGCGCCGGTGCAGTAGCCGGCAGGTGCGAGGTACGAGGCCGTTCGGCCGCCGCTCTGTGCGGGGCTCGCGAGGGCGATCGCGGCGACTAGCGCCGCAGCGGATTTCGGGGGGTTTGGCAGCATGGACACGGTCTCGCCTTCCGTGCGCCGCAGCTGTCACCCGAACCTGTATCAGTCGGTCCTCGCGCCGGAAACCCCCCGACTGAGCTCGAACCGCCCCTCCACTTGGGGGGTAAGCGGATGTCAGCACTGACTCAGGCGGGCTCTGTTTCCGGCCCCTAGAGAAAGAGTTCGGTTACGAGTAGCCGCCGTTCGCCGAGAAGAGGCGCCGGGACGAGGTAAACGTCAGTCCCCCGTCGCCCTCGGCGCCTCGTCCATTTAGATGCCGTCGTGGGACGCTTGCTTGCCCTTCGCCGGTTGAACCGGGCTGGGCGGCGAGCGAACGCCCAGGCGCTGTGGCTCCACGCCTGAGAGCGATGACGTGTGACGACTTCGAGCCGGGGCCGGGCGCCTAGGCTCTGCGGCCAGCCGACGCCCCGGCGGAGGGAGAGGGTGCCGTCGCCCCGGCTCAGTCTTCATTGTCGGCAGAGCGACCGGACGGCCTTAGTGCGGGGTTCCCGACTGGAGCTCGAGCCTGTCGACTGCGCCTCGTGGCGGGGCGGTCAGCACCGCAGCACCGACCACCCCAACGGGATATGAACGCTCGGCGAGCGGGCTGCGCCCCTCAAACGTACGGAGAACACGAGATCTAGGGCCGGGCGACGAGCCGAACGCCTAGGACGGCGCGCAGCTGCACCCTACGCCTCAGGGCTATGGTCCTTGGCGCCAGTCGGTCCCTTGCCGAATAAGGCGATCTGATTCTTGTCGGGGATTTCCCGCGCCGAGCATACGCAGCACCCCATTCAGCTGCTCCTCTTCGTCTCCATCCTCGGCAGCGATCGCATGCCGCAGCCGGCCTAGGACCGCTTCATCCACGGTTTGATCAGAGTTCCCCACGAGGGCCGGGCTACAACGCTGGTTGGTCCCAGGCCCATCCGCCGCAGGCAATTGCCAGCGCCGCGAGCACGGTGATCAACAGAAACATGCGAAGAGCGAATCTCGTTGCAACCACTTCAGCCTCCCCTTTGAGACGTTGCCGTTAATGCGGCGGAATAGTCCACTTCCAGCCGCCATTGGCCGCAGCCGCGAGCCCGAGCATCACGAAGACGCTGAAGCGAAAGGTGAACAGGCGATGCACGCGGTTTCCTCCTTATTGCCGGGTTAGGTCAAGAGAGCATCGGCTGCGCGGGGATCGATATCAATGGGCCGCATGGCTCATCTGCCGGCATGCAGGGCCTAGCTGGGCCAGACAGGGGTCGCGCCGAATGCGATTGAGTTGCAGCCGATCCTCGGCTTCGCCTGTCTTTCGGATTAGCTAGGCGTGGGACTCACGCCTTGGTGCAAGCTCAGCGAAGCAAGATGGGCAGATGCCGCTCGTCGACTGCCTCCTCGCGTGCGCAACCACCTCGAGCTCGCGTGGCTTTCCGAACCAGTGCCCCGCGATTCGAACGCGGCCGCACCAGGCGCAGAACGTCACCGGATGGCTCATGAACCATCGCCCCCGCCCGATCCCTAGGTTGTGCGCCACCGATGTGCGGCTCCCGCTAGCTCCATCATCAAGTATGCCCGTTTGATTGCCTCTTCCGGGGTAGTGCCGAAGACCCTGGCCGATGCCGAGGGTGTTGTTGGTGAGCGGCTTCGAGAACGGCGAAAACGACTCGCGCACCTGGGTTCGGCGGCTCTGGGATCAGCTTCCCGAGGTGCCGAGAGAACCGTCACCTTCTCCGCTTCCGAGCGTTGGCGCAGGTTCTTTAGCGGATGCGGACTGCTCGTGGTAAGCGGGCACTCGTTAGAGAACGGGCGCTGAACGAGGCGGTGCTAACCGATCGGGGGTGGCTCACCGCGTGTCTGTCGCCCGCTCGGAAAATGCTTTCGCGGAAACCCGGCTGAGGGTCCCCCTCCCTGCTGTCCCGCGATGAGGGTGTGCCCCTGTCGTCTCTCTCTGGGCCTCTTCTTTATGTCCCAAGCTCGGCGAGCAGCGGCCCGGTGTCGAGCGGCTCGAAGCCGAGGCGCGCCGCGATCTCCTCGCTCGACGGGCGGGTTCCCTCTGCGAAGAGCGCGCGTAGCCGCCGGCCCGTTTCCTCGCTCGCCCACCACTCCTCGCCCACCTCGCGCTCCAGGTACGCGCGCAGCTGGGCGGCGCGGATCCACGCGCGCAGGTAGTCGGCCGAGTAGAAGCCGGCGTCCATGTCGGCCAGGAAGCCGTCCGGGCGGTAGCGCATTCCCGTCGCCTCGGTCAGCCGGTCCGAGTAGCCCTCGTTCGTGCCGCCGTCGGCCGAGAACCGGTTCCAGAAGTCGAGCTCGAACTGGAACTTCGCCGCGTAGCGGCGGAAGAGCAAGGCGTCCATGAACACCGTCGCCTGGGCGTTCTCGGCGGCCTGCTCCTCGGAGAGCCCGAAGTAGCGCGCATGCCAGCCGGGCTGGCGCGAGATCGCTTCGACGATGTACGAGTAGATCTCGGTCAGCGCGTGGTCCCGCGAGAGGTTCCGAAAGGTGTACGGGAGACCGGGGTCCACGCCCGCGTAGTGGAGGGCGTGCCCGGCCTCGTGCAGGAACGCCTGGTAGTCGTGCAGGCCGCCCTGGGCGCGCGTGATCAGGTGGACGATCTGCGGCGGATCGGAGGGGATCACGCAGGCCCGCGGCGACTTCTGCGGCCGGTCGTCGAGATCGAGCTTGATGTTCGGCTCCGCCTCGAGATCGAACCCGAGCCGCGCCAGCGTGTCCATGCAAATCGGGACGGATCGCTCCTCGGTGTAGATGCTCTCGAGGGGCGAGAGGCGGCGCAGGTACGAAACGTGGGACGAGGAGGGAACGGGCTCTCGCTCCGGCCCGAGCAGGCGCTCGAACCACGTCTCCCGGAGGCGCGTGTAGACGGTCTCGGCGGCGGTGCTCGTCTCCGCGAGCGCCCGCTCCAGCTCTCCGAACGAGACTGCCTTCTCCTCCTCCACACGCTCGATCGGGTCCTCGATCCCACTCACCTCACGTTCGAGCTCCTCGCCGGCGCGCACCACCTCGAGCCGGTCGTCGTTGAAGGTGGCCGAGAGATCGGAGGAGAGCCGGCCCAGCTCGTCCCGGTCCGCATACGACGGCAGGACCGCGATCCTCGCCTGGGCGGTGCGGAGTGGGAGCTCCTCGCCGCCGAACTCGACCCTGGCGGCCAGGATCGCGTTCTCGAGCGCGTCCTCGCGCTCCGCCAGCTCCGCGGCGATCAGGCCTCCCTCACACGTCTTGCGCAGCCGATAGAGCCGCTCTCGGCCGTATCCCACCGGCGCCTCCTCCTCCGCTGCGCGCAGCGCCTCGAGCTGCGCGCGGGTAAACAGGTCGGCGTAGCGGGCCACGATTGCCGCCCGCTCCGAGACGTCCTTCTCGCCCACGCGGACGGCGCGTCCCTCCTCCGAGCGCTCGAAGAGGTAGCGCTGAAGGCGCGACTCGTAGTCGGCCGGGCGAAGGACGGCGGCGACGCTCACAGCCGGGAGAATCTACCGGCTCACGAGCCGGCGAACGACGCCGAGGAGCTCCTCGAGCCGGAACGGCTTCGCGACGACGCCGTCGGCCTCCGCCTGCGTTTCCGCGTCGAGACGGGCACTGCCGGTGACGAGGACGATCGGCGGCGCGCTGCCCCGCTCCCGCACAGAGCGCATCAAATCAATCCCGCTCTCGGGCCCGACGTGGACGTCTAGCAGCACGAGGTCGACGAGTTCGGAGACCAGCAGTTCCTCGGCCTCGGCCACCTCACGGGCCTCGAGCACCCGGTAGCCGTCCAGCTCGAGATTCACGCGGCAAAGGAGCCGAAGTGACGCGTCGTCGTCGACGACGAGCACGGTCGGCAGCCGGGCGTCTTGCCCCATGCGGAGCGGCGATTCTAGCGCCGTATCCGTTTCGACGCGGATTTCGTTTATGGGCCAGAAGTGATAAACGAGACCGAAGCTCTCCCGCGCCCGGCCGTGCACTTCCGCCGGCGTGCCTGGCTGGAGTTTCAGCGTGCGCTCGACCCGCTCGCCCCGCCCCGGCCGCTGCCTCCGATCCGGGCGAGCGACTCCTCTTTCCCGAGCAGCTCGAGGCTCTCGAACAAGCCGGGCGACACCGCTGAGCCCGTGAGCGCGAGGCGAATGGGCTGAAACGCCTCTCGCGGCTTGAGGCCGAGCCGCTCGGCCAGCCCGCGTAGAGCCGTCTCGATCTGGTCGGCCTCGAACGGCTCGACCCCGGCGAGCGTCTCGGCCGCCGCCGGCAGGACGGCGCCGTCGCCCAGGAGCGCCGGGTCGGGCTCGACGCGCGCGAACAGAAACCCGGCGAAGGCGGGGAACTCTCCGAGGGCGGCGATCTTCTCCTGCACGAGCGGCGCCGCCCGCCGCACGAGCTCCTCGTCCCACTCGTAGCCCTGCTCGCGGAGGTACGTCACCAGCGCGTCCGCGTACACGTCCGGAGCAAGGCCGCGCAGGTAGACGCCGTTCAGCCACTCGAGCTTCTGGTAGTCGAAGGTCGCTGCACTCGCGCCCACGCGGTCGAGCGTGAAGCGCTCGACGAGCTCCTCGCGGGTCATGATCTCCGTCCGGTCGTCGTAGCTCCAGCCGAGCAGGGCGAGGTAGTTGACGAGCGCGTCGGGGAGGTATCCCTGCGCACGGAAGTCCTCGACCGTGATCGCGCCGTGGCGCTTCGAAAGCTTGCGCCCGTCCGGGCCGTTCAGGAGAGGCACGTGCGCGTACACGGGGATCTCCGCGCCGAGCGCCTCGAGGATCCGGAGCTGCTTGGGCGTGTTCGAGACGTGGTCCTGGCCGCGGATCACATGCGTGATCCCGTCGAGGGCATCCTCGAGCGGCGAGACGAAGTTGTAGGTCGGCCGGCCGTCGGAGCGGACAAGCACGAGGTCCTCGAGCTGCTCGTTCGGGTACTCGATCCGGCCGAGGACGACGTCCTCCCAGGCGGTCGTACCCTCGTCCGGCATCCGGAAGCGGATTGCCCCCTCGTCCTCGTAGGCGTGGCCCTCGTCGACGAGCCGGCGCGCGACCTCCTGCGCGTGCGCCATCCGGTCGAGCTGGGAGGTGACCTCGCCGTCGAGGTCGAGCCCGAGCCAGGCGAGCGTGCCCTGGATCTGGTCGACCGCCTCGGCCACTTCACGGCTCGTGTCCGTGTTCTCGATCCGGAGGCGAAACTCGCCGCCATGGTGCCGCGCAAAGAGCCAGTTGAAGAGGGCGGTGCGGGCTCCGCCGACGTGGAGGTAGCCGGTCGGGCTCGGCGCGAAGCGGACGCGGACGGCCATGGCAGTAGCGTACTGCCGTGGCCGAGCGGGTCCTGACGGTGCGCCAGCTGAACCGGACGACGCTCCTGCGTCAGCTCCTGCTCCGGCGCGAGCGGCTGCCGGTCGCGCGCGCGATCGAGCGAGTTGCCGGGCTCCAGGCGCAGTGGCAACCGTCGCCCTACCTGGCGCTCTGGTCGCGCCTGGAGGGGTTCGAGCGAGGATCGCTCGAGCGGGCGCTCGCACGCGGCAGCGTCGTCAAGGCGCTCCTGATGCGGGCGACGATGCACCTCGTCTCGGCTCGCGACTACCCGTACTTCGACGCGGCCGTCCGGGAGGCTCGGACGATCGCGCGCGTGCGCGGCCGAGAGCCGCCGGCGCCGGAGCTGGTCGAGCGGGCGGTGGCCCTGGCGAGGGAACGCCCGCATTCGCGCCCCGAGCTGATGACGGCGCTCGGCTTGGACTCGCGGAGCACGGACCCCGACGAGCTGCGCACCTACTCCTGGGTGGTCGCCCTCGGCCGGCTGGAGCAGACGCCCGAGGCCGCGTTCTGGGCCTTTCGAGGCTCGCCCTTATTCCGGCCCGCCGAGCACGAGTTGCCGCCGAAAGACGACGCCGCCGTCCACCTGGTCAAGCGCTACCTGGCCGCCTTCGGGCCCGCGGCGCGCGCCGACGTATCGGCCTGGAGCGGCGTCCCCATCCGCGATCTCGCGGCCGCCTTCGAGTCGATGCGGCTGCGCACGTTCCACGACGAGAACGGCCGCGAGCTCCTCGACATGCCGCGTGCTCCGCTCGCCGAGGGGAGCACCGCCGCGCCACCACGGCTCCTTCCGCGCTGGGAGGAGCTGCTCCTCGCCCACAAGGACCGCAGCCGCGTGCTCCCCGACGAGTACCGCAAGACCGTGATCGCGCTGAACGGCGACGTCAACCAGGCGTTCCTGGTCGACGGCTTCGTCGCCGGCGCGTGGCGACTCGAGTGCGACCGCGTGGTGCTTGAGGCGTTCGCGCCGCTCCCGCGCCTCGCCCGCCGCGAGCTCGAGGACGAGGCACGGCGGCTCGCCGCCTGGCTGCGCTAGCGTCAGGCGATGCAGCTCGGGGCCCACGTCTCCTCCTCCGGCGGGATCCACACCGCGATCGACCGGATCGAGGCGATGGGCGGCGAGTCAGTGCAGGTCTTCACGCAGAGCCCGCGCACCTGGCGGCCGACCAACCACGACCCGGCCAACTTCGAGCGCTTCAAGGAGCGCCGGGCCGAGGCCGGGATCGGCGGGGTCGTCTGCCACGCCCTCTATCTGATCAACCTCGCCAGCCCAAAGGACGACTTCTACGAGAAGTCGGTCGCGGCGCTGAAGAACACGGTCGACGTGGGGTGCGCGATCGAAGCCGACGCCGTCGTCTTCCACGTGGGGTCACACCAGGGGGCCGGCTTCGAGGCCGGGCTCGAGCGGGTCGTGCCGGCCCTCGCGCAGGCGCTCGAGCGCTGCTCCGAGACGACCTGGCTCTGCATGGAGAACACGGCCGGGACCGGCGACACGATCGGGCGCTCGCTCGACGAGCTGGCCGCGCTCTACGAGGCGCTCGACGGGCATCCGCGCCTGGGCGTCTGCCTCGATTCGTGCCACCTGTTCGCCTCCGGCTACGACGTCACCGACCGCGCCGAGCTCGACCGGCTGCTCGACGAGCTCGACGAGCGGATCGGGCTCGACCGGCTCCGCTGCTTGCACGTGAACGACTCGAAGACGCCGCTCGGCTCGAACCGCGACCGGCACGACAACATCGGCGACGGGCTGATGGGCGAGAAGCTCGGAACCTTCCTGGCGAGCCCTCGCCTCCAGGGCCTGCCGGCCATTCTGGAGGTGCCCGGCACGGACGGCAGAGGGCCCGACGCGGAGCAGGTGCGGAAGCTGAAGGAGCTCTACGCGCGGGCTACACGGACCGGATCTGGGCGAAAATCCGGAACGAGGGCTCGCCGACCGGCAGCTCGTGGAACTCGGGGTTGAGGCAGCCCAGCTCCTCCGTCCGGCTCTCGTAGCACGACTCGACCTCGACGTGACACATCGGCAAGGGGGGCGCCGTCGCCCGCACCGCGCCGAAGCCGCCGCGCCGGGACTCCGCCTCGCACAGGAGGTCGAGGTCGATCTCGACGTCGAAGACCTTCTGGAGGCAGCCGACGTACGTGTGGCCGAACTCCTCGTACGAGTAGAGGAACGGGCAGTTCCGCTCGAGGCACGCTCCAGGGTGGACGACCTTGTCGCAGTGGACGTCGCAGCGGCGGCATTCGACCTCGTCCTGTGGCCGGAGCGGTAGCTCGGCCGGGCCGGTCGCCGCCTGCTCGCGTATCTCCATACCAGGGATTTTGGGTGCAGCGACGCACCCGGCGCAAGACTTGACAACACGCGCCTAGGGCGCTAGGGGCGCCGGGAGGTCAGGCGCGGGTGAGACGGCTGACGATGTTGAGGACGTCCATCTGCGTGAAGGCCTGGTGGTCGGGCTCCCCGCCGTCCGGATGTTCGTCGGCGCGGAACCACAGTGCCTGCACCGTCGTCATGCCGAGCTCGCCCGCTCCGCGAACGTCCTCGTAGAGCCGGTCGCCGACGAAGAGCGCCCGCTCCGGCTCGACGCCGAGCGCCGCGAGCGCCCGCTCGAAGATCGCGGGATGCGGCTTGCGCACGCCGACCTCGGAGGAGAAGACGCTGAAGTCGAGCCGCGCGGCCAGGCCCATCTGCTCGAGGTCGCGGTGCAGGAGCCAGCCCGGATCGAAGGCATTCGACACGAGCCCGAGCTTGAGCCCGCGCTCGCGCAGGGTCTCGAGCAGCGCATGCGTGTGCGCGGCCAGCCGGCGCGCCGGATCCCACGCGGTGTGCTCGGCCTCGAGGAACCGGCCCAGCTCGTCGTCGTCCACGCCGACCCCGAAGTCGCCGAGCAGCTGTCGCACCAGGCCGGGGTACTCGATCTCCTCGACCGTGCCGGGCACCCAGAACAGCGGCTCGTACTGCTCGCGGAAGTGCTTGCTGAGGGCGTCGACCGCCGGAAGGTCGGCTCGGTCGAGCGCCTCGAGCCCGGCGCGGTGGCCCGCCTCGACCAGCTCGGGGTCGTACTCGAACTGCATCAGCGTGTCGCCCCAGTCGAAGAGAACGGCGTCGAACACGGCTCGGTAGGGTAGCGCCGTGGGCCGGAAGCTCCTTTGGGGGTCGCTCATCCTGGCCCCGGTCACGATCCTTCTCCGCTACGTCTTCCATGCCGGCGACGTGACGCTGTTCGTCCTCTCCGCGGCGGCGCTCGTCCCGCTCGCCTGGCTGATCGGCGAGGCGACCGAGCACGCCGGCGAGCACACGGGACCGGGGATCGGCGGCTTCCTGAACGCCAGCTTCGGCAACGCCCCCGAGCTGATCATCGCGCTCTTCGCCGTTGCCGATTCGCTGCCCGAGGTCGTGCGCGGCTCGCTGACCGGGAGCATCGTCTCGAACCTGCTCCTGGTGCTGGGCCTGGCGCTCATCGCCGGCGACGACCGGGAGGGGCTCGACCGGTCCTCGCTCTTCGTCCAGCTCGGGCTCGTCCTGGCGGCGGTGCTCCTGTTCCTCGTGCCGGCGGTGCCCGCGTTCAGCGGCCGTCCCGAGCGGCACTCGCTGGCGGTGGCGACGACGCCCGTGGCAGCGATCCTGCTCGTCCTCTACGTCGGCTTCACAACCTGGGGGTTGCGCCGCCACAAGCGGCTCCACGAGGAGAGCGGCGCGCAGGCCGGCGAGGGCTGGCCGCTCTCGGCGGCACTGGCCACGCTGGGGGCGGCGACCGTCCTGACGGCATTCGCGAGCGAGACCCTCGTCCACTCGCTGGACGCGTTCGCCGAAGCGGCCGGCCTCTCCGAGTTCTTCATCGCAACCGTGATCGTGGCGATCGTCGGGAACGCGGCCGAGCACGGCGGCGCGATCGTGATCGCCATGCGGGGCAAGCTTCGGCTCGCGACCGAGATCGCCGTCTCGTCGAGCGCGCAGGTCGCGCTCCTGGTCACGCCCGCGGTCGCCCTGCTCTCCTGGGTCGTGACGCCCGCGCTCCCGCTCTCGTTCCGTCCCGTCGAGCTCGCCGCGATGGGCGCGTCGGTCCTCGTCGTCGGGATCGTCCTGTGGGACGGCCGCGGCCTGCGAGGCGACGGCATCCTGCTGGTCGCGTGCTACGTCGCCGTGGCCGTGGTCTTCTTCGCCGTCGGCGATCGCTGAGAGCGGCCTCCGCCGGGCGACGCGAACGTCTCAGGCGCCGGTGATCTTGGGGCTCCGCGTGAACGGATACGTCGCCCAGTAGAGCTTCGCGACCGCGCCGTCCGGGTCCCGGACGACACGCAAGAGCTCCCCGCGCTCGCGGCCGGACACCGTCCGGAAGCGATCCTCCCCGTCGGCCTCGAACACCGAAGGTTCCCGCCCGGGCGGAGCGTCGGCCGGCCGCGCCTCCAGCCTCCCGTTCCGCCAGGAGAAGATCATCTCGTCCCCCTCCGACCACCAGCGCCCGAGCAACGGCACCACCTCGGCCGGCGGCTCCCGCTCGGGAGACCAAACCTCCGGCGGCCGGGCCAACTCTTCCAGAGCGGCCTCGACCAGGTCCAACCCCGTCTCGGCCAGCTTGGGCCAGCGGCCCGAGTTCGTGAGCAGCACGGCGCCGATCCGCTCCCGCCGCGAGTAGACGAGGATCGAGAGGAAGCCTGGGAACCCGCCGGTATGGCCTCCGAAGATCCGTTCGCCGCGACGCCAGAGCGCGATCCCGAGACCCCAGCCGAGCGACCAGTCGGGCTCCGCCATCAACCTGAGCTCGTGCATCTCCGCCACGCTCGAGCCCTGGAGCACCGATTCGTCCGGGTCGCAGAGGAACGAGCCCCAGCGCGCGAGGTCCTCGACCGTGCTGTACAGGCCGGACTCGCCGCCCTTGCCCCCGAGCTCGAGCTCCGGCTCGCGCCGGACCGCATCGGAGTACGGCTCGACGAAGTACGGCCGGGCAGCGGGCGGAGTTGGGCCCCAGGTCGTCCGGCCAAGCCCGAGCGGTCGCAGGAGCCGATCCTCGACGTACGCGCGGAGGGGCGTGCCGGAGGCGTGCGTAACGACGTGGCCGAGCAATGCGTACGCGAGGTTCGAGTAGTGCCAGGCGGCGTCTGCCGGCAGCACCTGCTCGGCCTCGGCGAGCCGCGCGAGCAACTCCTCCTCGCCGGGAAACTCGAGCGCCTCCCACACTTCGCCGGGCGGCTCGCGCTGAAGCCCCGAGAGATGCGCGAGCATCCGCCGAAGCGTCGGCTCCGGGTGTGCCACGCCCGGAAGATGCCGTGAGAGCGGGTCGTCGAGCTCGAGCTTTCCCTCGTCCCGGAGCTGCATCACCGCCGTCGCGGTGAACGTCTTCGTGATCGAGGCGACCGCGTACTGCGTGTCGGACGTCGCCTTTGCGTGTGGCTCAACGTCCGCCAGTCCAATCGCTTCCGCCCAGTCGATCTCCCCGTCCCGAAAGACGCAGGCGGACAGGCTCGGCAGCCGGCCGTCCTGCTGCGCCGCGCCGACGAGGCGCCGGAACCGCTCAGGCGCGGGCAAGCGTGCCTGCGCCCAGCGCGCGCGGGATCAGCTCGACGGCCCGCTCGATCTCGTCGTCGCCGACGTCCAGGTGCGTGACGGCCCGAATGCGCGTCGGGTGCGGAGTCATGGAGAGCCCGACCCCCTGCTGCGAGAGCCGCTCGAGCGCCTCCGAGCATGAGAGCCCGAGCGGCCCCACGTCCACCTGGACAAAGTTCGTCTCGACCTGCTCGAGCTCGATCGGGACACCTGCGTCGCGAAGCCCCTCCGCCAACTGCCGGGCCCGCCTGTGATCGTCGGCGAGCCGCTCGATGTTGTGCTCGAGCGCATAGACCCCGGCGGCGGCGACGATCCCGGCCTGCCGCATCGCCCCGCCCAAGCGGTGCTTGAACGTCCTCGCCGACACCATCGGCTCGCTCGACCCCGCGACGAGCGCGCCGAGCGGGCAACCGAGCCCCTTCGAGAGGCAGAGCGTGACCGTGTCGAAGTGCCGCCCGATCTCGGCGGCAGCCAGGCCGGAGGCGACGGCGGCGTTCATGATCCTGGCACCGTCGAGATGAAGGCGCAGATCGAGCTCGCGCGCGGCCTCGGCGACCGCCTCGATCTCGTCCAGCGGCCAGACCCGCCCTCCGGAGGCGTTGTGCGTGTTCTCGACCGAGACGATCTTCGTCGGCGGAATGTGCGTGCCGTCGGTGCGGCGCACCACCGCGCGCAGCTGCTCGGCGCTGAAGCGGCCGGCCTCGCAGCGCAGCGGCCGCGTCATCAGGCCGGCGTGCACCGCCGGGCCGCCGAGCTCGGCCAGGAGGATGTGGGAGTTCTCCTCGGCGGCCAGCTCGTCGCCGCGCTCGCCGAGCGTCAGGAGCGCGATCTCGTTCGCCATCGTCGCGGTGGGGACGAAGACGGCCGCCTCCTGTCCGAGTAGCTCCGCCCCTCGCCGCTCGAGCTCGTTGACCGTCGGATCCTCGCGCTTCTGCTCGTCGCCCACCTCCGCGGCGGCGATCGCGGCGCGCATCTCCGGGGTCGGCCTCGTTTGCGTGTCGGAGCGAAGGTCGATCATCACGCGCCCTTCGGCGTCTCGACTGCGGCCGCGGCGGGCTCGCCCTCGAGATCGGGGTGCTCCTCGAACTGGTAGCGCACGACGGGCCGCTTCGCCGCTCTCACCTCGTCCAGCCGCCCCACCGGGCGGCCGTGCGGTGCGCTCTTCAGGAGCTCCGGATCCTCGGCCGCCTCGCGCGCGATCTCGAGCATCGCGTCGGCGAAGGAGTCGAGCGTCTCCTTCGCCTCGGTCTCGGTCGGCTCGATCATCAACGCTTCCGGCACGATCAGCGGGAAGTAGATCGTCGGCGGATGGAAGCCGTAGTCCATCAACCGCTTCGCGACGTCCAGGGCGGTCACGGCGTGCTCGCGCTTCAGCGTGCGCGCAGAGAGCACGAACTCGTGCATGCAGGGCCGGTCGAACGGCAGGTCGTACGCCTCCCGCACGAGCGCGAGCACGTAGTTGGCGTTGAGGACGGCGACCTCCGACATCTCGCGCAGCGTCGGCCCGTACGCCCGGATGAACGCGTACGAGCGGACGAAGACGCCGAACGGCCCGTAGAAGCCGCGCACCTTCCCGATCGTCCGGGGCCGGTCGTAGTCGAGGCCGTAGCGGTCGCCGTCGCGGACGACGGCCGGGACCGGCAGGTAGGGCTCGAGCCGGCTCCCGACCGCGATCGGCCCGCCGCCCGGGCCGCCTCCGCCGTGCGGCTGCGAGAACGTCTTGTGCAGGTTGATGTGGACGATGTCGAAGCCCATGTCGCCGGGCCGGGAGATCCCGCAGACGGCGTTCAGGTTCGCGCCGTCGTAGTACATGAGCGCACCCACGCCGTGGAAGATGCGGGTGATCTCTTCGATGTTCTCGTCGAAGAGCCCGAGCGTCGAGGGATTCGTGAGCATCAGGCCGGCGGTGCCCTCGTCGACCTTGGCCCGCAGGTCGTCCACGTCGATGTTGCCGCGCCGGTCGGTGCGAACCGGGGTCACCTCGTACCCGGCCATCGTCACGCTCGCCGGATTCGTCCCGTGCGCGGTGTCCGGGATGACGATCTTGCGCCGCTTCTGCTCCTCGCCCCGCTCGGCGAAGTACGCGCGCATCAGCATCAGCCCGGTCAGCTCGCCCTGGGAGCCGGCGGCCGGCTGGAGCGAGACCGCCGGCAAGCCGGTGATCTCTGCGAGCGCCTCTTGCAGCTCGAAGCAGAGCCGGAGCGCGCCCTGGGCGCCTTCCTCCTCCTGGAGGGTGTGCAGGTCGCGGAAGCCGGGAAGCGCGGCGAGTCGTTCGTTCACGCGCGGGTTGTGCTTCATCGTGCAGGAGCCGAGCGGATAGAAGCCGGTATCGATCCCGAAGTTGCGGGTCGAGAGCTCGGTGAAGTGGCGCAGGAGATCAGGCTCCGCGAGCTCGGGAAGCCGGGGTGGCTCGGACCGGCGAAGCTCGCTGGGGATCTCCGGCACGGCCAGAGAGGAGCGTGGCGGGCGGCCGGCGCGGCGGCCGCTGACGGATTTCTCGTAGATGAGCTTCAGCTCGCCAGCACCTCCGCGAGCCGATCGATCTCGGCACGTGTCCGCTTCTCGGTGACGGCAACGAGGAGAACGTCGTCCATCCCGGCGTAGTCGCGGCCGAGCGCGTAGCCGGGATGCACGCCCTGCGCCCGGGCGGCTGCGATCGCCTCCTTGGCAGGCCGTCCGACGCGTACTGCAAACTCCTTGAACGTTGTCCGCTCTGAGAACACCAACGGTTGGCCCAGACGCTCCTTTGCGTACCCGGCGAGGGCCATGCAGGTCTCCCCCACGTCGCGCAGTCCCTCCGGCCCGAGCCAGGAGAGGTAGACGAGGCCCGCCAGCGCAAGCAGCGTCTGGTTGGTCGTGATGTTCGACGTCGCCTTCTCTCGCCGGATGTGCTGCTCGCGCGTCTGGAGGGTGAGGACATAGCCGCGGTTCCCCGCGGCGTCAGCCGTCTCGCCGACGATCCGCCCCGGCATCCGCCGGACGTACTCGGAGCGAGCGGCCAGGAAGCCGTAGTGCGGACCGCCGAAGGAGAGGTAGTTCCCCGCCGACTGTCCTTCTCCGATGGCGATTGCGCACCCGTACCGCCCTGGCGCCTCGAGGACGCCGAGCGAGAGCAGGTCGACGTGGGCGACCGGGAGCGCCTCGGCGTCTGCTGCGGCGGCGGCAAGTGCCGGAGCGGCCTCTAGCACGCCGAAGACATTCGGCTGCTGGAAGATCACGCAGGCGGCGTCGTCGGCGGCGGCACGAAGCTCGTCTGGGTCCGTGGCTCCGCCCCGGTGCGGTACCTCGACGACCTCGAGGCCAAAGCCCGGCGCGTAGGTCTTCACCACCTGCCGCACCTGCGGGTTCGTCGCCTCCGTGACGACGACCTTGGCCCGTCCGGTCGCATGCTTGGCGATGTAGCAGGCATCCGCAGCGACGGTCGTGCCGTCGTAGCCCGAGGCGTTCGAGACGTCGAGCCCGGTGAGCTCGCAGATGGCGGTCTGGTACTCGAAGATCGCCTGGAGCACGCCCTGGCTCAGCTCCGGCTGGTACGGCGTGTACGCCGTGAGGAGCTCTCCGCGCTGGAGTACGGCGTCCACGATCGCCGGGACGTAGTGGTCGTACAGCCCCGCGCCGAGGAACGAGAGCTCGGAGCCGGCGTGCGCGTTCAACGAGGCCAGCTCCTCGAAGTAGGCGGTCAGCTCCTGCTCGCTCAGGGCTGGAGGCAGGTCGAGCTCGCGCCCAAGTCGCACTCCGGAGGGGAGATCGGCGAACAGCTCTTCGATCGAGGACACGCCGATCGTCTCGAGCATCTCGTCCCGATCGGCGTCTGTCAGGGCGAGGTAGCTCACGCCTGCTCGGCCAGCTGGGCCTTGTAGGCCTCCGCGTCCAGGAGCGACTCGGCCTCGGGCGGGTCGGAGAGTCGAACGCGCACCAGCCAGCCCTCGCCGTATGGATCATCGTTGACCGTCTCCGGCGCGTCCGCGATGGCCCGGTTGACCGCGAGGATCTCGCCCGACATCGGCGCGATCACCTCGGAGACCGCCTTGACCGACTCGACCTCGGCGTAGGACCGATCCTTCGAGACGGTCGACCCTTCCTCTGGCGCCTCGAAGTGGACGAGCTCGCCGAGCGCGTCCTGGGCGAACCAGGTGATGCCGAAGGTCGCCTCGCTGTCTTCGACCCGCGCCCAGTCGTGCTCGGGGTGGTAGCGAAGGTCGTCGGGGTAGCTCTCAGCCGCCGCCACGCTTCTCCTCTCTCGAGTAGATCGGCTTCCTGACCGTCCGGGCCCGCCGCGGACGGCCGCGGACGTCGATCGTCAGCTCGGTTCCAGGCTGCGCGAGCGCCGCCGGGACATAGCCCATCCCGATCCCCCGCTCCAGCATCGGCGAGTGCGAGCCCGAGGTCACCTCGCCGCCCTCGACGATCGCCATGCCCTGCCGGGGGATTCCGGGCTCCTCCATCACGAAGGCTGCGAGCCGCCGCTCCGGGCCGTCCTCCTTGATCCTGCGCAGCTCGTCGACCCCGGTGAACTCCTTCTCGAGCGCGCAGACCCAGCCGAGGCCGGCGGAGATCGCGTCGGTGTCGGGGCCGATGTCGTTGCCGTGCAGCGGGTAGCAGACCTCGAGCCTGAGGGTGTCGCGTGCGCCGAGGCCGCAGGGCTTGGCGCCGCGCTCGATGATCCGCTGCCACAGCTCCGGCCCCTGCTCCGCCGGCACGAGCAGCTCCACGCCGGTCTCCCCGGTGTAGCCCGTTCGGTTGACCGTGCAGGCGACCCCGTCGAGCTTCCCGTCCGCGAAGGTGAATGCCGGCGCCTCCGGCAGCCCGAGGCGCTCGAGCGAGCGCGGGCCCTGCACGGCGAGCAGCGCAAAGTCGTCGGAGACGTCGCGAACGTCGGCACCGGCCACCTCGCGCTCGCGCAGCCACGCGAAATCCGGCTCGCGGTTCGAAGCGTTCACGATCAGGAGGAAGCGCTCCGGCCCGAGCTCGTACACGATCAGGTCGTCGACGATCCCCCCGCGCTCGTTCGTCAGCAACGTGTACTGCGCCTTGCCGGGCTCGAGCCGGGCGAGGTCGTTGGAGAGCAGCGACTGGAGCAGCTCCCGAGCACGCGCGCCCTCCACGAGGAGCTCGCCCATGTGCGAGACGTCGAAGACTCCGCAGTCGTTCCGCACCGCCAGGTGCTCCGGGATCACGCCTTCGTATTGCACGGGCATCTCCCAGCCCGCGAAGGGGACGAGCCGTGCGCCCAGCTCGACGTGGCGCTCGTACAGCGGTGTCCGCAGCAGGGTCTGCATCGGCCGCTGATGCTAAAGGAGCCGCCCCGGCTTCGGCTTCTTGCCGACGCCGGGGCGGCCGGACCGGGTCATCGCGGGCCGACTTCATGGCCGGCCCGAGAGGGCACCCCCATCCTTTCCTGGCCTCAGCCGTTTCTAAACATGCGAGCTCGAGCCCGCCAGGGCGCTAGCCGTCTCGCAGGAACGACGGCACCTCGAGGACGTCCTCGGTCACCTCGAAGCTCTCCGCCGGAACCTCGCGCGGGGTCTCGGCCCCGGCCGGGCGCTCCGCCGGCTCCTCGACCCGGCGCCGCCGGCGCACTCGTGCCGGGCCGAAGCCGGTCGCGATCACGGTCACCCGCACCTCGTCGCCGAGCGCATCGTCGATGACCGCGCCGAAGATCACGTTGGCGTTCTGATCCGCCGCCGAGGTCACGACCTGCGCGGCCTCGTTCACCTCGAAGAGTCCGACGTCCGTCCCGCCGGTGACGTTGAGGAGGATCCCGGTAGCGCCCTCGATCGACGACTCGAGCAGCGGCGACGACACGGCCTCGCGCGCCGCTTCGGTCGCGCGGTTCTCGCCGGACGCCGCGCCGATTCCCATCAACGCCGAGCCGGCCTCGCTCATGATCGTCCGGACGTCGGCGAAATCGAGATTGACGAGGCCCGGGATCGTGATCAGGTCGGTGATCCCCTGCACGCCCTGGCGAAGGACGTCGTCCGCCATCTTGAAGGCGTCCATGATCGACGTCCGCTTCTCGACGACCTGGAGCAGTCGGTCGTTTTCGATCACGATCAGCGTGTCGACGTGGTCCCGTAGCTCGTCGACCCCGACCGAGGCGACCTCGGCCCGGCGCCGGCCTTCGAACGAGAACGGCTTGGTCACGACGCCGACGGTGAGGGCGCCGAGTTCCTGGGAGAGCTCCGCGACGATCGGCGCCGCGCCCGTGCCGGTGCCGCCACCCTCCCCGGCCGTGACGAAGACCATGTCGGCCCCCTTCAGCGCCTCCTTCAGCTCGTCACGGCTCTCCGTTCCAGCGGCCTTGCCCACGCCGGGATCCGCGCCGGCGCCGAGGCCGCGCGTGACATCGGAGCCGATCGGCATCTTCACGTCGGCGTCGACCATCAGCAGCGCCTGCGCGTCCGTGTTGATCGCGATGAACTCGCAGCCCGAGAGGCCCGCGTCGACCATGCGGTTGACGGCGTTCGAGCCGCCTCCGCCGACGCCCACGACCTTGATCAGGGCCAGGTAGTTTCCAGCTTGATCTCGTACGCTCAACTCGTCTCGACCTCAAGCTCTAGTGGACAGTGGTTCTTTCGAGCACGGCAGCCTACGCCCCCGTGAAGCGCTTGTCAATGCAGAATTTCACGCGCAACCCTAAGGGTCAACCTTCGAGTTTAGGGTTGATGCCCGCCACGGGACGTTCGGGCACGCTGACGTCCAGGTACGCGTAGCCGCCGTGCGCGTAGACGTTGGGCAGCACCCGGGAGGCGACGGCGAGCTTGAGGCGAATCGCCCGCAGCTCGCCCAGGCGCAGCTGCAGGCCGGAGCCCAGCAGCAGGGTCAGATCGTGCTGACGCGACCGGACCATCCGGATGCGCCCACGAAAATGGGCGTGCCGTAGTCCTGCGAGCACGCGCACGGAGCGGAGGGCGAAGCGATCGGTGATCGGCGAGCCGACGGCCGGGTCGCCGGAATGGGCCAGCCAGATCCGCGGCAGACGCGGTCGCGCATGGAGAGGTACCCGGGCAAGCGTCCGGGCGCTGGCGGCGATCAGCCACGCCTGCGCCCCGCGCCGTGCGATCGCAACCGGGTGCTCCGGGCGGATCCTCACGCGGAGCGTGTGCGGAAAGTCGCGGTCGTAGCTCCAGGCAGCCAGGTCCGGCAGCGCACCGAGCCGGCGCTCGACCTCGGCGCCGTCCAGGGCGAGGAGCGTGTGACCCTCCAGCGGCGCCAGCGCACGCTGAACCCTGGCGGTCACACCGGGCGGTGCACCCTCGATCTCGATCCGCTGTAACGCGAACATCGGCGTCTCGCGAGCGAGGAGATAGAGCCCCGCTGCCGCCGCGACGAGGGCGAACCCGACCAGGATCGATCGGCCGGTCGGCAGCAAGCGGAGGAGCGCGCGCGAGTCTCCCACGGGGAGCGCGATGACCGCCGCGCGCGCACGCGGGCGCCGATGGGGCCGGTTCCGGTCCACGACGTGCGTTTCGCCGCCGCGGGCGAGCCTCCTACTGCATCGGGGGCAGCTTGAGCGGGCCGAGGAACTCGACCTCGTGCTTCAGCTCGACGCCGAACTGTTCGAACGCCCTCCTCCGCGCCTCGACCATCAGGGCGAGCGCGTCCCCCGACCGCGCCCCGTTCGCGTTTTCGATGAAGTTCGCGTGTCGCGGGGAGATCACGGCGCCGCCGATCCGGTGGCCCTTGAGCCCGCAGGCCTCGAGCATCCGGCCGGCGCTGAGCTCGTGGTCCGGGTTCTTGAAGACGCTCCCGAACGTGCGCTTGTTCGTCGGCTGCGCAGCCTTGCGCAAGGCCTGGAGCCTTGCCACGTTCGCCTTGATCTGCTCCTCCGCCCGCGGCGCCAGCACGAACTCCGCGCGGGCCACGACCTGGCCGTGGCGAAGCGCGGAGTGGCGATAGCTCAGCCCGAGCTCGGCCGGCGTCAGCCAGCGCGGCCCCTCCCCGTCGACCACCAATGCGCGCTCCAGGATCGCGGCCCAGTCGCTCCCGTAGGCACCCGCGTTCATCCACACGCCGCCGCCGATCGTGCCCGGGATCGCACACGCGAATTCGAAGCCGCCCAGGCCTGCCGTCCGCGTGCGGTGGAGGCAGACGGCGTTGGTCGCGCCGCCGCCCGCGATGAGCCGCTCACCCTCGGTCTCCGCCGTGGCCAGCCCGCCGGCGAGCCGAAGCACGAGCCCGTCGAACCCCTCGTCGGCGACGAGGAGATTCGAGCCCAGGCCGATCGTGGCCACCGGCAAGTCCCGGTCGCGCGCCCACGCGAGCGCCTCCTCGAGGTCCTCGATCGTCTCCGGTCGCGCGAAGGCGCGCGCCGGCCCGCCTGACCCGAGGGTCGTGAACCGCGAGAGCGCGACGCGTTCCTCGATCTTCACGCGAGCTCTTCGAGGATCAGCGGCCCCGCGCACTCGACGTCGCCGGCGCCGATCGTGAGGACCAGATCACCGGGGCGAGCCCGGCGCGCGAGGAACCGGGCGGCGTCCTCGAGTGACGGCGTCCACGCCACCTGCATGCCCGGCCGGGCCGCGGCGAGCGCGTCGACGACGAGCTTGCCGCTCACGCCGGCGACGGGATCCTCCCGCGCGCCGTAGACGTCGGCCACGGCGACGGCGTCGGCGGCCGCCAGAGCGGTGCCCAGGTCGTGGGCAAGGTGTCGCGTGCGCGAGAACAGGTGCGGCTGGAAGACGACGAGTATCCGCCCGCCGTCGACGGCCTCCCGGGCCGCCGCGAGCGTCGCCGAGATCTCGGACGGATGGTGCGCGTAGTCGTCGTAGACCCTGATTCCTGCGGCCTCGCCGCGAGGATCGAAACGCCGCCCGGCCCCGCGGAACCTGGGCAGGACGCGTTCCGCCTCCTCTCGTCCGACTCCGGCCAGCTCGAGCGCCGCCAGCGCAGTGGCCGCGTTGCGCCGGTTGTGCTCACCGGGCACGGCCAGCTCAAGCGCCGCCGGCTCGAGCTCCTCCCCGCGGACGGCGGCCGGGGCGGCTCCGAGCCATTCCTCGAAGAGCTCGCGCAGCTCGGCCTCCGAGCCGAAGGTCGCGTGATGATCGAGCTCGACGTTGGTGAGCACCGCGATCCGCGGCCGCAGCAGCTCGAGCGAGCGGTCCGACTCGTCGCCCTCGGCCACGAGCCAGCCCTCCCCGGCCCGCGCGTTGCCGCCGAGCTGGGGGATCTCGCCGCCGATCAGGAAGGTCGGGTCGTTGCCGAGCCGCTCGAGGCAGAACGCGATCATGCCCGCGGTCGTGGTCTTGCCGTGCGCGCCCGCGACCACGATCGACGGCCGCAGCGCGACGAGCTCCGCGAGCAGCTCGCCGCGCTTCCTGATCACGCGCGCCGCGCGCGATACCTCTGGGTTATCGGGAGCGATCGCGCTCGAGACGATGATCTCTGCGCCTTCCGGGAGGTTGGCCGCGTCGTGCCCGACGACGACCGGGATCCCGGCCGCCTCGAGCCGCTCGACGTAGGAAGAGCGCACGCGGTCCGACCCGCCGACCTCCGCCCCCCACGCGCGCGCGACGAGCGCCAGCGCGCTCATGCCGGCGCCGCCGATTCCGACGAACCAGAGCCTTCGGCCCTCAAGCGGCTGCGAGGCGAAGCACCTCCTCGGCGATCTCGTCGGCTGCATCCGGACGGGCGACCCGGAGCATCGCGGCGCGCATCTCGGCGAGCCGCCGCTGGTCGCCGAGGAGCGAGCGAACCACCTCGGGCACGCGTCCGAGCTCCGTCTCGGACATGAGGATCGCGCCCCCGGCGGTCTGGAAATAGCGTGCGTTCTTCGTCTGGTGGTCGGCGGTCGCGAACGGGTACGGCACCAGAATCGCCGGCTTCCCCGCGGCGGCGATCTCCCAGACGCCCCCGCCGGCTCGCGAGACGACCAGGTCGGCCGCGCCGAGCGCCGCCCCGTAGTCCTCGGTGAACGGCAGGAGCCGGTAGTCCGGGCGGGAGACGCGCCGCCGCAGCCGCTCGTGCTCGCGCTCCCCGCAGAGATGCAGCACCGCGGGGCCCGTGGCGCCGAAGCTCTCGACCGCGAGGTCGTTCAGCGAGCGCGCGCCGAGGCTGCCGCCCGCGACGAGCAACACTGGGCCCTCGTCCGGGAGCTCGAACAGCCGTCGCGCCAGCTCCTGCGGAACGGCCCGCGACCGCGCCGGAATCGGCCGCCCGGTGACCAGGTGCTTCGGCGGCTCCCGCCCGGGGATCGGGAAGGCGAGGAAGACGCGCCGCGCCAGCGGCGCTGCGAGCCGGTTCGCCAGGCCGAGGTGCGCGTCCGCCTCCATCAGCGCCACGGGGATCCGCCGCCGAGCCGCCGCCAGAGCCATCGGGCCGCTCACGTACCCGCCGCCCCCAAGCACGACGTCCGGCCGGCGGCGAGCCAGGATCCTGTCGCAGGCGATCGGCGCGCGGACGTCGTCCCAGAGCGCTCGCGCGAGCGCCGCCCCCGGCTCCCGCGGCAGTCCGCTGACGGCAAACGTGTCGAGCTCGAAGCCGGCGTCAGGAACGAGCCGCGCCTCGGCGCGCTCCGGCGACCCGGCGAGGGTCACCCGTGTCCCGCGCGCGGCGAGCGCTTCCGCGACCGCGAGCGCGGGCAGCACGTGCCCGGCTGTTCCCCCGGCTGCGATCAGGCACGCTGGCGCGTCGTTCTCCGGCATCGTCCGCGATGTTAAGGAGGATCCCGACCGAGACGAGCGCCACGACCAGGCTCGAGCCGCCGTATGAGACGAGCGGCAGCGGGATCCCGGTGAGCGGAGCGAGCCCCATCACCGCGGCGAGGTTGATCGCGGCCTGGCCGCAGACGAGCACCGTCAGCCCGGCCGCGAGCCGCTTGCCGAACGGGTCCTTGCAGGCGAGCGCGATCCGCAGGCCGGCGTAGGCGAAGGCGGCGTATGCGGCGATCACGAGCGCCGCCCCGACGAGCCCGAGCTCCTCGCCGATGATCGCGAAGATCATGTCGGTGTGCGCCTCGGGGAGGTAGTTCGCCTTCTGCACGCTCTCGCCGAGGCCAACCCCGAAGATGCCGCCCGAGCCGAGCCCGATCATCGCCTGGACGGTCTGGAAGCCGGCCCCCTGGGCGTCGTGCCACGGGTTGAGGAAGCTGAAGATCCGCGCCCGGCGATACGGCTCGAACCAGATCGCGAGCAGGCCGATCGCACTCGCGATCGAGACGCCGGCGCCGAGCGTCCGTAGCGGCGTCCCCGCGACCAGGAGCATCGCGGCCAGCATCAGGACGATGGCGATCGCCGTGCCGAGGTCGGGCTCGGCGAGCAGGAGGGCGCAGAACGCCGCCGTGACCAGGCCGAGCGGCCGCCAGAGCTCGGGCAGGCGCTGCGGCGGCCGGCGTCGCGTCAGGTAGGCGGCGGCCCACACCGCGAGCGCGAGCTTGGCCAGCTCCGAGGGCTGGAAGACGGCCGGGCCGAACGAGATCCAGCGGCGGGCGCCGTTCACCGACTGGCCGACCACGAGCACCCCGATCAGGAGCACGAGGCTCCCGACCATCAGGAGCGGCGCGAGCCGGCGGATGACGCGAAAGTCGATTCGCGAGGCGAGCGCCATGAGCACGAGCCCGAGCACCGCGTAGATCGCCTGCCGCTTGAGGAAGTACGAGGGGTCGCCGTTCGCGAGCGCCGCCGACGCAGACGTCGCGCTGTACACCATCACGAGGCCGAACGCGACCAGCCCGAGGGTCACGAGGATCAGCAGCCTCGACTCGAGCTGACCGGTTTTCACCCCGCTAGGTTCTGCACCAGCCTCCTGAACTCCTCGCCCCGCTCCTCGAAGTCGCGGAACTGGTCGTAGCTCGCGCAGGCCGGCGAAAGCAGCACGATCTCGCCCGGCTGCGCCTCGATCTGACGGAGCGCCGTTTCGAGGTCGCCGGACTGCTGCGCCTGCGGGATCACGGCCGCGAGCTCGTCCGCAGTCTCGCCGATCAGGTGCACGCTCCTCACGTTCGGCCCGAGCGCGCCCGCGAGCGGCCGGAAATCCTCGCCCTTGCGCGAGCCGCCGAGGATCAGGTGAACCGGCTCGTCCTCGTAGGTCGCGAGCGCGCGCAGCGCTGCGGCGACGTTCGTCGCCTTCGAGTCGTTCACGTACCGGACGCCGTTCAGCTCGCGGACGAGCTCGAGCCGGTGCGGTACTCCCGGGAACGCGCGGAGCGCGTTCCCTAGTGAGGCCTCGTCGACGCCCAGGACCCTGGCAGCGGCGACGGCGGCCGCTGCGTTCTCGCGGTTGTGCCTGCCGGGCATGCGGGGCTCGGCCGGGAGCGGGTCGTCAGCCGAGAACTCGATTCCGTCCAGGCCGAGTCCTCGCGGCACGACCTTCGCTCGCGCGCGCTCGAAGATACGGAGCTTCGCGTCGCGGTAGGCCTCGAACGAGTCGTACCGGTCGAGGTGGTCCGGCTCGAGGTTGAGCAGCACCGCGACCTCGCAGGCGAGCGTGTGCACGTCCTCGAGCTGGAAGCTCGACAGCTCGCATACGATCCGCTCGCCCGGCTCGACCTTTCCGTCGAGGTCGGTGAGCGCCCGGCCCACGTTCCCCGCGACCGGCGCGCCGAGCATCACGCCGAGGAGCTCGGACGTCGTCGTCTTCCCGTTCGTGCCCGTGACGCCGACGAGCCGCGGCCCGAGCAGCCGGTAGCCGAGCTCGACCTCGCTCCAGATCGGCAGGCCGCGCCGCTCGGCCTCGGCGACGAGCGGCAACTCTCGCGGCACGCCCGGGCTCTTGACCAGCAGCTCGACGCCGTCGAGGAGCGAGAGGTCGGCGTCGTTTCCGAGGTCCCGGTCGGCGTGCGACACCTCCACTCCGCGCCGCTCGAGCGCCGCAGCCGCGGCCCGCCCCGACCGCGCTAGGCCGAGGACGAGCACCCGCTGCGGAAGGTCGCTCAGCGGAATCCGGTGAAGTAGCGGTAGTACAGCGCGAAGCCGGCCGCGCAGAGGATCCCGGTGACGATCCAGAAGCGGACCATGATCTTCGTCTCCGACCAGGCCTTCATCTCGAAGTGGTGGTGAATGGGCGTCATCAGGAACGGGCGGCGCCCGCCCAGGTACTTGAACGCGAACACCTGGATGATCACCGAGAGCGCCTCGATCAGGAAGATCCCGCCGATCAGGAGCAGCAGGAAGATCGTCTTCGTGAAGATCGCGAACGAGGCGAGCGCGCCCCCGATCGCCATCGAGCCGGTGTCGCCCATGAACACCTCGGCCGGGAAGGCGTTGTACCAGAGGAAGCCAATCGCGCCCCCGATCAGCGCGGCGCCGACGATCGCGAGGTCGAGCTTCGTGTCGAAGCGATGGCCCGGCGAGCCCGAGCGGATCCACGCGATCACGGTCATCGCCGCGAAGGTGAAGAGCGCGATGATGCCCGTTCCGGCGGCGAGGCCGTCGAGCCCGTCGGTCAGGTTGACGCCGTTGGCCGCGCCCGCGATCACCAGGAAGAGCAGCCCGTACCAGGCGTAGGAGAGTTCGACGTGGCCGAGAGCCGGGACGTAGACGTTCGTCGGAAGGTGCTGGTGGCGCGCTGCGAACGCGACGCCGACCGTGATCAGGCCGAGCAGGATCAACTTCCAGCGGCCGTTCAGCCCGAGCGAGCGCCGGTGCGTGAGCTTGATGAAGTCGTCGAGGAAGCCGACCGCCGCGCAGCCGAGGGTGACGAAGAGGACCGTCAGCGCGGGCACCGTGTACTTGGTCAGGGCCAGGAACGCCACGACCGCGGCCAGCAGCATCAGGAGCCCGCCCATAACCGGCGTCCCCTGCTTGACCACGTGGTGCTCGGGCCCTTCCTCCCGGATCTGCTGGCCGAACTCGTTGCGGCGCAGGAACTCGATGAACTTCGGGCCGGCGAGGATCGAGATCAGCATCGCGACGACGCCGGCGATGATCACTCGGCTCACCTAGGTCTTCACCGCCGCCAGGGCTTCCGCGACCGCCTCGAGCCCGACCGAGCGCGAGGCCTTGACGAGGATGCAGTCGCCCGGCTCGACAACCTCCTCGACGCTGCCGATCGCCGTGCTCGCATCCGGGGCCCAGCGGGTGACCGGGACGCCGACGGCGCCTTCCAGGTACGAGCGCGCGATCGAGCCGACGGCGACGAGCACCTCGACGCCGTGACGGGCGGCCTCCTCCCCGATCTCCCGATGGAACGCGGGAGCGCCCGGGCCCAGCTCGGCCATGTCGCCCAGGACGGCCACGCGCCTCCGCCCGCCCGCGCGGCTTGCCAGGTGCGCGAGCGCGGCTCGCATCGAGACCGGGTTCGCGTTGTAGGCGTCGTTGATCAGGAGCCCTCCGCCGGGAAGGGGCACCTCCTCCCCGCGCCAGCGTGAGAAGTCGACGTCGACCCGGGCGGGGCGCGGGAGGCCGAGCGCGTCGAGCGCCGCCAGCGCGGCGGCGGCATTCGCCGCCTGGTGTCGCGCGGTGAAGTTGAAGCTGACCCCTCCCACGACCGTGCGGTCGCCGTCGGGGAGTGCCTCGGGCTCCGTGAGCCGCACGACGTCGACGTCCTCGCGCTCGACGGGGAACTCCTCCGGCACGATCGCCCTCCCGCCGGAGGGGAGCGCCGCGACGAGCTCGCTCTTGGCGCGCAGGACGCCGTCGAGCGAGCCGACGAGCTCGAGATGCACGGGGCCGACGTTCGTGATCACGCCGACATCCGGACGCGCGATCCGGCAGAGCTCCGCGATCTGGCCGAAGCCGCGCATCGCGAGCTCGACGATGCACACCTCGGTGTCCGGCTCGAGGCGGCAGAGCGTAAGCGGGACGCCGATCTCGTTGTTGTAGCTCGCTTCGGCGGCGACGGTGCGGGCGGCCGGCGCGCAGAGCGCGGCGAGGATGTCCTTGGTCGACGTCTTGCCGGTGGAGCCGGTGATCCCGACGACGCGCGCGCTCGAGCGTCCCCGCACCGCCGCGCCGAGAGCCGCGAACGCCGCGAACGCGTCCTTGGGCAGCAGAGTCGCGGCCGCCCCCTGCGAGAGCGCGTCCCGCCGGAACTCGGCCCCGCGCCCAACGGCGACGAAGAGGTCGCCGGGCGCGACCCGGCGAGAGTCGGCCTGGACGCCCGTGATCTTGTCGGCCCCGGGCGCGGTCGCGAGCTCTCCCGGGGCGAGCGCGGCCACCTCGTCGAGCTGGAGCGGGATCAAGCCTTCGCTCCGAGGTGCCGGAGCGCCTCGCGCGCCACCTCCCGGTCGTCGAACGGGATCGTGCGGTCCGCGAACTCCTGCCCTTGCTCGTGCCCCTTGCCCGCGATGAGCACGACGTCGCCTTCCCCGGCCCCGGCAACTGCCCGGGCGATCGCCGCGGCGCGGTCCGGCTCCACCTCGATCTCGCCGGTCACGCCCGCGAGCACCTCGTCGATGATCGCGAGCGGGTCCTCGCTGCGCGGGTTGTCGGAGGTGAGGATCGCGACGTCGGCGAGCTCCGAGGCGATCCTCCCCATCAGCGGTCGCTTGCCGCGGTCGCGGTCGCCGCCGCAGCCGAAGACGCAGATCACGCGGCCGCTCGTCAGCTCGCGCGCCGTGCGCAGCACGCTCTCGAGCGCGTCGGGCTTGTGCGAGTAGTCGACGATCACCTCGAACGGCTGACCCTCCGCGACCGACTCGAAGCGGCCCGGCACGCCCCGCACCGCCTCGAGCCCGCGCACGATCGCCTCGTCCTCGATCCCTAGCACCCGGCTCGCGGCGAGCGCGCCGAGCGCGTTCTCGACGTTGAAGCGGCCGCGCAGCTTGAGGTCGACCTCGGCGAGCGCGTCCGGCCCGATCTCCGCGTCGTCGGCGAGGCCGAACGTCAACGCGTCGGGGCGGTCGACGGCGAGCTTCCGCCCCCACTGGTCGCCAACGTTGATCACGGCAGGCGGCCTGGCCTCCAGGAACAGGCGCCGCTTTGCCTCGAAATAGCGCTCCATCGTCCCGTGGAAGTCGAGGTGATCCTGCGTCAGGTTCGTGAAGACGAGCACGGCGAAGCGGACGCGGTCGAGCCGCCCGAGCTCGGAGCCGTGAGAGGTCGCCTCCATCGCGCAGCTGCGATCGCCGCCGTCGAGCATCTCGCGGAACGCGCGCTGGAGGTCGATCGCCTCGGGCGTGGTGCGGATCGCGGGCCGGCGCTCGCCGCCGACGCGGCTCTCGATCGTCCCCAGCAGGCCCGGCCGGCGGCCGGCGGCGGCGAGGATCGAGTAGAGCAGGAACGCCGTGGTCGTCTTTCCGTTGGTTCCCGTCACGCCCGCCACCTGAAGCACCTCGGTTGGACGGCCGAAGACCTCGTCGGCGGCGACGGCCATCGCCCGGCGGGCGTCGGGCACCACGAGCTGAGGGACGCCGAGGTCGAGCGGCCGCTCCACGACGAGAGCGACCGCGCCGTTCGCGACCGCCTCCGCGGCGAAGTCGTGCCCGTCCGCGCGTGAGCCCGGCACGCAGAAGAAGAGGCTCCCCGGGCGCACGTCGCGGGCGTCGTAGGCGAGGTCGGCGATCTCCACAGGAGCGAGACGAAGGACGTCCGCGGGCGCGAGCGCTGCGATGACGCCCTCGAGGTTCATCGCGGCGCGAGTCTACCAGGGACCCCAGCCGAGGCGACTGGGCTTTCGGGGGCACAAACGGCGTTTTTGCAGCAGTTTTTTCACACTCCCGTCACACACGCGTGCGCCCGATCTCGATACGATCGCCTCGGGGAGGAGGCTGGGCGAACCTTTTACCGCGGCAGCGGGTAGGCGGCGGACGCGGAGGCGGTCGAGCTGGAGGCCGGAGCGTCGGGCGGCACGCCGCCGTCGAGGTACTGGAGATCGAAGCGCGCGATCTGCGCGAACGCCGGCGCGGCGACAACGCCGCCCCAGATCGCCCCGCGGGGCTCGTCCACCGAGACGAGAATCACCAGCCGCGGCCGCGACGCAGGGACGACGCCTACGAACGAGGCGACGTAGCGGGTGTCCGAGTAGCCGCCGTGCGAGTCGGGCTTGGCCGCGGTTCCAGTCTTGCCGGCGACCTGGTAGCCCGGAACGACCGCCTCGGTGCCGGTGCCCTCGGCGACCACGTTCTTCAGCATCGCCATGAGCTCCGCCGCGATGCCGCGCGAGACGATGCGCCGCCGCTTCGGGAGTAACGAGCGGCCGTCGCCGACGTGGTCGACCAGGTGCGGCTGTACCCAGAGCCCGCGGTTTGCGACCGCTCCGTACGCGGCGGCCATTTGGATCGGCGTCACGGCGATCCCCTGGCCGATCGGCACGTTTCCGATCGTCGAGCCCGACCAGTCCCGCTCGGGCAGGACGATCCCCGCGCTCTCGCCGGGAAAGTCGATCCCCGTCGGCTTGCCGAATCCGAAGCGCGAGATCCACTGCGCCAGCCGGTGCTGCCCGAGCTTCTCGGCAAGGGTGATCGCACCGACGTTGGACGACTGGGAGAGGATCCGGGCCACGCTCATCGTCTCCGTCCCCCGAAGCTCGGCATCGTGGATCACACGGTCGGACACCTGGATCGAGTACGGCAGGGTGAAGCTCGTCGACGGCGTGACGAGGCCCTCTGACAGCGACCCGGCCACCGTCACGAGCTTGAAGGTCGAGCCCGGCTCGTACGTGTCGGTGACGGCGCGGTTGCGCTGGAGCGGGCGCCACACCTCCGAGTAGCGATTCGCATCGAAGCCCGGCGCGACGGCCATGGCCCGCACCGCGCCGGTCCGCGGGTCGAGCACGATCGCCGTCGCGCTCTTCGCGTGCCACTTCGCCACGGTCTCGCGCAGCACCGCCTGCGCGTTCGCCTGGATCGTGTGATCGAGCGTCAGGTAGACGTCCTGCCCGTCGCGCTCCGGCCGGGACTGGATGGTGTCGATCGCCTGTCCCGCTGCGTCCTTGACGATCCGCTCGCTTCCCGTCTGCCCTGCCAGCCGCCGGTCGAGGGACAGCTCGAGCCCGGCGAGGCCGCGGTTGTCGACACCGGCGTAGCCGAGCACCTGCGAGGCGAGCGTGAACTGGGGATAGAAGCGGCGCTCCTCGGGATAGAAGCCGAGCCCGGGCAGGTTCCTGTGGGCGAGCTTGGCCGCGAGGGCCGGGTCGGCCTGGCGCTGGACGTAGACGAAGCCTCGCTTCCGGTCGGAGAGCCGGGCGTACACCTTCGCGAAGTCGAGCCGCATGATCCGGGCGACCGTAATCGCCTCTGTGCGGGCATCGCGCACCAGCCTCGGGTCGGCGTACACCGTGGTCGCCTGCTCGCCGATCGCGAGCTGGACGCCGCCCCGGTCGTAGATCGTCCCACGCGCGGCTGGAATCGACACGAGCTGGCTGTGCTGGCGTGAGGCGAGCCGCTCGAACGACGCCGCGCGCACGCCCTGGAGCCACATCGCACGCAGGAGCGCGATGCCGAACGCGAGCACGAAGACGGCGAGCAGGAGCCGGATCCGGCGGTTGGCGACCCGTGGTGTCAACGCGACCGGGGAGCAAGACGGACGTAGGTCGTCTCGCTCGGGTCCGCGGGCACGAGGCCGTTCTGGGCACGGGCCCGGGCCAGGATCCGCGGCGAGGCGGCCGCCATCGAGAGCTGCGAGGCAAGCGTCTGCCTCTCCGCCCGCAGCCGTGTTCTCTCCGCGTTGAGCTTGTCGAGCTGGACGTGCAGGCGCAGGACCGCGACGTTCAACGCGACGATCCCCGCGAGCAGGACGGCGGAGAGCGCGATCCAGACGACTCCGCCCGCTACGCCCCGCTTCCGTTTGGCGCGGACAGGCCGCTTCGGGCGCGGGCGATGCCGCGGCTGCGGCCGGGAGGAGGGAAGAGCGTGGGCGGCGTCGCTCCAGGAGGCCATGAACCTAGTCGTCGTCTCCGGTCTTGACCGCCGCGCGAAGGCGTGCCGATGCGGCGCGCGGGTTCGAGGCGATCTCCCGGGCGGAGGGCCGGATCGGCCGCCGCGACAGCGCCCGCAGAGCCGGCTCGTGCCCGCAGACGCACACGGGGAAGTCGGGCGGGCACGTGCAGCCCCGCTCCTGCGCCCGAAGGAACCGCTTGACGATCCGGTCCTCGAGCGAATGGAAGCTGATCACCGCGAGCCGGCCGCCCGGCCGCAGCATCTCGAGCGCGGCGGGAAGTGCCGCCTCGAGCGAGCCGAGCTCGTCGTTGACGGCGATCCGCAGCGCTTGGAAGACGCGCTTCGCAGGGTGGCCGTCGCCGAAGCGGGCCGGCGCCGGGATGGCGCTTTTGACCGTCTCGACCAGCTCGCCCGTGCGCTCGAACGGACGCTCGCGGCGGCGGCGCGCGATCGCGCGGGCGATCTGCCGCGCGTAGCGCTCCTCGCCGTAGTCGCGGAAGATCTTCGTCAGCTCTCGCTCGCCGGCCTCGTTCACGAGCTCCCGCGCCGAGACGTCGGAGCCCGGGTCCATGCGCATGTCGAGCGGGGCATCGGCCGCGTAGGAGAAGCCGCGCTCGGGCCGGTCGATCTGCATGCTCGAGACGCCGAGGTCGAAGAGGATCGCGTCCGCCCGGACGCCGTTCGCGGCGAGCTGCTCGACCACGACCGAGAAATCGCCGCGGAGGAAGCGGCCCGGCACGGCGGCGCGTCGCTTGAAGCGGTCGAAGTACGGCCGCACCGAAGGGTCGCGGTCGATCGCGATCAGCTTCCCGTCGCCGCGCAGGTCGGCCGCGAGCAGCTCGGCGTGGCCGCCGGAGCCGAAGGTGGCGTCGACGACGGTGTCGCCCGGCTCGACGGCGAGGGCTTCCCGCACCTCCTCCGCCAGGACGGGAACGTGGTCAGTCGCGTTTGGTCGCAAGACGTTCGGCAACATGCTCCGCACTCCCTTCGATCTCCCTCAGGTGCTTGCGCCAGGACTGGCGGTCCCAGATCTCGAGGTGGTCGTGCAGCCCCGCGACGACGACCTCGCGCCCGATCCCCGCGTGCTCGGCGAGGGTCGAAGGAACCATGATCCGGCCCTGCTTGTCCGGCTCGGCCTCGGATGCCCCGGCGAAGAAGTACCGCTGGATCACGCGTGCCTCCCGGTCGAGCGGGTCGAGCCCGGCCAGGCGTCCCTCGACCGACCGCTCCCACTCTGCCCGCGGATAGCAGTAGAGGCACCCCTCCATGCCGCGCGTGAGCACCACGCCCCCGGAAAGCGCTTCGCGAAACTTGGCCGGTAGCGTGAGGCGGTTCTTGTCATCGATCGTATGCTCGAATTCGCCTAGGAGCATCTTCCACTCTGCCCCACTTTAGACCACTATCCTCCACTGCGCAACCTTTCCGCGCCACTTCTAGCGACCGCTGAGCGGCGAGAGACCGCCCCCGCACTCGAGTGGACTACTGAAGGATGCTCGCGACCGTGTTGATCGCGAGCGCGACGATCACGGTGCCGAAGAGGTACGACAAGAGCGCGTGCCGGGTTGCAGCGCGGCGGACGACCTTCGAGCTCAGGTTGGTGTCGGAGACCTGGAACGTCATGCCGATCGTCACTGCGAGGTAGGCGAAGTCGCGGTAGTCCGGGAGATCGCGCTCGTTGAAGTTGATGCCCCCGACCGGTGGTGCGTAGTAGAGGTCGCCGTAACGCACCGTGAAGATGAGCTGGACCGTCGCCCACGAGAGCGCGACGACGGTGACCGCGAGGACGATGAGCAGCCGCTTGTCGGTCCCGACATGGTGGCGCGCCTCCGCGAGCGTGAACCCGATCGCGATGAGGCTTGCGACGCTCGCGCCCAACAGGACGAGATCGGCCGTGGCGCGCGAGAAGTCCTCGGCCTGCGCGTGCGCTGCCGTCCCGGTGGCGTCCATCGTGTGGATCCTGAGCCAGATCATCGACACGGTCAGGAGTGCAGCAGCGCCCCACGCGCTCGTGACCGCGACCGCCCAGCCCGCACCGCCCAGGAGGGCCGCGAGCAGGACCGCCGCGCCGGCTGCGATCGCGAACACCAGACGCCGACCCGCGAGACCCTGGCGATCCGACTTCACAGACATCGACTCCAAGCATGCAGCCCGGAGAGGTCGACATCGCAATCTCACAAGTCGCTGCGGCCAGGCGTTATAGACATCATGGAAGCCGTGCGCGTCCCGCCGTTCGAGCGCTTCTACGAAGAGCACCGCAGCTCCGTGCTGGCGCAACTGCGCCGCATGCTGGGACGCGAGGACGCCGAGGACGCCTTCCAGGAGACCTTCCTCCGCGCCCTGCGGGCCTATCCGACACTGGAGCACGGCAATCACCTCCGAGCCTGGGCGCTCACGATCGCCCGCAACGTCGGGCTCGACGCTCGGCGGCGCGACCGGATCACCTCTGCTGAGGTGCCTGACCTCGAGTCCTTCGACGAGCCGCTTCCCTATGAGGAGCTGCGCCGGCTGACTGCGGATCTCCCGCACAAGGAGCGTGCCGCCGTCTTCCTCCGCTACGGCTACGAGCTCACCTACGAGGACATCGGCACGGCGCTCGGCTCCTCCGCGGAGGCGGCGCGGCAAGCGGCGTCCTCCGGCGTTCGCAGACTACGCAGAAAGGAGCTGTCGTGACCGTTTCTCCCGAGCTCGATGCCCGCTTCCGCGACGCCGCCGCCGCCGAAGGGCTGCTCGACGTCGCCTACGACCTCGTCGACACGCCCGTCGGCCGCCTGCTCGTCGCCGTCACCGAGCGGGGGCTCTGCGAGATCTCCTACGACCCCGAGCCCGAGCGCGAGACCGAGGCGCTCGCGCGGGCCTTCGGCGCCCGGGTCCTGCGCTCGCCGAGGCCGACCGACGAGGCCCGCCGGCAGCTCGACGAGTACTTCGCCGGGGACCGGCGCAGCTTCGACCTGGACGTGGACCTCCGGCTGGCGCGCGACTTCGGTCGCACCGTCTTGCATGAGCTTGCCCGCGTCCCGTACGGCGAGCTGACGACCTACGGCACGCTCGCCGCCAGGGCCGGCCGCCCCCGCGCCGCCCGCGCGGTCGGCACCGTGATGAACCGCAACCCGGTCCCGATCGTCCTCCCCTGCCACCGCGTGGTGGGCTCGACCGGCTCGCTGGTCGGCTACGGCGGGGGCCTCGAGCGCAAGCGCGCGCTGCTCGAGCTCGAGGGCGCGCTCCTGCCCGGCGCTTGACTCCCGTCCAACCGGACGTTATGACGGTCATCCAGCCGTCCACTCCGGGGAGGAGAGGAATTCATGAAGAGATCGCTCGCAGTCGCAATCGTCGTGACGCTCGGACTCGTCGCGGCGGCGCCCGCCGGGGCCCGGGAGGCCCGGGGCCCAACGCTGCGCTCGCTCCAGACGCAGATCACGGCACTGCAGAAGCAGGTGAAGGCGCTGAAGAAACAGGTCAAGGCGAACGACAACTTCGCGGTCGGAGCGTTCGTCTACAGCGGCTGCGCGTGGGCCGTGACCGCCGACGCGCTCCAGAACACCTGGACGAAGCTGGACCAGCAGTTCGGCACGACCGTGTTCGGCGCACAGACGCCGGTCAACGACTACACCGCCTGCCAGGCCGTCCAGATCGTCCGGGCCCGCACCCAGGTTCCCCCGACGACGTCGGTCTTCCAGGCGCTGCTGGACATCTTCAAGCCGAGCAGCTCAGCGGCCGTCCGTGAGGCGGGCATGAATCTCGCGAGTCAGGGCGGCGACCTGCTCCGTAAGCTCTTTGTCCTGCCGCGTTAGGTCGGTGTTGGATTCCAGAAGCGTCTGAAGCCGGGCGGTCTCCGCCTTGATCGCGGCGACTCGCTTTACGCCCGAGCGCTCCTCGCGCTCGCGGTGCTGCTCGGCCCGGTCCTCGGCCATCTTGTCCCGCTCGGCCTGCCGAGTCTGGGCAAGCAGGATCAGCGGCGCCGCGTAGGCGGCCTGGGTCGAGAAGGCGAGGTTGAGGAGGATGAACGGGTAGGGGTCCCACTGGAGGCTGACTGCGATCGCGTTGAGCGCGATCCAGGCGATGACGACGAGCGTCTGGCCGAGGATGTACTGCGGCGTGCCGAAGAAGCGCGCCGCCCGTTCGGCCCTGCGCCCGAACGCGTCCGGACCGAAGGTGCTGTGGTGCTCCTCGAGAGCCGCCACCGCCGCCCAGGCTAGGCGCTCTGCCGGACGCCCTCCTCTTCGGCGAGCAGGCGGTAGCCGACGCCCCAGACGTTGAGGACGCAGTCCTCGGCGCCGGCCAAGGCGAGCTTGCGCCGCAGGCGGGAGGCATGCGAGTCGAGCGTACGGGTCCGCCCGAGCGAGCGGTAGCCCCAGACGTCGCGGAGCAGTTCCTCCTTGGTGAAAACCCGAATCGGCTCGGCCGCGAGCTTGACCAGGAGCTCGTACTCCTTCGCCGAGAGCGCGACCGGAAAGCCATGGACGGTCACCCGTCGGGTGGCCCGGTCGATCGCCACCGGGCCGGCGGCCAGCCGCTCGCGCCCGTTCGGCTGCGTCCGGCGCAGGACCGCGTGGATCCGCGCGACCAGCTCCTCGTAGTGGAAGGGCCGCGGAACGAAGTCGTCGCAGCCGCGCTCGAAGGCGTGCACCCGGTCGACCGCGTCGGCCCGCGGCTCGCCGAGGACGATCACCGGCACGTCGCGGTCCCACGAGCGCCCGGGCTCGCCCTCCCGCAGGCGCCGGCAGATCTCGAGCCCCGACGAGTCCGAGAGGTCGCCGACCAAGACGAGCTCGGGCCGCTCGCGCTCGAGCAGCTCGAGCGCCTCGACCTCGGCGCCCGCTCCCAGCACCTGGAACCCGTCACTCGCGAGGTGCCGCTCGAGAAATTCCCGCGTCCCCGGCTCGGCCTCGGCGAGGAGCAGCGCCCGCAACATGGCGGCGACGGTACCAACGCCGTTTCTCCGCAACCAGATGTCCTTTCGCGCAGAACTGCGACGAAAGTTCGACAACTTCTACAGGTGTTCGACGCTCTCCTTAGTAGGGACCCTTCCCCAATACCGGGCCTCTCCGCAAATCGGGCCCGTGAGGGATGTTTGGCCAACCACATGCGTGCGGATCTACGCGAACAAGCAGGATCCGCGCCTGTTCAAGGGTCGTGCCGTCGCTGCCCAGCGCGCTGAACGCCGGCGCCCAGTCTTGCCCGGGCACTCGTCCGCGATGGGCACCGCGGCGATGAAGAAACCGTCCGCCCCGAGAGGCGCCTCGATCGACTCCCCTTCGGGCATCTGGAACCTGACCGTTCGGGCACTCGAGTCCGTAGTACGGCCGACGACGACATTCAGGGCGGCGACGGCAGCGACGATGGGCTCGGTCGCGTCGCGCCTCGCGACGCACACCCCGCCGTCACCGACATCCGGATGCCTCGACGGCATGTCGACGACGAGACAGCAGGTGCCTTCGCGATTCGTGGTCGCATAGAGCTTGAATTCGCCGTCCCGGGCTACCAGAAGCGCCTTGCCGGGCTCTGGATGGAAGCCAAGCTGTGGCGTGTAGGCTCGGAAGTCGTCCACGACGGGCTTCGGAGCCGGCTCGGCCGTGAACCAACCTCGTTCGGCAAACGATATTCCCGTCACGAGAATCCCGATCGTGATCACGGCGAACGCAACCAACCGACGCCGGCGCCTGGCCGCAATCCGACTAGACGCGGCGCGGTGCAGCTCGGCCCGATAAGCGAGGACTGGATCGCTCGCTGCGTTCACGGCTTGCCTCCTGACATTCGAACCCGCATGGCGCGAAGCCCGCGCGAGAGGCGCGCCCGGAGTGCCTGTTCCGTCGTCCCGAAGGCCTCCGCGAGGTCGTCGTAACCGGCATCGAGCGCGACCCGGCCGACCACCGCCCCGCGCTGGTCCGAGGGGAGCTCGTCCAGGGCGAGGCCGAGTGCCTTGCGCAGCTCGTCGGCGTCCACTCGTGCGATCAGCTCGTCCACCGCGTGCTCGTCGTACGGAACCGCCGCGATGCCGAGGCGGCGGCGCGCACTCAGGTCCACGCGGTCCCTGCGCTTGCTGTCTCGCAAGAGGTTCTTGCCGACCGAGCACAACCACGGCCACGCCGACCCTTCCGGCGGAAGGCGCACGCGGTGGCCGCGCTCGAGCGCTCGTGCGAACGTCTCCTGGGCGAGGTCGAACGCGAGCTCGGGGTCGCCGCCGAGACGGGCAAGCGCCGCCACGAGACGGGCGACGTGGCGGTCGTAGAGCACGCAGATCGCATCCGGATCACGGCGGCTTCGGCGAAGCGCCTCGGCGTCCGAGAGCTCACGTCCTCCCGCCACATCAGGTGAACGAAGAACGCGGTGCCGCTGTGACAGCGTCGCCTACAGCCGGCCGGAGCGGATCACGCCCCAGAGGAGCCAGGCCCCGAGCGCGCCCGACATCACGAAGCCGACGAACGAGAGGAAGTTCACGCCCGCGATTTGTGGGCCCTTCGTCGAGAAGATCCCGATCAGGCTCGAGCCGATCAGGCCGCCGACGACGATCAGCGCCACCACAAGCCGGTTGAACGCGACGTCGAGCTTCTTCATGAAGTCGTCGATGCCCTTATGGACGAAGCCGACCTCGATCTGGCCGTCGCGGATCTCCTCCAGGACGTCGTGAAGCTGGTACGGAAGCGAACGCCCGATGCGCGCGAGCTCGATTCCCTCCTTTCGCGCGCGCGTCATCACGCGGCGCGGCGTGTACCGCTCCACCATCAGCCCGCGGGCGTAGGGCTTCGCTACCTCGAAGACGTTGAAGTCCGGGTAGAGGTCGACCCCGACGGACCCCAGCGTCGCGATCGCCTTGTCGAGCAGGACGAAGCGCGTCGGCAGGCGCAGGTTGAGCCGGTAGATGAGCTGGAAGGCCTCGCGAATCACCTGAAGCGGGTCGATCTCGGACAGGCTCGCGCCGTAGTAGCGGTGATACATCTCCCGCAGCTCGCCGACGAACTCCTCCTCGCGCTCCTTCGGGTAGCGCACGCCGAGCTCGGCCAGATCACGCGGTAGCGCCTCGATCCGCTCGCTCGCGGCGTCGATGAAGAGCCGCGTCAGCTTCGACATGTCGTCGTCGGTGAGCTTCCCGACCTGCCCGAAGTCGACGAGGCCGATCACGTTGCCGTCGTCGAGGACGAAGATGTTCGCGGGGTGCGGGTCGCCGTGGAAGAAGCCGTGCCGGAAGATCATCGTCATCCACGTCTCGGCCATCAGGTAGGCGAGGCGGCGGCGCTCCTCCATCGACCAGGCGTCCAGCGGGAGGTCGGCGAGCTGGAACCCCTCGAGGAGCTCGAGGGACAGGACCCGCGCGCGCGTGTAGCTCCAGTAGACCTTCGGGATTCGCACGTGAGGGTGGCCGGAGAAGCGGTGGTGGAAGGCCTCGGCGTTCCGCGCCTCGAGCCGGTAGTCGAGCTCCTGCCGGATCGAGCGCGCGAACTCGTCCACGATCTGACGCGCGTCGATGAAGTCGAGCGCCCGCACGCGCTCGCGCGCGATCCGCGCGGCCTGGTAGAGCAGGGCCAGGTCGGCCTCGACCTGGCGAGGCGCGTTCGGGCGCTGCACCTTGACCGCGACGCGACGACCATTCGGCAGGGTCGCCTGGTGCACCTGGCCGATCGAGGCGGCCGCGACCGGAACCGGGTCGAAGTCGGTGAAGAGCTGCTCGACGGAGAGGCCGAGGTCCTCGCGGATCACCCGCTCGACGTCGTCGTACGGGAACGGGCGCACGTCGTCCTGGAGCGCCTGAAGCTCGACCAGGATGTCCGGCGGCACGATGTCGGGCCGGGTCGAGAGAAGCTGGCCAAACTTGACGAACGTCGGGCCCAGCTCGTCCAGCATCTCGCGCAGGTGCTGGCCGCGCTGCGAGGGGGTGCCGTCCTGCGGCATCCGGTGCTGCCAC
>DASXQY010000138.1:0-18211 GCA_036506915.1 Gaiellaceae bacterium | reverse complement strand
CTCGTCCAGCCCCGCTTCCGGGACGCCGAGGTCGCGCAGGCGCTCGAAGCCCGCGAGACGCGCGAGCTCCTCGGCCCGGGCCGCGGGGTCGGCCGCGCCCAGGGCCTCGCCGAAGGCGGCGATCTCCTCCGGGACGACCGGTTGATTGAAGCGCAGAGCCGGCGGCAGGCAGAGCGCGTTGGCGGCTCCGTGGGCGACCCCGTACCGGCCGCCGAGCGCCTGGGCCATCGCGTGCCCGAGACCGAGGCCCGCGGCCGCGAGCGCCGCGCCGCCGTGCATGGCGCCCCGGAGCAGCGTAGTGCGGGCGCCGAGGTCCCGGCCGTTCTCGAGGACGCGTGGGAGCGACTCGCCGATCACCCGTGCGCCCTTGAGCGCGTGGTCGTCGCCTTCCGCATTCCGGCCGGAGACGTAGAGCGCCTCCGCGCAGTGGGCGAGCGCGTTCAGCGCGGTGCCGCCGCTCTCGCCGCGGGGCAGGTCGAGCGTCAGCTCGGGCTCGTAGACGATCGCCACGGGGGGCGGCCCCGAGCCGCCGCTCTTCAAGCCTCGTTCCGGGTCGCGCATGCCGAAGATGCCGGTCCACTCGGCGCCGGAGTAGGTGGTCGGCACAGCCACCGTGGCGAGCCCGGTTTCCGCGGAGACCGCCTTCGCGGTGTCGATCGCGCTGCCGCCACCCAGCGCGACCAGTCCGTCCGCGTTGCGGGCGCGAGTCTCGGCCTCGCGCACCGCGTCGACCTCCGCATGGGGCTTCACTCCGTGAAAGCGGTCCTCCACCGGCAGCTCGAGGTCGGTCCAGCGCGCGCTCGAGATCAGCAGCGGCCGGCGGAAGCCGAGCTCGTGGAGAAGTGGCTCGAGCTCGTCGAGCCCCCAGCGGACGATCACGGAAGGCGATCGCGTGCGAAGGCGAGAAAGGACTCGGCAGCGCGGGTCGGAGAGCGGCCGGCCGAGCGAACGAGCGAGATCTCGCGGGCAGGCTCGAGCCCCTCGACGCGGGCGGAGGCGAGCGTTCCCGAAGCGAGATCGGCCTCGATCGCGGCACGCGAGATGAAGGTGACGCCGTAGCCCGCGGCGACCGCCGACTTCGCCGACTCCTGGAGCCCCAGCTCGAGCCGCGGCTCCAGGTCGCGCAGGCGCGTCCCCACGCGTCGCAGCTCGTCCTCGATCACCTGCCGCACCCCGGCGCCTTCCTGCATCACGATCAGCGAGTCGGCGCGGAGCTCCTCGAGCGTCACGGAGCGGCCGGCGAAGGGGTGGCCCGGAGGGCAAGCGAGGACGACCTCGTCGCGGAAGAACGGCTCGAAGACCACTCCGCGGTGGCGCCGGGCGGCACCGACCACCCCGAGCTCGAGCTCGCGCTCGGCGACCCGCTCGACCACGGACTGCGTGTCCGAGATCGAGAGCGAGACGGCCACGCCGGGGTTCTGGCGCTGGAACTCGCAGAGGAGGACGGGGACGACGGTGCTGCCGGGTCCCGTGGAGGCGCCGAGCTCGAGCGTGCCGCCGAGCGTGCCCCCTTCTCCCGCCTCGAGCTCCTCGAGCAGCTGGCCCTCGAGCGCGAGCAGTCGCTGTGCGCCCTGGTAGAGCGCGAGCCCGGCCTCGGTCGGTTCGACCCGCCTCCCGGAGCGATCGAGCAGCTTGCGCCCGAGCCGCTTCTCGAGCGAGCGCACCTGAAGGCTCACCGCTGGCTGCGTTACCCCGAGCCGCTCCGCGGCCTGCGAGAAGCTCTTCCGCTCGACGACGGTGCAGAACGCTGCCAGCTGACGCGTGTCCATAAGGATCGATTATGCCTAGAGTTACCGTCTCGACACGATTTCGTCACCCACTCGCGCGGATTTCGCCGATACGATCGCCTCGGGGAGGAGGCTGGGCGAACCGAACTACGGGACCCGTTGAGAGACGGCTTCGTCCGGCCGGCCGAAGGCTCTAGCATCCTCGCGTGGCCACGTCTCAGCCGAGGCCGAGCGATTCGTTCGTCGAGCGCTTCTCCGTCCTCGTTCGCGGATCGCCCAAGCGGCGTGTCGATCTCGAGCTGCGCGTCTTCGACATCGCCCTCGCCGGGGTCTTCGTCCTGGTCGCCTCGCCGCTCTTCCTTCTGATCGCCACGGCGCTTCTCCTCACCGGCGGCCGGCCGCTCCTCTACCGCGGCGAGCGCGTCGGGCGGGACGGCCGCATCTTCGAGATGCTCAAGTTCCGCACCCTCCGCGACGGTGCCGAGGAACGCCTCGGCCCCTACCTCGGAACGGAGCTGGCGGAGCGAACCCGAGCTGAGACGACGCGACTCGGACGGCGCCTCCGCGCGACGCAGCTCGACGAGCTCCCACAGCTCTTGAACGTGCTCCGCGGCGAGATGAGCCTCGTCGGCCCGCGCCCGATCAGGCCGCGCTTTTTCGAGCAGCTTGCTGCCGAGCTGCCGGCGTACTGGCAGCGTCTCGTCGTCCGCCCCGGACTGACGGGCTTCGCCCAGGTGCGGCGGGGCTACGAAACGTCGATGGCGGAGAAGCTCGCCCACGACCTCGAGTGGATCGCCGACCGCTCGGTGCCGCTGTATCTCCGCACGCTCTTCGCCACGGCGATCCGCATCGCAATCCAGTCGGCGCGAGGCGTCTTCAGACACCGCGACTAGACTCACGCCCGTGTGCGGGATCTGCGGGATTGCTTCCCTCGACGGTCCCGCCGACCCGGGGCGGCTCGCCCGGATGAGCGGCACTCTCGTCCACCGGGGCCCCGACAGCGACGGCTCGTTCGTCGACGGGCCGGTCGCCCTCGCCGCTCGCCGCCTCGCGATTATCGACCTCGAGACGGGGGACCAGCCGATCGCGAACGAGGACTCGACGATCCACGTCGTCCAGAACGGAGAGTTCTACAACTACCGGGAGCTGCGAGCCAACCTCGAGCGTGCCGGCCACCGCTTCCGGACGCACGGCGACACCGAAGTGCTCGTCCATCTCTACGAGGAGCACGGGCTCGAATTCGCGCGCCGGCTGCGCGGCATGTTCGCGGTCGCGCTCTGGGACGCGCCACGGCGCCGGCTCGTGCTCGCGCGTGACCGCTTCGGGATCAAGCCGCTCTACTACCGGGCGACCGCCCGTGAGCTCGAGTTCGCCTCGGAGCTGCGCGCGCTCCCACGAGGCGAGATCGACCTCGACGCGCTCGAGGCGTTCCTCGCGTTCAACTCGATCCCCGCCCCGCTGACGATCTTCCGCGACGCGCGCAAGCTCCCACCCGGGCACCTCCTCGTCTGGGAGAACGGCGACAGCCGGCTCGAGCGCTTCGCCCGCCCTGCGCCCGCTGCGGCCGGCGAGCTGCGCGAGGGCGACGAGGCCGAGCTGATCGAGGAGCTACGGGCCCGCCTCCGCGATTCGGTGCGCGCCCACCTCGTCTCGGACGTCCCGGTCGGAGTGCTGCTCTCGGGCGGGATCGACTCCTCCGCACTCGCCGCGCTCGCCGCCGACGAGAACTCCGAGCCGCTTCGCACCTTCTCGATCGGCTTCGAGGAGCGCTCCTTCGACGAGCTCGGTGACGCGCGCCTGGTCGCCGAGCGCTACGGCACCCGGCACCGTGAGCTCGTGTTGCGCCCCGACGCCGCGCTGCTCCTGCCCGCGCTCGCCGAGGCCTTCGACGAGCCGTTCGCGGACTCGTCCGCCCTACCGACCTATCTCGTCTCGCAGCTCGCGGCAGAAGACGTCAAGGTCGCGCTCTCCGGCGAAGGAGGGGACGAGCTCTTCGGCGGCTACTACACCTACGTCGCCGACCTGCTCGCGCTCAGGGCCGGCGGCGTTGCCCGGATCGCGCGGCCGCTCGTCGAGCGGCTGCCCAGCTCCAGCGCCCGCGCCAGCTTCGACTACAAGGCGAAGCGCTTCGTGCGAGCAGCGCACCTGCCGCCACTCGAGCGCCATCACGCGTGGAAGGAGATCTTCTCGCCGGAGGCCCGGGCCGAGCTGACGGGTCGCCGGCACGAATTCGATCCGGTCGACCTCTACCGCACGCGCTTCGCCGAGACCGAGAGCGCCGATCTCCTTGCCCGTCTCCAGGACGTCGACCTCGGCCTCTACCTCGTGGACGACCTCCTGGTGAAGACCGACCGCGCGTCCATGGCGCACTCGCTCGAGGCCCGCGTGCCGTACCTCGACCCCGTCGTCACGAGCCTCGCGCTCGCGCTGCCGACCCGCCACCGAGTGCGCGGGCTCCGCAAGAAGGTACTGCTCCGCAAGGCCGTCGCCCCGCTGCTGCCGAGCGAGATCGCCCGCGGCAGGAAGCGCGGCTTCTCGATCCCGGCCGCCGCCTGGCTGCGCGGCGAGCTGGAGCCCTTCGCCCGCGAGACGCTGGCGCCCGAAACGCTTCGCCGCCAGGGGTTCTTCCGGCCCGAGGCGGTGGCGCGCCTGCTCGACGATCACGTCGCCGGCAAGGAGGACCTCTCGCGCCAGCTCTGGGGCCTGCTTTCGTTCACGCTCTGGCACGAGCGCCACGTCGAGCGCGAGCCGGGCCCGCTGCGCGAGCCGCGGCTGGACGCGATCGCCGTTTGAGAGCCTGGATCGACATCACCGCCCCGGCGCACGTGCTGGTCTTCCGGCCAATGCTCGAGCTTCTCCGTGAGCGCGGCGCCGAGGTCGAGGTCACCTCGCGCGACTACGCGCAGACGGTACAGCTGCTCGAGCTGCACGGGATCGAGGCGGAGGTGCTCGGCCGCCACGGCGGGCGCTCGCGCCTGGGCAAGGCCCGCTCGCTGACATCACGCCTTCACGCGCTGCGCAGCTGGGCTCGCGGGCGCACCTTCGACGTCGCGCTGGCGCACGGCTCCCACGAGCTGACGATCACCGCGCGGCGGCTCGGGATCCCGAGCGCCACCACCTTCGACTACGAGTTCGCCTGGCTCCAGCATCAGCTCGGCTGCCGGGCGGCGACGCGCGTGGTCGTTCCCGAGGCGATCCCGCCCGAGCGGCTCGAGCGCTACGGCGTCGAGGCCCCGAAGCTCGCGCGCTACCCCGGCCTTAAGGAGGAGTACTACCTCGCCGACTTCGAGCCCGACCCCGCGGCGCTCGGCGCCTGGCAGATCGATCCCGCCCGCACCCTCGTCGTCGTCCGGACGCCTCCTGACGTATCGCTCTACCACCGCCGCTCGAACCCGCTGTTCCCGCAGGTGCTGGACCACCTCGGCCGCAACGAGTCCGTCCATGCGATCGTCCTGCCGCGGACGCCCGAGCAGGGGGAGTTCGTCCGAGGCCTCGGCCTGCCGTCAGTGCTGCTCCCCGAGCGCGCAGTCGACGCCCAGAGCCTGATCGCGCTCGCCGACCTCGTCGTCTCCGCCGGCGGGACGATGAACCGCGAGGCGGCCGCGCTCGGCCTCCCCGTCTACACCACCTACGGCGGCCGGCTCGGCGGGGTCGACGAGATGCTGATCCGGGAGGGCCGCCTGATCCCGCTCAGCGACCCGCGCGCCCTCGACCTGCGCAAACGCGACAACGGCCGCGAGCACGTGCGCCGCCACCCTGCGCTCATGCTCGACCTCCTCCTATCGGCCGGTTCCGAGGGCGGCTAGCACCTCGTCGCCGTATCGCTCGAGCTTCGTCGGGCCGACTCCCGGGATGCTCGCGAGCTCGGCGATGGTGCTCGGGCGGCGCTGCGCGATCTCGGCCAGCGTCGTGTTGTGGAAGACGACGTAGGCCGGGATCTCGTCCGTCTTCGCGCGCTGGAGCCGCCAGCGCTTGAGCGCGTGATAGGACGGGTCGCTCGGCTCCTCGGCGCGCGGCTTCGCCTGCTGTGCCCGGGCCTCGACGCCGAGCTCCGCGAGGAAGCGGCTCGGCCGTCCCGCCCACGTCAGCGCCAGGTGCCGCTTCGCCCGGGTCATCCCGACGTAGAGGAGCCGCCGCTCCTCGGAAAGCGCCGCAGCGCTGCGGAGCGACTGCTTGCACGGCAGCTCCTTCTCCTCGACGCGCGGTAGAAAGACGGCCTCGAACTCGAGGCCCTTGGCTCGATGAAGCGTCAACAGGTGCACGCCGCCCTCGGCGCCGTGGTCGAAGCGCGCCCGTAGCCACGCGACCCACTCCTCGACCGTGCGCGAGCCGTCGTCGAACTCCTCGGCGAGCCTGCAGAGCCGCGCGAGGTCGGCTTGGCGGACGAGCTCCCGCTCGCCCACTCCCTCGGGCAACGGATCGACGAGACCCTGTTCGCGCGCCACCCGCCGCACCTCGTCCGTCAGCGCCCCGAAGCCCGCGCCGCGCAGCCCCTTCAGGAGCTGCCGCGCGCCGTCCCTGGCGAGGAGGGCGGCGCCCTGGAACGGGATCTTCGCGTCGCCGAAGAGCTCCTCGAAGTCGACCGACCGCGAGTTCAGCCGCATCAGCACCGCCATCTGCTCGTAGGGCACGCCCTCCGCCGCGAGCGCCTTGACCCGCTCGAGCACGAAGGCGCCTTCCTCCGGGCCCGATTCGAAGCCGCGGAGCTCGGGCTCCGGGCCCTCCGCTCTCGTCGCCTGCAGCGTCTTCTCGGCTCCGCCGAGCTTCGGGACCAGCCGGTTCGCCAGTGCCAGCACCTGCGGGGTCGAGCGGTAGTTCGCCTCGAGCCGCACCACCGTCGCGTGCGGGAAGCGCTTCGGTAGCCCGAGCAGCCACTCCGGCGATGCGCCGGTGAAGCCGTAGATCGACTGGTAGTCGTCGCCGACCGCGCAGAGGTCGTCTCCCGCCCCGAGCCAGAGCTCGAGCAAGGACTGCTGGAGGAGGTTCACGTCCTGGTACTCGTCGACGGTGAACGCGCGGTAGCGCTCGCGAACCGCGGCGAGGGCCCATTCGTCCTCCTCGTACATCCGCACCGTCAGCTCGAGCAGGTCCTCGAAGTCGACGAGCCCGCCCTCGGCCTTGCGCCGTTCGTACTCGCGGAAGACGCGGGCCATCAGGTCGGCCGGGATCGGCGGCTCGTGCGTACCGAGCGAGCCGCGGTAGGTCTCGGGGGTCAGACGCCGGTTCTTGGCCCATTCGACCTCCGTCGCGAGGTCGCCCGCGGGCCGGAAGCGGTAGGGCCGCGGGAGCGAGTTCCCGATCTGGCGGAGCAGGAGCGCCTTCGTCGCCAGGATCCGGCCCGGTTGCTCACCCCGCGTGCGCCGCAGCTGTGCCAGCGCGGCGGAGTGGAAGGTGCGCGCCTCGACTCCTTCGACGCCCAGGCGCCCGAGCCGCGTCCGCAGCTCGCCCGCCGCCTTGTCGGTGAAGGTGACGGCGAGGATCTCGTCCGAGCGGAACGCACCCGCGGCGACCTGCCAGGCGATCCGGTGGGTGATCGTCGTCGTCTTCCCGGAGCCAGCGCCGGCGAGGATGCAGACCGGCCCGCGAACCGCCTCAGCGGCCCGCCGCTGGTCGGAGTTGAGCCCGCCGAGAATCGCCGCCTCGTCCACTTGGCCACCCTACCCGGGCGGGCAGACGAAACTAGCTGAGCGTCTGTTCCGAAAGTGTGTCTTCTTGCGCGGCGACCGGCGCCTGCGCCAGCCGCGGCGCCCGCATCATCGTCGAGAGCCGCGAAACGACCTCGAGCGTCTCGCCGTCGCGCACGAGCCGCTCGAGCTCGGCCAGCTCGTCCTCCAGCCAGGACGCGTCCACGACCGGGCCGCTTACGCGCATGATCTTCGGGTGCGAGGTCGGCACGGCGGTCTCGCCCTCGCCCCAGAGCTCCTCGTGGAGCTTTTCGCCCGGCCGCGTGCCAACGATCTCGATCGGGACGTCGCGCTCCGGATCCTTTCCCGAGAGCCTGATCATCTGCCTGGCCAGCTCGATGATCTGGACCGGCTCCCCCATGTCCAGCACGAAGACGTCGCCGCGCCCCCCGATCGCTCCGGCCTGGAGCACGAGCGACGATGCCTCCGGAATCGTCATGAAGTAGCGCGTCATCTCCGGATGCGTAACCGTGACCGGCCCGCCCTTCGCGATCTGGCGCCTGAAGATCGGGATCACGCTGCCCGAGGAGCCGAGCACGTTGCCGAAACGGACGGCGACGAAGCGGGTCGAGACGTCCTCTCGGGCGCCGTAGGCCTCGACGATCCACTCGCAGAGCGCCTTCGACTGGCCCATCACGGTCTTCGCGTTGACCGCCTTGTCGGTCGAGACGAGGACGAAGCGGGCGGCGCCGAACTCGACCGCCGTCTCGGCGACGATCTGCGTCGCGAGCGCGTTGTTGCGCACAGACTCGAGCGGGTTCGCCTCCATCAGCGGGACGTGCTTGTAGGCCGCGGCGTGGAAGACGACGCCGGGGCGGTAGCGCTCGAAGACCTGGCGCAGCTTCCTGCGGCTCTTGCAATCGGCGAGCACGGGCACGCTCGGGGCGAAGCCGCGCTCGTCGACCAGCTCGCGCTCGATCTCGAAGAGGGCGGTCTCCCCCTGGTCGAGCAGGATCAACCGCTGCGGGCCCAGGCGGGCGATCTGGCGGCAGAGCTCCGAGCCGATCGAGCCGCCGGCGCCGGTGATCAGCACCGTCTGCTCGCGCAGGTACGCGGCGCTCGTCTCGAGATCGACCTCGACGGGCTCGCGGCCGAGTACGTCCTCGACCTGCACCGGTCGGATCTGCGTCGCGAGGTCGCTCTCGCCGGAGATCAGCTCGTAGAGGCCCGGCAGGGTTTTGACCGGCACGTTGCCTTGTCGCGTGACCGTGACGATTCGTTGGCGCACCTCGCCCGAGGCGGACGGGATCGCGATCAGGACCTCGTCCGGCCGGTTGTCGCGCAGGATGTGCGCGAGCTCGTCCGTCGTGCCGAGGACGCGGACGCCGTGCACGCGAAGGTTCTTCTTGCGCTTGTCGTCGTCGATCAGGCCGATCGGCGTATAGCCGAGCTGGCGGTTGCGCTGGAGCTCGCGGATCACGAGCTGGCCCGCGTCCCCGGCGCCGACGACGAGCACCTCCTTGCCGCGGGCCACGAGGCCGCTTCCCGGGCGCTCGATCACGGTCCGGGCCAGCAGCCTGGTGCCGGTGATCAACCCGAGTAGGAGGAGCCAGTCCATTATCGCCACCGACCGCGGCAGCCGAACCTGCGCCACCGGCGAGAAGAAGTAGACCGTGAGGCTGGAGAGAAGGGCCGCGATGGTGACGCCCCGGGCGGCCGACCACATGTCTCGGATCGAGACGTACCGCCACCAGCGGTCGTAGAAGCCGGAGAGGATGAAGACCACGAGCTGGATCCCGATCACGATCAGGACCGTCCGCCGGAAGAGCGTGTCGTAGTAGCGCGGGACGCCGTGGTCGAAGCGCAGCTCGAAGGCGAGGTACCAGGCGAGCGCGATCAGGCCCGCGTCGGCGACGAGCTGCCAGATCCTGTGCCGATTGATGGCAATCATGCCGCCCGCACCGCCGCGGCCTCACGGATCGTCGCGACCACGCGCTCCTGCGTCTCCGCCGGGATCCCGGCCCACATCGGCAGGGCGAGGTTCTCGCGCGCCGCGCGCTCGGTCTCCGGCAGCGAGCCCTCCTTCACCCCGAGGTAGCGCAGCGCCGGCTGAAGATGCAGCGGGGTCACGTAGTAGGACGCGTGGCCGATCTCGGCGGCTGCGAGCGCCTCGCGCAGCCGGTCGCGCTCGGGCGAGCGGACGACGTACATGTGGTAGACGTGCGCCGCCTCGTCGGCGGGCAGCTCGCAGACCCCGCCAAGCCCGAGCTCCTCGTAGCGGGCGGCCGCCTCGCGCCGGGCTCGGTTCCAGCCGCCGAGCTCGGTCAGGAAGAGCCGCAGCACGGCCGCCTGGAGCTCGTCGAGCCGCGAGTTGTAGCCGACGGCCTCGAACTCCTTCTTCTCCCGGGAGCCGTGGAAGCGCAGCAACGCGATCCGGTCGGCGAGCTCCTCGTCGTTGACTCCGACGAGGCCACCGTCGCCGAGGCCGAACAGGTTCTTCGTCGGGAAGAAGCTGAAGGTGGAGGCCACTCCGACCTTGGCGACGCCCTCCGCGCCGAAGGCCTGCGCCGCGTCTTCTAGGATCGGCACACCGAGCTTCGCCAGCTCCCCGAGCGGCATCGGCCGGCCGAACAGGTGCACCGGCATCAGGGCCCGCGTCTGATCGGTCACCCTGGCGGCCACGTCCTCGGGATCGAGGTTGAGCGTCACCGGATCGATGTCGGCGAAGACCGGTGTCGCGCCGCGGCGGGCGATCGCCTCGGCGGTCGCGTAGAACGTGAAGGCCGGGCAGATCACCTCGTCGCCCGGGCCGATCTCCATCGCGTCCAGCGCGATCACGAGGGCGTCGGTGCCGTTGGCGACCCCGACCGTGCGCGGGATGCCCAGGTAGTCCGCGGCCTCCTGCTCGAAGGCCTTCACGTTCGGCCCGAGGATGAACGTGCCGGACTCGAGCACGCCCGCGATCCTCGCCTGGATCTCGGGAATCAGGCGCTCGTACTGCGCCTTGACGTCGACGAGAGGAGTCTTAGGCACGGGTCGTGAGTCTAGATGAGCGGCGCTTCAGGACCAGGTACACCACCAGGACCACGGCTCCTGCCACCACCGCGAACTCGACGTAGTCGAAGGCATGGTGAAAGTGCTCGTAGCTCGCTCCGGCGGCCCAGCCGGCGCCCGCGAAGGCGAAGCACCAGAGCGCCGAGCCGGGGATGGTCAGCAGCGTGTAGCGGCCGAAGGGCATCCGGAAGATCCCTGCCGGAATCGAGACGAAGGAGCGGACGACCGGAGTCACGCGGCCAAGGAGGACCGCCCAGTCGTCGAAGCGCTCGAACCAGCGTTCGGCCCGCGAGAGACGCTCGGGGCCGAGGTGGAGCAGGCGGCCGCGCCGCTCGGCCAGGGGCCGCCCGCCGTAACGGCCGATCGTCCAGCCCACGACCGAGCCGAGCACGTAGCCGATCGTCCCTGCCAGCGAGACCGTGACGAAGGACGACCAGCCCGACGAGATCCTGTCGCCGAACAGCACGACGTGCCCGGCGATCGCGCCCGAGGCGAGCGCGCCCGCGTACACCATCACGAGCTCGCTCGCGGCCGGGAAGACCGCATCGAGCGCCATCAGGCCGAACACGGCGTAGACCCCGTGGTCGCCCACGAACGAGGTGATCGAGCCCGTGACCGAGGCGAGCACGCGCGGAGTCTAGGCAGCAGGGCTACCGGCGGCGGACGACGAACGGGCGCGAGAGGTCGGTGGGACCGAACGCGTTCTGCGAGAAGATCCTGAAGACGTACGTGCCGCCGTAGACCGGCCGGCCGTTTCCGTAGCGGCCGTCCCAGGCAAGGGAGCGGCTCCCCGACTTCATGCGCACCGTCGGCAGCCGGCGAACGAGCACTCCCCGCTTCGTCCAGATCGACGGCGTCACCCGCGCGTCGTGCTCGAGCCGGAAGCGGGCCACGACTGCCGGGCGTCCTCGCTGCCGCGGGCGGGCGACCGCGGGCGCGACGCGCAGGAAGCCGAGGGTGTCGTTCAGCCAGAAGGAGCGCTCCACCGACGACTTGTTCCCCGTGTCGTCCGTCGCCGTCACAACCCAGCGCCAGCGGCCGAGCGGCTGTGTCTTGGCCGCCTTCGCCGAGGCCGGCCAGCTCACGCGGTAGATGCCCGGGCTTCGCTCGCCGCTCTCGGTGTAGCCGGTCGCCCCGGCCGGGCCGATGAGCTGCGCGTCGACGGCCGAGGGCTTCACGACCTTGTAGGCGAGGGCCTGCCGCTCGGCAATCCCGTCCCCGTTCGGAGAGATCACCGGCAGCGCGGGTGGCGGAGCGTAGACGCCGGTGTAGAAGATCGACAGGCTCTCGGCAACCGCTCGCTCGCCGCTCGGATCGGACGGCCGGTTGAGAAGCTGTCCGTCGAAGGCCATCGTGCTGGAGCCGCCGGAGTCGAGCGCCGAGGCCGTGACCGCTCCGAGGCGGACGAGCGCCTGCGCGAGCTCGAAGTTGGTCAGGCCGACGCTGTAACCCGAGCGCCGACCGTCCACGACGACGAGCACGATCTTGCCGTCGCGGCGCTGGCCGACCGCGGTGCGGGGATCGCGCGGGCTGATCTGCGACGGTATGAAGTCCTCCCCCGCCGTCCAGACGGCGCGACCGTTCCGCACGATGAGCGGGCCGCCGCCGATTGCGTCCGCGACCCCGGCGGCGGGCCAGTCCGGCGCGAGGATCAGCCGCGACGCGACCCGGGTGGGCGGCGGCGCCTCGCTCGCCAGCTTCGCCGCCTGCGTGCCGTGCGCCATCAGGACGGCGCCGTTCCGGGGAATCGGCGTCCCGCCGCCGTTCGTCTGCACGGTCACGGTGCCGCCGAGATCCTGGCCTGGAACCGCCGCCGGGAACGGCGCGAGCACCGCCTCGACCGCGCCCGCCACCCTCGGCGTCGACGGCCCCCAAGCCGGGGTGAACAGCGACGTCCCGTCGCCTCGCGGCGGCTGGTTGAAGCCCGTCAGCGGGCGGCGCTGGCCGAGCCCTTGCCAGTAGCCGTAGAAGGCGACGCGCGCTACGTTGAGCGTCCCGCTCGACGAGACGCCGATGCTCGACCGGAGCCGGTAGGGCTGGTTCTGGAGCACGCCACCCTGCATCAGCATCCCGCTCGGATGGCCGTCGTTCCAGTTGAAGAAGTCGCCGTTGACGCCGGCAACGGTGGCCGAGTCGGACACGTCCTTCTGCATGGAGGTGACACGCTCGCGGCCGACGATGGCCCCGTTGGACAGGATCGGCTTGAGCGCATAGTTGCCACCGGGTTTGGGCGCCGTCAGCACGTGGATCACGACGGGCCCGTGCGAGGTGAACTGCACCTGGCGCGAATAGGTGACGCCGGGCATCAGCACCTGCGTATAGGCGAGCGCCGGCGCCGCGAAGACGGCGGCGAGGCTTGCCGGCAGGGCTCCGATGAGGACTCGGCGGAGCACGACCCCGCCTCACGGTAGCGGAACTGCGGCCACGAGGACAGAATCGAGGCATGGCACGCCGGCTGGCGGCGTTCGCGGCTCTCCTCGCTCTCGCCGGGGGGATCGCGGGCGTGGTGTTCCTGGCGCGGGACTCGGGCACGGCGGGCAACGGTGCCGCGCCTCCGCCGAAGCCCGAGCCGGAGCCCCACCGCGCACGCGCGCCCGCGCACCCGCGCCCTCGTCCGCGAGTGGTGCCGGGACCGCATGAGCAACCCGTCCCCATCCTGATGTACCACGTGATCGCGCAGGCTTCGTCAACAGTGTCCTATCCGGACCTCTTCGTCCCGCCGGCCGAGCTGGCGAACGAGGTGGCCTGGCTCGCCGCCCACGGCTACCACGGCGTCACGCTCGGCCAGGTCTTCGCGTACTGGCGACGAGGCGTTGCGTTGCCGCCGAAGCCGATCGTCTTCTCGTTCGACGACGGCTATCTGAGCCAGTACAGCGTTGCGCTGCCGGCACTCCAGCGCCACCACTGGCCGGGTGTGCTCAACCTGGTCGTCGAGCACGTGGGGCCCGGAAACCTTCGACCGTGGGAGGTGCGCCGGTTGATCGCCGCCGGCTGGGAGATCGACTCGCACACGATCTCGCATGCCGACCTGACCACGCTCGACCCGGAGCGGCTACGCGACGAGGTGGCAGGCTCCCGCGCTCGGCTCCGACAGATGTTCGGGCAGCCTGTGCGCTTCTTCTGCTATCCGTCGGGGAAGTACGACGCCGCGGTCGTCGCGGCGGTGAAGGCGGCTGGTTATCTCGGCGCCACGACGACCAACGAAGGGCTCGGGAGCCCGAGCCGGCCCTTCACGCTCGACCGGCTCCGGATCATGCCCGGAGAGGGCGCTCAGGGCTTGGCAGAGAAGCTGCGGCAGCTCAGTTCCAGACCCTGACCTCGCGGTAGAGGGTGTCGCGCTGCACCGGCGTCTTCCCGAGCGCCTTGATCACCCGCACGAACTCCTCGGTAGTCGAGCGGTGCGTGGTGCCCGCGGCCGAGACGACGTTCTCCTCGATCATCACCGAGCCGAGATCGTCGGCCCCGAACCCGAGGGCGACCTGCCCGACCTTCATCCCCTGGGTGACCCAGGACGACTGGATGTGGTCGACGTTGTCGAGGTAGATCCGCGAGACCGCCTGGGTGAGCAGGTAGTCGAACGACGTCGGGAGCGCGTCGCGCGGGACCTTGGCCGCGAGCCGCGTGCCCTCGGGCTGGAACGTCCACGAGATGAACGCCCGGAAGCCGTGCGTGTCGTCCTGCAGCTCGCGGATCCGGCACATGTGCTCGACGCGCTCGGCGAGGGTCTCGACGTGGCCGTACATCATCGTCGCGGTGGTCGACATGCCGAGCCGGTGCGCGTGGCGCATCACGCCCAGCCAGTCGGCCGTCCTCGTCTTCTTGGGCGCGATGATGTCGCGCACACGGTCGACGAGGACCTCGCCGCCGCCGCCGGGGATCGAGTCGAGGCCCGCGTCGCGGAGGCGCGTGAGCGTGCGGGGGACGTCGAGCTTCGAGCGGCGGGCGATGTGCTGCACCTCCGGCGGCGAGAGCGCGTGCAGGTGGATCGGGTAGCGCGACTTGATCGAGCGGAAGAGGTCCTCGTAGTACTCGATCCCGAGGTCGGGGTGGTGACCACCCTGCATCAGGACGCCGGTGCCGCCGATCGCGAGCGTCTCCTCGATCTTCTTGAAGACGACCGGCTTCGGGAGCAGGTAGCCCTCGCGATCGTCCCCGGGCCGGCGGTAAAAGGCGCAGAAGTCGCAGTCGGTGACGCAGACGTTCGTGTAGTTGAGGTTGCGGTCGATGATGAACGTGACCCGGTCGGGGTCGGTCGCGCGGGCGCGAAGCTCGTCGGCGACCCGCCCGACCGCGACCAGGTCGCGCGACTCGAGCAGGGCCAGCGCCTCCGCGTCGTCGATCCGCTCACCGGCCAGCGCCTTGTCGAGGATCTCCGCAACGGTCACACCGCCACCTCCTCGTGGACGAAGCGGAGCTCGGGGACCGTCTCGAGCTCGCCGGCGTCGCGCGCCAGCTCGAGGAAGGTGAGGAGCCCGGCGCGCTCGCGGGGGCCGAAGCGGTAGCGGAGCTTCTCGAAGTAGCGGGCGAGGAAGCCGGGCGGATAGCCGTAGCGATCGCTCGCCTCGTATGCGAGCCGCTCCGGCTCGGCGCGGGCGACCAGGACCGAGTCGACGAGGGCGTGCTCGAGCTCGCCGAGCCCCGGGGGCGCCGGCTCCGGGGCGGCCCAGACGGCGAACACCATCGGCAGGCCGGTGCGCTCGAGCCAGAGCCGGCCGAGGTCGTAGTGGGGAGTCGGGTCCTCGAAGGCGCTCTTGAGCGCGGCGTCGCCGATCAGGAGCTTGGCGTCGGCCTCCTCGCCCAGCGGAACGTGGTCGGCTTCCGGGAGGAGCACCTTGGTCAGGACGACGGACGTAGCGCTTTCGGGGGTGACTGCCACGCGCCGTACCTGCTCGAGCGGCACGCGCGAGACGAGTTGGATCGAGTCCACCGCACCCTCGGAGGACACGCAGAGGCGTGGGAGGATCCGCAACCGCTCGGCGTTGCGCGCGTACTCGATCGAGGAGATCGGTGCCAGGTCGAGCTCGCCGGAGAGGAGGCGCTCGTTGAGCTCGGTCGGGACGCCCTGGACCTCGTCGACGTCGGCCTCCAGCCGGAAGAACACCGGGGCCATGTTCACGTACGAGATTCGCCCGAGCCGGATCACGCTCTCGCTCCATTTATGTTCACGCGCCCGTGTAACTCCGGGTCCCGACCCGCCCCCCTGCTCGGCGTCAGCCTACCGCCGAAAAACGCACGCGTGTGTGACCGAACGTGCCGACTTTGCAACATCGTTACCGGTCCCACCGCCGCAGCTCGTTGTACAGCGTGTCGCGTTGCACCGGTATGCGGCCCGCGGCCCGCACGGTCCGGACGAGCTCGCCGATCTTCTGCTCGGTCTCGGTGCGTGCCCCGGCCGCGTGGAAGATCTCCTCCCGCACGACGGTCCCCTGGACGTCGTCGGCGCCGAAGTGGAGCGCGATCTGGGCGAGCGGCAAGCCCATCATGATCCAGTAGGCCTTCACGTGGTCGACGTTGTCCAGCAGGAGCCGCGAGACCGCGATCATCTTCAGGTCGTCGGAACCGGCGGTGTGCTTCCACCCGCGCCGCTCGAAAACGGTGTTCTCGGGATGGAAGGCGAGCGGGATGAAGGCGAGGAACCCGCCGGTCTCGTCCTGGAGGTCGCGCAGGCGGAGCAGGTGATCGACGCGCTCCTCGTAGGTCTCGACGTGCCCGTAGAGCATCGTGCAGTGCGTCGGGATCCCGAGCCCGTGCGCCGTGCGATGGACGTGGAACCAGATGTCGGGGTGCTCCTTGCCGGGGGCGACGAGTCGCCGCACCCGGTCGGCGAACACCTCGGCGCCACCGCCCGGCAGCGACCCGAGGCCCGCGTCCTGCAGCTCCCGGAGCACCTCCTCGTGCGAGAGCCCAGAGAGCGTAGTCATGTGGTGGATCTCGCTCGCCGTGAAGAGCTTCAAGTGGACGTCCGGCAGCGCGCCGTGCAGCGCGCGGACCAGATCGACGTAGTACGAGAAGTCGAGGTGGGGATGCTCGCCGCCGACCATGTGGATCTCGGTGAAGCCGGTCAGGTCCCGCTGCCGAAGCGCGTCCTCGACCAGCTCCTCGACCGACCAGAGATAGGCGCTCTCCTGCTTCGCGGTCACCGCGAAGGCGCAGAACTTGCACTTGACCCGGCAGATGTTCGTGTGGTTGAGGTAGAGGTTCTGCACGAAGTAGACCTCGTCACCTCCGCCTCTCCGGCGGCGGGCGAGCTCGGCCAGCTCGCCGAGCACAAGCAGGTCGTCCGACTCCATCAAGGCGAGGCCGTCCTCGAAGTCGAGGCGAACCCCGGCCTCCACCTTCTCCCGGACCGCGCCAAGCGTGTCGACCGCTACAGCCATCAAGACTCCCGGTCGACCACGGCGTCGGTCAGGGCCTCGAGCTCGTCGCGGTGGACGTGCCCGTCGAGGCATGCGCGGGCGCGGCCGGCGTAGTCGCGGGCCACCTTGCGCGCAACCTCGAGGGCCCCGGTCTCGGCCACCCGGACGAGCGCACCGTCGAGCGGCCCGCCTGCGAGCGCGCGCCGTACGGCGGCGTCTTCGCGGGCGGCCAGGATCAAGGGCAACGTCGGCGTCCCTTCGCGGAGGTCGGTCCCGGCGATCTTGCCGGTCTCGATCGTCTCGCCCGAGCAGTCGAGGATGTCGTCGGCGATCTGGAAGGCGACTCCGAGCGCGAGCCCGAACGCGCCGAGCCCGCGATCCCCGCGGCTCCCGAGCAGGCACGCAGCTTCGAAGAGCTTGCCGGTCTTCAGGGCGCAGCGCTCCAGATAGCTCTCGACGGTCGTCTCGGGATCATGCGTCTGAGCGCGCTGGAGCGCCTCGCCGCGAGCAAGGGCGAGCGTCGCCGCGGCGAGGAGCCGGACGGCCGGTAGATCTCCGGTCGCCGCCAGCTCCGCGAAGGCCCGGGCAAAGAGGTAGTCCCCTGCGGCGCGCGCTCCGGCAGGGCCGTGTCCCGCCCACGCGGCGACGTGGCCGCGGCGGTACCGGGCGCGATCGATCAGGTCGTCGTGGACGAGAGTGGCCGTGTGGACGAGCTCGACCGCCGCGCCGGCCGCGAGCGGCGCCTCGCCGGGCGGTGCCGCGAGGAAGACCAGTAGCGGCCGCAATCGCTTCCCGCCGGCCGCGAGCGCCTCCCCGCCCACCTCCGCGACCAGACCCGGGTAGGCCTCGACCGCCGCGCCCAGCCGCTCCTCGAGATCCTCGAGGAAGGCGTCGAGCCCCGGGCTCTCGCGGATAGTGGCCAGGCTCATTCCGCCTCGCCCCGATGAAGCGCGACGATCCCCCCGGCGAAGAGGCGGTAGCCGACCCCGGCGAACCCGGCAGACCGAAGCAGCTCCGCCAGCTCCTCGGGGCCCGGAAAGCGGCGCACGCTCGCCGGCAGGTAGGTGTAGGCCGAGCCGCCGGGCAGAAGCTTCCCGAGCAAGGGGACGAGCCCGTCGAACCAAAGGCGGTAGAAAGGAGCAAGGAGCCCGCGCGGCCGCGTGATCTCGAGGACGCCGAGCCGCCCTCCGGGCCGAAGGATCCGCCGCAGCTCGGCGAGCCCCCGCTCGAGATCGTCGAGATTCCGCACCCCGAACCCGACCGTGGCCGCATCGAATGTTCCGTCTTCGAACGGCAGGGCGAGTGCGTCGCCGCGCACCCACTCGACCGCGGTCGACTTCTGTCGAGCGCGGTCTAGCATCCGCTCTGAGAAGTCGAGCCCCGTGACCCGCCCGCCCGCGCGCACCGCCGCGAGCGCCAGATCGCCGGTGCCGCAGCAGGCGTCGAGCAC
>DASXQY010000137.1:0-4586 GCA_036506915.1 Gaiellaceae bacterium | reverse complement strand
ACCCAGGAGATCGAGATGGACGAGAAGCCGTCCGAGGCGGTCCGCGGCAAGCCGGACAGCTCGCTCGTCGCCGCCTGCCGCGCGGTCGGCGAAGGCGACGCCGAAGCGGTCGTCTCGGCCGGGAACACCGGTGCGATGCTCGCCGCCTGCTTCCGCGAGCTCCGTCGCCTGCCGGGCGTGGCGAGGCCGGCGATCGCGGTCGTGATCCCGGCGAAGCGCGGGCCGACGGTCCTGATCGACTCCGGCGCGAACGCCGACGCGCGGCCCGAGCACCTGCTTCAGTTCGCGTACATGGGCTCGGTCTTCGCGCAGGAGGTGCTCGACGTGCGCGAGCCCGAGGTGCGGCTGCTCTCGATCGGCGAGGAACCCGAGAAGGGCGACCAGCTCACGCTCGAGGCCCACGCGCTCCTCGCGGCGGCGGACGACCTCCACTTCGCCGGCAACACCGAGAGCCGCGACCTGCTCGCGGGAGCGGCGGACGTCGTCGTCTGTGACGGGTTCACGGGAAACGTCGCGCTCAAGCTGATGGAAGGGACGATCCGAACGGTGCTGGAGGAGCTGCGCGAGGAGATCACCGCGACCCGTCGCGGGCGGATCGGCGGGCTGCTCGTCCGGCCGGCCGCGCGGGGCCTGCGCAGCCGCCTCGACCCCGACACCTACGGCGGTGCCTACCTGCTCGGCCTGCGCGGGCTGGCGGTGACGGCCCACGGCAACTCCTCGCGGGAGGCGATCGCCAACGCGATCCGGCTTGCCGCGCGGGGCGTCGAGCACGACATCGTCGGCAGCCTCGGCCAGCGGCTGCCGGAAAGAGTGTTAGCATCCGCGCGCTCTGAGACCGACACCAAGTGAGGTGAGATGGCGGCATCGCGAGAGGAAGTGTTCGAGCGGGTCAAGGAAGTCCTGACGGAACAGCTCGGAGTCGACGACAACGAGGTCACGGAAGACGCCTCCTTCCAGGAGGACCTCGATGCCGACTCGCTCGATCTCGTGGAGCTGATCATGGAGCTGGAGGACCAGTTCGGGATCAAGATCTCGGACGACGACGCACAGAAGATCCAGACCGTCGGGCAAGCCGTCGACTACGTCACCACGCACCAGTAGCCGCGCCCCGGCCGGGCGGCCGGAGGAGCTCGTCAGGCTCATCGACGCCCTGTCGGACGAGCTGCTGGAGAACGTCTTCACGCACAGCTCGTGGGCGCCCGACCGCGCGTCCTCATACGAGCGGCTCGAGTTCCTGGGCGACAGCGTCCTCGAGCTCGCGATCGCGCGGGCGTTGTACGACCGCTACCCCGACTCGTCCGAAGGGAAGCTCGCGAAGATCCGCTCGCACGTGGTCTCGCGGGCGAGCTGCGCGGTGGTTGCGCGGGAGCTCGGGCTCGGGAGCCGGCTCGCGGACCGCGCCGCCGAGCTCGTCCCCGCGGACGAGCTCGAGCGGCTCGCCCGCAACCGCAACGTGCTCGCGGCCCTGCTCGAGGCCTCGCTTGCCGCCCTGTACCTCGAACGTGGCTTCGAGCCGATCGCGGAGGCGATCGTGGCCGCCTTCGACGGGCGGATCACGTACGCGCTGACGACGCACGTCGACCACAAGACCGAGCTCCAGGAGGTGCTCGCCCGCCAGGGACGGCAGGTGGCCTACACGGTGCTGGAGGTCGAAGGGCCGCCACACGACCGCACCTTCACCTGCGCGGCGGTGATAGACGGTGAGGAGGCGGGCGTCGGTACGGGTCGCTCGAAGAAGGCGGCCGAGCAGGCCGCCGCCCGCCAGGCGCTCGATCGCCTTGCCACCGCGGCGTGAGGGACGGCATGATCGGGCTCACGAGTCCGCGATCGGAGAGGAGGAAGCAGTGGCCAAGATGATCAACTGCGCCTGTGGAGAGACGATCCGCGGCGAGACCGAGGAAGAGGTTCTCGACAACGCCGAGGAGCACGTGCGCACCGCACATGCCGACACGGCCGACCAGTTCCCGCGCGAGACCCTGGCGGGGATGATCGAGGAGGACTAAGACCGGTCGGGGGCCGCCTTGCGCGGCGCCCTGTCACGTCCGTCCTGATCGGTAGCGTCCCGCGCGCGTGCACCTGCGTGCGATCAAGCTGCGGGGCTTCAAATCCTTTCCCGAGCCGGTCGAGGTTCGGCTCGAGCCCGGCGTCGCCGTGGTCGTCGGGCCGAACGGCTCGGGCAAGTCGAACGTGGCCGATGCGCTGCTCTGGGCATCGGGCAGCCTGAGCCCGAGCGAGCTTCGCGCCGAGAAGCCCGACGACGTCCTCTTCGCGGGCTCGCCGGGGAGGCAGCCGGCGGACTACTGCGAGGTCGAGCTCCTCTTCGACAACGAGGACGGCGCGCTGCCCGAGCTCGACTTCAGCGAGATCTCGATTGCGCGGCGCCTGCATCGAGGCGGCGAGGGCCAGTACCTCGTCAACCGGGCCGCCGTGCGCCGCACCGACCTCGTCGAGCTGCTGGCCGACGTCGGCCTCGGCGGGAGCCACGGCTCGGTGATCAGCCAGGGCCGGGTCGAGGAGATCCTTGCGAGCAAGCCGGAGGAGCGCCGCACGCTGATCGAGGACGCGGCCGGGCTCGGCAAGTTCAAGCGGCGGAGACACCGCGCGGAGCTGAAGCTCGCCCGCGTCCAGGTGCAGGTCGAGCGAGCGCGGGACCTCGAGGCCGAGGTGAAGGGCCGCCTGCGGCCGCTCGCCCTGCAGGCCACCGCGGCCGAGCGGGCCGAGAGGCTGCGGGGGGAGATCGCCGGCCTGCGGGCGAGGCTCGCACAGCTCGACCTCAAGGCGGTTGAGGAACGACTGGGCGAGGTCGAGGAGCGGAGCGCGGCGGCGGCCCTCGAGCGCAAGCGGATCGAGGAGCGGCTCGAGGCGCTGCTGGCCGAGCGGACGCGGATCGAGGACGAGCTCGCAGAGGCGGCCGGGCGCGGCGAGGGTGCGACCTCTGCGCTCTACCGTCTCCGGAGCGCCGGCGAGCGTCTCGAGCTCCGCCGCGAGGCCGCGGGGGAGCTGGCCGAGCGGCTGCGCGCCGAGCCCCCCGTCCGGCGTCCGGCGCTGAATCCCGAGCGGGAGGCGATCCGCGAGAAGGCCCGCCTCACCCGCGAGCGCCTGGCGGCGCTCGAGCACTCGATGGCGGAGCGCGAGGGGCTGCCGCCCGCCGCACGCGCGCTCGCCGAGGAAGGCGAGCGGCTGGCGCTCTCGTTGCTGGAGGTCGAGGCCGGGTACGAGCGCGCCGTCGCCGCTGCTCTGGGCGCGCGCGCGAGCTCGGTCGTGGCCGCGGACCCGGGAGTCGCGCTCGACCTCGTGGAGCGTGCCCGCAAGGCCGGGCTCGGCGACCTCGGCGTGCTCGTCCCGCCCCGGTCCGGGGCGCGGCGGCCGTCGCGCCCGCCGTTGCTCGGAGCGCAGCCGCTCTCCTGCCGCGTCCGCGCCCGCCCCGGAGGGGAGCGCGTGGCCGAGCTGCTCGCGGACGTCTGGCTCGCCGAGCCGAGCGACCTCGCCCGGGCCGAGAGCGGTGTTCTCGTCACGCGCGACGGACACTGCTTCGACGCCGAGCGCGGGGAGCTCTGGTTCGCCGGCGAGACGGCAGAAGCCGTGCTGCTCCGCCTCGATGCCCGTCGCCGCGCCCTCACCCGGGAGGCGGACGAGCTCGAGCGTCGGGCCGACGAAACCAGGCCGGCGAAGGAGGAAGCGCCGGTTGACCCGACGCCGTTGGTCTCGCTCGCGGAGCGCCTCGAGGCGGCGCTGGCCGGGGCTGCCGGGGCGGCCGAGCGATTCGAGGCGCCCCTTCGCGCGCGCGTCGACGCCGGGGCGAGCCGCGCCGGCGAGCTAGCAGCCGAGCTCAGACGCCTAGGGGGCGAGGAGGCCGATGCCCGGCGGATCGCGGCCGAGGCGGGGGAACGACGAGGAGCGATCGACGTCGAGCGGGCCCGGCTCGAGGCGGAGGCGGCGGAGGCGCGGCGGGGGCTCGAGGCTGCCGGGGCGGAGCCGGCGGCCGGCGAGGTCCGCGACGAGCTCGAGGCCCGGATCGAGCGGCTCGAGCGCCGGCGCGAGACTCTCGGGCAGGTCAACCCGCTCGCCAAGGAGGAGTACGAGCACGAGAAGGAGCGCCTCGCGGAGCTCGCCGCCCAGCGGGCCGACCTGGAGCGCAGCCTGGAGGAGCTGGAGGAGCTGCGTGTGGAGCTGGCGGAGACGGTCGAGCGCCGCTTCGACGAGACCTTCGCCGCGGTCAGCTCGCACTTCGAGGAGGTCGCGGCGACGCTCTTCCCCGGCGGACACGGCCGGCTGCGGCTGACCGAGCCGGCTGAGGACGGGGCGGACGCCGAGGAGCCCGGGGTGGAGGTCGAGCTGCGCCCGGCCGGCAAGCGCGTCACGAGGCTGACCCTGCTCTCCGGCGGCGAGAAGGCCCTCGGGGCGATCTCGTTCCTGTTCGCGCTCTTCTTGGCCCGGCCCTGCCCGTTCTACCTGCTGGACGAGGTCGAGGCGGCGCTCGACGACACGAACATCGGCCGCTTCGTCGAGCTGCTGCGTCGCTACTCCGAGCGGGCGCAGTTCATCGTGGTCACCCACCAGAAGAAGACGATGGAAGCCGCCGACGT
>DASXQY010000136.1:0-1594 GCA_036506915.1 Gaiellaceae bacterium | reverse complement strand
CCGCCGACGAGCGGGATCTGCTCGTGGGCCTCGTTCAGCCTCGTCAGGAACGGCCCGACCGGAAACGTGAAGGGATCGACGAGCAGCGCGACGAGCCCCGGGTCGTCGAGCTCGGGAAAGCCCGCCACCGCGGTCCCCTCTACCGTCTGCACGGCCACGACGTGAAAGCACTCGATCTCCGCGCCCGGCAGCGCACTCGCCCAGACGGCCACCGCAGGACCCTTCTCGAGCTCGCGGTCACGCGCGACCACTCCCTCGGCCACACAGCCGAGCAGGTGCCGAGGCGCGAGCTCCTCGCGTACGGCCTCGGCGGCCGCCTCGGCCTCGAGCAGGTGCGCCGGGGAGAGGAAGACGAAGGCGAGGTCGACCTCGGCCCCGCCCAGGGCTCCGCCCCGGGCCTCGCGCGCCGCCTCCCTGGCGGCCTCCCAGGCCGACTCCGAGGTCGACAGACCGGCCCCGATCCGGCAGGCGAGCGTCTGCGACTCCATCGCGCGAGTGTACGTCGGCGAAGATGGCCTCGCGATCGACAAGAGGCCGCCGCCGGAGCAAGTGCTCAGAGCGGCCGTCGCCCGCGGACGGTCGGCGTCCTCGAGGCCGCGGCCCACCAAATCGAGTCGGCCGCCTGGCCGGACTTGCTCGAGCTCCTGCGCGAGGCTCTCGGGAGGGCTCCAGCTGCCCGACCGGCCCGGCGCTCGCGAGCGGCGACTCGAGCGTCGTCTGGCCGTACTCTTGGAGCGCGACTTTCCCGAGCGGCGCCGCCGGGCGAGCGACCGCATGGACGGTGCGGGCGCTCGCGCTTGCGCTCCCTCGCTGCCGGCGCGCGACCTGCGACGCGTTCATGGCCGACGTCGTCCGGCGGAGCGGCCTGCACGTTCGCTTCCGCTGCGAGCTCTACTCCGGCCGCCGCGCCGACGTCGACCGGCTGCGGGAGCGGCTCGAGCAGCTGTAGGCGGCCGCGGATGACGGTGGGGGGCGGCTCGAGGCGGAGCTCGTGCTCGACGCTCGCGCCGCCCTCGGTGAGGGGCCGGACTGGGACGAGGAGCGCCAACGGGAGGGCGGGCTGTCCGCTTCGCGCCCGACGGTCGCCTCGACGCCGTCGTCGAGCCTCCGGTCGGCCTCGTCATGAGCTGGTAGCTTCGGCGCGCCCAACCTTTGCGACCTCTACATCACCGCGGCATCCGAGTCGCTCTCGCCCCAGGAGGCGCCCGCGCAGCCGCACGCCTGCGGGCCGCAGCCGCACGCCTGCGGGCTTTTCCGCGCGCGCCCGGCCGTCCGGGGCTCGCCCAGCCTGCGTTCGCCGGCTGAGCACCTGCGGCTCGCCCGTCTGATACATCTGGCCGACGAACTGGGATCCGATAGCGGCCTGGGAGTACCACGAGCGCACCAAGCACTCGTTCGAAAGCGTGCGCCGATCGGCTCACCTGCTCGACTGGGAAAACCGGCCGCACCCGTTCAAGCAGTATCTCGGCCTCGAGGCCCGGGCGCTGCCGCACCAGCTCGCTCATCTGCTGCGCTGGGGAGCGGGGGTCGTCCGGACGAGGACGCTCCCGGGCGGCGACGCCTACAACTTCCGCACCTACTCGAGCGCCGGCGC
>DASXQY010000135.1:0-1863 GCA_036506915.1 Gaiellaceae bacterium | reverse complement strand
AGGTGTGTGCTCATCGGGATGACGGTTCTGACCACCGCCGCCTCTGCGCCCGCCCAGCAGGCGTGCCAGGAACGAGTGCTGAGCCTGCGGTTCTCGCCGCCGGCGGGCCGCGCCAACAACTGGTGCTGGGCGGCGAGCAGCCAGATGATCATGGAGCTTCTCGGAGAGCCGCCGAAGCAGGCATGCCAATGCCGCCAGGCGGAGCAGGTGCTGGGCGTGAAAGGCTGCTGCGTCACGCCCAGCTCCTGTCTCCCCGTCGACGACCTTCCGGCCAGGTGCGATCGGCCCCGCTGGCCGGCCTTCGTCGAGAAGCCGGAGCGCTACAGCTTCAGCTACGCGACGACCTGCGACGCGCTCAAGGACCGCCAGAACGATGACGCCTGTGACGCACAGCCGCTCGCCTGGGCGGCGCTCACGGCCGAGATCTGCGCGGGCCGGCCTGTGATCGCGTCGCTGCACTCTCACGGCTCCGGAAGCGGCCACACCGTCGTGGTCAAGGGCTTCTCGAGCCGTCCCTACCGGCGGGTCCTCGTCGTGGACCCGTCCCGGCTCTGCCCGGCCGGCCGGGATTGCGAAGGCGAGCTCGACGAGGGCTTCTGGCTCTCCTACGACGAGTACGTGGCCGGATGGGACGGTATGGTCCACTGGGTCGATTTCTACGGAATAAAGAGGAAGCAGGCCCGCGAAAACTGACGGTCGCGTCCGTCCAATCACCAAACAGGTGTGAACATGCAAGCTACCGTCGGACGCGCGGTCGCACTTCGGGTGCTCCCCTCGAGGTGGGCCGATCCGGCCCAGGCGGACGAGGCCGATGAGGTCCTCCGCTTTCCCGAGGGCTACATCCCCGGCCATTCCGCGGCCATCCTGGAGCTCTACGAGCAGTTGCGTGCGCTCGTCCAGGGAGACGTGCCCGTGCTCCTACTCGGCGAAACCGGCGTGGGCAAGGAGCAGCTCGCCCACGCGCTGCACTCGTCGTCGGCGCGGCGCGACGGCCCTTTCGTGGCCGTCAACTGCGCGGCCATTCCCGCCGAGCTGCTCGAAGCCGAGATGTTCGGGATCGCCAAGGGCGTCGCCACCGGCGTCAACGAGCGTCCGGGCCGGTTCCAGCTCGCGAACGGCGGGACCCTCTTCCTCGACGAGATCGGGGACATGCCGCTCGCGCTGCAGGCGAAGCTGCTGCGGGCCCTCCAGGGCGGTGAGATCCAGCCGGTCGGCGGCGCGCCGGTGCGCGTCGACGCCCGCGTGGTCACCTCGACGAACTCGGACCTCGACGAAAAGATCGATCAGGGCCAGTTCCGCCGGGACCTCTACTACCGCGTCGCTGGCTTCGTGCTACGCGTGCCGCCCTTGCGGGAGCGGCGGGAGGACATCCCCGGGCTCGTGCAGGCGATGCTGGGCGTGTTCGCCGGCGAGACCGGCAAATCGATCCCGGGGATCACTCCGGAGGTGCGGCGAGCCCTTTGCGGCTACGCGTGGCCCGGCAACGTCCGCGAGCTGGAGCACGAGGTGAGGCGGCTGGCCTACCTCTGCCGGGACGGCCAGATGGTCGACGTCCACCTGCTCTCCGAGCGCGTCCTCGTGTCCGCGGATGGGGAGCTGGACACGGTGCCGTCGTCGCTGAGGCTCGAGGCCAACGTTGACCACCTCGAGCGGCGCCTCATCCGGGCCGCGCTCGTGCGCACGAGTGGGAAGCGCTCGGCCGCCGCGCGGCTGCTCGGAGTCTCCCGCAACGGCCTGGCGATGAAGATGGAGCGCCTCGGCCTCGGCGAACCCGGCGCTCGGCTCGAATCTTAGAAGCGGAGCGAGACCGAAGCCGTCATCCCGCCGCCGCGCATCGGTACGACGCGCACTCGCACGTGGTGG
>DASXQY010000134.1:0-3940 GCA_036506915.1 Gaiellaceae bacterium | reverse complement strand
TCCAGGGCGAAGGGTGGAACGGCGCTCGGCTCTACGGGCGCGACCCGGGCGACGGCGTCGGCGGCTTCGGCGCCTTCTTCCTCCTGCTCGACGAGCCCGAGGTCTACGGGCTGCCGCCCGCTCCGGTCGTGACTACCCGGGACTTGCCGGGGATGTGGCGGAGCGCGGCGCTCGCGGCGGGAGCGTTGGCGCTCGGGATCGCGGCCGCCTTCGCCGGAGGATCGGAGTGAGCGAGTCGTACTACGGGAGGCCCGTGCTCAAGGAGCCCGTCTGGCACCCCGAGATCCCGTGGTACTTCTTCACCGGCGGCCTCGGGGGCGCTTCGTCGGTGCTGAGCCTCGTCGCGCGCGTCGCGGGCAACGAACGCCTCGCGAGGCGCAGCATCTACATCGGCGCCGCCGCCGATGCCGTCAGCCCGCTGCTGCTGATCGCCGATCTCGGCCGGCCGGAGCGGTTCCTGAACATGTTGCGCGTGTTCAAGGTGACCTCGCCGATGAGCGTGGGGAGCTGGATTCTCGGCTTCTCGAGCGCAGCGAGCTCGGCGGCCGCGTTCCTCAACGCGATCGGGCGCCTGCGGCGGGTGAGCGACGTGGCGCGGACGGCCTCTGCCGTATCGGGAGCGCCGCTCGCCGTCTACACCGGGACGCTGATCGCGGACACGGCGATCCCGGTCTGGCACGAGGCGCGGCACGAGCTGCCGTTTCTCTTCGGCGCGAGCGCGGCCGCAAGCGCCGGCGCGGCTTCGGCGATCGCGGTGGCTCCTGCGGAGGCCGGGCCGGCGCGGAGGCTGGCCGTGGGCGGCGCGCTCGTCGAGAACGCGCTGATGCTGGCGATGGAGAAGCGGCTCGGGATGGTCGGGGAGCCGTACGAGCAGGGCGAGAGCGGGCGCTACAACAGGCTCGCGAAGGCGTGCACCCTCGGCGGGTCCGCCCTCCTCGCCGGGCCGGGCCGGAGGAGCCGGGTCGCGGCGGCGGCCGGCGGCGCGCTCGTGCTGGCCGGCGAGGTCGCGCGGCGGTGGTCGGTCTTCAAGGCCGGCTTCCAGTCCGCGCGGGACCCGAAGTACACCGTGATCCCGCAACGCGAGCGCCTCGGAGGCCGAGCGTGACGGCCTCCGGCGCGGCGCCGCCCTATTCGGCATGGCCGGTCGACGTCGTTCGGTTGCCCGGCGGTGGCGCGGCGACCGACCGTGTCGCCGTCGAGGAGCCGCTCGAGATCCGGATCGAGGGTCGCCCGGTCGCGGTGACGATGCGGACGCCCGGTCACGACGAAGCGCTGGCGCTCGGCTTTTGCCTGTCGGAGGGGATCCCGGCGACGCGAGCCGCGCTGCCGGCCGAGCTCGCCGCGAACACGGTCGAGGTCGACGCGCCCGGATTCGACCCCGCCGCGGCGGAGCGCCGCTTCTACACGAGCTCCTCCTGCGGCGTGTGCGGCAAGGGAGCGCTCGAGGCGGTCGCTGTCGAAGCTCCCCGGGTCGAGAGCGATCTTCGCGTCCCGTTCCACCTCCTCGCCGGCCTTCCCGAGCGCCTGCGCGCCGCCCAGCCCGCCTTCGCGGCCACGGGCGGCCTGCACGCCACGGGATTGTTCTCGCTCGGCGGGGAGCTCCTCTGTCTGCGGGAGGACGTCGGCCGCCACAACGCGATGGACAAGGTCGTCGGCTGGGCGTTCCTGGAAGACCGCCTGCCGCTCGCGCAGGCGATCCTCTGCGTCAGCGGCCGCCTCTCGTTCGAGCTCGTGCAGAAGGCGGCCGTCGCCGGCTGCCCGATCCTCGTCGCCGTCGGCGCACCCTCGAGCCTCGCGGTCGAGCTCGCGGCCGACCGCGGCCTCACCATCTGCGGCTTCGCGCGCGAGGCGCGGCTCAACGTCTACACGGAGCCGTGGCGCGTCCTGACCTGACCGGGATCCTGCTCGTCGGCGGCGCGAGCCGGCGCTTCGGCTCGCCGAAGGCGCTCGCGCTCATGGACGGCAAGACGCTCGCCGGGCGCGCGTGGGAGACGCTCGGCGCGGCCTGCGGCGAGCGGGTGGCCGTCGGCAAGCGCGCGGACGGGCTCGACCTTCCCTTCCCGGTGCTCGACGACGACACCCCGACCCGCGCCGCACTCGCCGGCATCGTCGCCGGGCTGAGGGCCGCCCCGACGGAGCTCTGCGTGGTGCTTCCCGTCGACACGCCGCTCGTCACTCCACACGTGCTGCTCGCGCTGGCCGACGCGCTCCAAGTAACAGACTGTTACAAAGTCACTCGGCCCATCGACGCCGCCGTGACGCAGACGGGGCCCTTGCCTGCTGCGTTCCGCCGAAGCGCTCTCGCGGTTCTCGAGCGGCGGCTGGCCGCTGAGTCGTTCGCCCTGCGCGATGCGCTCGCCGAGCTGAAGACGCGCGAGATCTACGCCGACCCGGCCCTCCTCGCGAACGTGAACACGCCCGAGGAGCTCTACGAGCTCGAGCGCCTGACAGCGTCGGCCAGCTCGTCCAGCTCCTCGCCGCTGCGCGCGAGGCCGACCAGGTAACAGAGGAGCGGCGCGTTCGTGCGATCGCCGGAATCGTGTGCGGCGATCCGGGCCAGGTCGAGCAGCGTGCGAGCCTCCTCATCGGTGAGCTCGAGCCGCTCGCGCGGAATGCCGGCCGCTTCGGCGAGGGCATCGCGCGCGTCGCGAAGCCAGGCGTCCATCAGGCGAGGGAGCGTAGCGCGACCAACTCGTCCGCCGTCAGCTCCCAGTCGCCGGCGGCTGCATTCGCGCGCACCTGCTCGGCCGAGGTCGCACCGACGATCACCGACGCCACGCGTGCCTGCGCTGCGACTCCCGCGATCGCGAGCTCGAGCAGCGTGCGACCGCGCTCGCGGGCAAACGCCTCGAGCCGCGCGATCGTGTCGAACGTCGCCTGTCCAGTCGCAACTAATGGAGTGACCCGATCGTCGTCGAGGGCATCGCTACCTGCCCAGCGCGTTCCTTCCGGCGGCGGCTCCTCGCGGAGGTACTTCCCCGTCAGAAGGCCCGCCGCAAGCGGGTAGTAGGGCACGAAGCCGATCCCGAGCTCACGGCAGCGTGGGAGAACGTCGCGCTCGGCGCCGCGCGCGAGCAGCGAGTACTCGTTCTGCACGGCCGTGATCTCCGCCGCCCGGGCCGCCTCGTCCAGCTGCTCTCGCGAGACGTTGGAGACCCCGATCGCACGTGCCTTACCCTCCTGGACGAGCTCGGCCATCGCGGCGACGGTGTCCGAGATCGGCGTCACGCCGTCCGGCCAGTGGTAGTAGAGCAGGTCGACGCGGTCGGTCTCCAGGCGCTCGAGCGACGCGTCGAGCGCGGCGCGAACGTACGACGGCGAGCCACGCGGCTCGACGCCGTCGCCCATGTCATGGCCGAACTTCGTCGCCAAGACGACCCGATCGCGGCGGCCACGGAGCAACCGCCCGAGGAAGCGCTCGCTGCCGCCCTCGTTGCCGTACACCGCTGGGCCCGAGCGTTGGCCGTAGATGTCGGCTGTGTCGAGGAAGTCGATGCCGGCATCGAGCGCAGCGTCGACAACGGCTTGTGTGCGCTCGAAGCCGAGCCGCCCTCCGAAGTTGTTGCAGCCGAGGCCGACGCGAGAAACGGAGAGAGGTCCGAGCGGCACGTGCTGCACGGCACGCTGCCTAGAGATCTTCCGGGATCAACCCGTAGATCACGCTGTCAACCCACTCGCCGTGGCGGTCGTAGGCCTTGCGGCGGACTCCCTCGCGCACGAAGCCGGCCCGCTCGGCGTGGCGCAGCGCGCGCTCGTTGAAGCCGTAGATCTCGAGCTGGAGCCGGTGATAGCCGAGGTCGAGCAGGTGGCGCTGGAAGAGGCGCGCCGCCCGGTCCGAGAGCCGCCGGCCCCGGAAGTCGGGGTGAACCGCAAGCGAGCCGAGGTCGGCGATCCGGCTGCGGCGGTTTGCGACCTGGAAGCCCATCAGGCCGGCGCGCCG
>DASXQY010000133.1:0-8387 GCA_036506915.1 Gaiellaceae bacterium | reverse complement strand
GGGGCAGCTCCTCGGGCTCGGGGACCCGCAGCTCCGCGGCGCGGCGGATCACCTCGGCCACGGGGAGCGAGCCGGTGATCTGCTGGCCCATCGGCAGCGTGTCGCCGGGGCCGAGCGCGTTCAGCAACCGCAGCTCGACCGGATCGATCCCGAGCTCGGCGGCGAGCTTGTCCATCTGGGCCTCGTGCGCGAAGCAGCTCTGCACCGCGCCGAAGCCGCGCATTGCACCGCAGGGCGGGTTGTTCGTGTACACGCAGGTGGACTCGACGAGCGCGTTCTCGACCTTGTACGGACCGCAGGCGAACGCGGCCGCGTTCGAGGTGACCGCCGTCGAGCTCGAGGCGTACGCGCCGCCGTCGAGCAGGATCCGGGCGCGCACGCACACGAGCCTGCCCTCGCGCGTCGCCCGATGCTCCATCCAGATCTTGGCGGGATGCCGGTGGACGTGGCCGACGAACGACTCCTCCCGGCTGTAGACCATCTTCACCGGCCGGTTCGCGTGCAGGGCGAGCATCGCGCCGTGGATCTGCATCGACAGGTCCTCGCGCCCGCCGAACGCGCCGCCAACCCCGGAGAGGTGGATTCGCACCTGCTCCTTGTCGAGCCCGAGACACGGAGCGACCTGGTCGCGGTCGACGTGGAGCCACTGCGTCGCGACGTAGACGTCGACCCCGCCCTCGCCGTCGGGAACGGCCAGCCCGGACTCCGGCCCCAGGAAGGCCTGGTCCTGGATGCCGAGCTCGTAGACGCCGCTGACCGAGACGTCTCCCTCCACGTCGGGGTCGCCGTGCCGGACGACGATCGAGCGGAGGACGTTCGGCCGCGGATCGTCGCGGAAGCCGTGGTCCGCGGTGGGGCTCTCCTCGTGGAGTGGCTCCTGCTCGGTTGCCCGCTCGGGGTCGACGACCGGCTCCAGCGGCTCGTACTCGACCCGGATCTTCTCGGCCGCCCGCCGCGCCTGCTCGGGATGCTCGGCGGCGACCAGCGCGACCGGCTCGCCGAAGTAGCGGACGCGGTCGATCGCGAGCACCGGCTGGTCCGGGAACTCGAGCCCGTAGGTTTTCGCTCCCGGGATGTCGTCATGCGTGAGGACGGCGTGGATACCGGGCATCGTCAGCGCCTGCGAGAGGTCGATCTCGACGATCCGTGCGTGCGCGTGCGCGCTGCGGACGGTGTGGCCCCAGAGCATCCCGGCGGCGAAGAGGTCGCTCGCGTAGGCGAACTCCCCGGTCACCTTCGGGATCGCGTCCACCCGCCTGACGCTGTCGCCCACCCGGCCCAGCTCGAGCTTGCGGGCGGTCGTGCTCATTGCCCGGCCGCCAGCCTGACGGCGTCGAAGATCTTCGCGTAGCCGGTGCAGCGGCAGAGGTTTCCGGAGAGCGCCTCGCGGATCTCGTCGTCGGTCGGGTCGGGGTTCCTCTCGAGCAGGTCGGCGGTCGCCACAATCAGCCCCGGCGTGCAGAAGCCGCACTGGACGGCGCCGGTCTCGGCGAAGGCCTCCTGCACCGGGTGCAGCCGCCCCTCCCCGCCGAGCCCTTCGACGGTGACGAGGGTGTGCCCGTCCGCCTGCGCCGCCAGGACGAGGCAGGAGCAGACGAGCGTGCCGTCGAGCAGCACCGAGCAGGAGCCGCATTCGCCCTGCTCGCACGCGTTCTTCGAGCCCGGCAGGCCGAGCCGCTCGCGCAGGGCAAAGAGGAGGCTCTCGCCCTCCCAGATCTCGGTCTCGCGCCTCTCCCCGTTGACGCGGAGCGAGATCTTCACGCCAGGCAGCGCTCGAGGGCGCGCTCGGTCAGGACGCGAAGGACATGCCGCCGGTAGGTTGCGGTGCCGCGGACGTCGTCGATCGGCGAGGCGGCGGCGGCGACGCGCTCGGCCAGCCCGTCGCGCTCGTCCATGGGCGCCGTGACGAGCCCGGGCACCGGTCCCGCGGAGCCGAAAGACGCGTGCACCTCGCCGCGCTCCTCGTCCACGCACAGGGCGAGCGAGACGACGGCGATCACCATCGCGTTGCGCGGCCCGACCTTCATGAACGTCTGCGGAGCGCCCTGTGCCCCCACTCGCACGGCGACGATCAGCTCGTCCGAGGCGAGGGCGTTGCGCTTCGGCCCGACGAGGAACTCCGTCAGCGACAGCGTCCGGGAGCCCTGCGCGCTCGCGACCTCGACCTCCGCGCCGTAGACGAGCAGCGGGGGGAGCGCGTCACCAGCAGGAGATGCCGTGCCGAGGTTGCCGCCGATCGTGCCGCGGTTGCGGATCTGCGGCCCGCCGACCGTCCGGGACGCCTCGGCCAGCGCTCGAAGCGGCTCGGCGAGCGGCTCCTGCATCGCCTCCGTGTAGGTCAGCGCCGAGCCGAGCCGCAGCGTCCCGTTCTCGCGAGACCAGCCGCGCAGCTCCGGCACCTCGTTCAGGTTCAGCAGCGCCGGGGGCCGGCCGCGGTCGAAGTTCAGCTCGACCATCACGTCCGTGCCGCCCTGGATCGGCAGCGCCTCGGGCCGCTCGGCCTTCAAGCGGAGCGCCTCGTCGAGCGACCTGGGGGTGAGGACGTCCACGCTCCGGCAAGGGTACTTCGGCGGCGACCCGGGATGAAATCCCTGCACCCGCCGGGGTATGTTGCGCCATGGCCGACCTCGCTCGACGACTGGCGGTCGCCCGCGGCGACGAGCCGGCCGATCTCGTCGTTCGCGGCGGTCGCGTCTTCTCGGTCTTCACCCGCGAGTGGCTCGACGAAGACCTGGCGATCGTCGACGGCTACGTGGCCGGCCTCGGCGAGTACGAGGGGGCGGAGACGCTCGACGCGTCCGGGAGGTTCGTCGTCCCCGGCTTCGTCGACGCCCACGTGCACATCGAGTCGTCGAAGTTGATGCTCGACGAGTTCGCGCGCCTCGTCCTCCCGCTCGGGACGACCACCGTCGTCGTCGATCCACACGAGATCGCGAACGTACTCGGCACCGACGGCGTCCACTGGCTGCTCGACGCCTGCGCCGAGCTGCCACTGGACGTGTTCGTGATGGCCTCCTCGTGCGTGCCGGCCTCGTCGTTCGAGCACCCGCGGCGACCGCTGACGCCCGGCGACCTCCAGGGACTGCTCAGGCGGCGGCGCGTGATCGGCCTGGCCGAGATGATGAACTTCCCCGGCGTGGTCTCCGGCGCCGAGCGGGAGCTCGAGAAGCTCGCCCTCGAGGGGGCCGAGCACGTCGACGGCCACGCGCCCGGGGTGCTCGGCAAGGCGCTGAACGCGTACATCGCCGCCGGGATCCGCTCCGACCACGAGGCGTTCACGATCGAGCAGGGGCGCGAGCGGCTGCGCGCGGGCGCCTGGCTCCTGATCCGGGAGGCCTCGGCGGCCCGCAACCTCGAGGCGCTGATCCCGCTCGTCGCCGAGTACGGCACCGCGCGGATCGCCTTCTGCACCGACGACCGCGAGCCCGAGCACATCGCCGAGGAGGGCCACGTCAACTCGATGGTGCGGCGGGCGGTCGAGCTGGGCGTCACCCCGGAGGACGCGCTCGTGATGGCGACGCTGAACGCCGCGACCTGGCACCGGCTCGACCGGTTCGGGGCGATCGCTCCCGGCTACCAGGCCGATTTGCTCCTCCTACCGGACCTCGAGCGGTTCGAGCCCGAGACGGTGCTCAAGCGCGGCCGGCCGGTCGGCGAGATCGAGCGCCCCGAGGTGCCCGAGTGGGTCAAGCACACCGTCCGCGTCCGGCACGTCGCCACCCGCGACTTCGCGATTCCCTGGGAGGGCGGAAGGGCGCGCGTGATCGGGGTCGTTCCCGGCCAGATCGTGACGGAGTCGCTGGTGGACGAGCCGACGGTCGCGGGGGGCCATGCCGTCGCCGACCCCGAGCGCGACCTGGCGAAGATCGCCGTGGTCGAGCGGCACCTGGGGACGGGCCGGCTCGGGTTGGGGCTGGTGCGCGGCTTCGGTCTCCGTGCCGGCGCGCTCGCCTCGACGGTCGCGCACGACGCCCACAACATCGTCGTGGTCGGGATGGACGACCACGACATGGCCCGGGCGATCCGGCGCCTGACCGAGATCGGCGGCGGCGTGGTCGTCGTCGAGGACGGCGGCGTGCGCGCCGAGCTGCCCCTGCCGATCGCCGGCCTCCTGTCCGAGGCGCCACTCGACGCGGTCGTGGAGGCAAGCCGCGGCTGCATCGAGGCGGCCGCGAAGCTCGGCTGCACGCTCGAGTCGCCTTTCCAGACGCTCGCCTTCCTCGCTCTCTCCGTGATCCCGAGCCTGAAGATCACGGACTCGGGTCTCGTCGACGTCGACCGCTTCGAGCTCGTGCCGCTGCAAGCATGAAGCTGTTGCTCGCCAACGCGTACGTCGTCGTGATGGACGACGCGGGGACCGAGCACGAGTCCGGCTGGGTGCTGCTCGAGGACGACGTCGTGGCGCAGGCCGGCGGCGGAGCCGAGCCCTGGGCGGACAAGCGCGACGATCTCGGCGGCGCGCTCGTCACCCCTGGCCTCGTCAACACGCACCATCACCTCTACCAGACCCTGACGCGCACCAGGGCCCAGGAGGCCGACCTCTTCACCTGGCTGAAGGCGCTCTACCCGGTCTGGGGCAGGATCGACGCCGAGGCGGAGCACGCTGCCGCCCGCACCGGGCTCGCCGAGCTCGCCCTCTCCGGCTGCTCAACGGTCTTCGACCACCACTACGTCTTCCCGCGAGGCGCGGGCGAGCTGATCGAGGCCGAGCTGACTGCCGCGCGCGAGGTCGGCGTCCGCCTGATCCCTTCGCGCGGGTCAATGGACCTCGGCGAGTCGGACGGCGGCCTCCCGCCCGACTCGCTCGTCGAGAACGCGGACGAGATCCTGGCGGAGACCGAGCAGCTGGCGTTCCAGCACCCCGAGCTTGTCGTCGCTCCGTGCTCGCCGTTCTCCGTCAGCGAGCGCCTGATGCGGGAGTCGGCGGAGCTGGCCCGCCGGCTCGGCCTGAGGCTCCACACCCACCTGGCCGAGACGGCCGAGGAAGAGGCCTACTGCCTCGAGCTGTACGGCTGCCGGCCCGTCGAGTACCTCGAGCGGCTCGGCTGGCTCGAAGGCGACGTCTGGTGCGCGCACTGCGTCCACCTCGACGAGAGCGACGTCGGTCGCTTCGCGGAAACCGGAACGGGCGTCGCGCACTGCCCAAGCTCGAACCTCCGGCTGGGCGCCGGGATCGCGCCGGTACGGCAGATGCTCGACGCGGGCGTGCGGGTGGGACTCGGCGTCGACGGCTCGGCCTCGAACGAGCGCGGCGATCTCGCGCTCGAGGTGAAGCAGGCGCTCCTCCTGGCCCGGGGCCGCGACGGGCCCGAGGCCCTGACGGCGCGGGCGGCCTTACGCCTGGGCACACGCGGGGGAGCCGAGGTGCTCGGGCGCCACAACCTCGGCTCGCTCGAGCCCGGCCGTTCGGCCGACATCGCGATCTGGCGAACCGACGGTCTCGTATTCGGCGGCGCGGACGATCCCGTCGCAGCGCTCGTCCTCGGCGGCCCGCACCGGGTCGATCGCCTGGTCGTGGGTGGCAACGAGATCGTCCACGACGGGCACCTGCTCCGGGTGGACGAGGCCGAGATCGCGCAGGAGCAACGCCGCCAGGCGGAGAAGTTCACCGGATGAGCGCCACGCTCTCGACGCACGTGCTCGACACCGAGCACGGACGGCCTGCCGCGGGGGTGCGCGTCGAGGTCTACCGGGGCGCCGAATTGGTCGCCGGGGCCGAGACCGATCGCGACGGGCGAATCGCCGGACTGGCGGAAGTCGAGCCCGGCAGCTACCGGCTCGTCTTCGCTCCACCCTCGCCCTACTTTCGCCGGGTCGAGCTCGAGCTCGAGCTCGGCGAGGGGCACCACCACGTCCCGCTCCTCGTCTCCTCCTACTCGTGCGTGACCTACCGCGGCAGCTGACGGTCGATCAGCTCGCCGAGCTCTTCGAGGGCAGGACACGCCTCGTCGAGCTGCTCGCCGAGCGCGAGGACCCGCTCGGGCCGGCCGCCGAGCAGGTCGCCGCCGAGCTGAGCGAGGCGGAGAAGCTCGAGGCGCTCAACGCCCATCCCGCGATCGGCGCTCGGAACCTCTCGCCCCGCTCGGCGGCCGAGCAGGGGGCCGAGGCCGACGCCGCCACGCTGACCGAGCTCGCGTACCTGAACCAGGTGTACGAGGAGAAGTTCGGCTTCCGCTTCGTCGTCTTCGTCGACCGCCGCCCCAAGTCGGAGCTCATTCCGGTGATGCAGGAGCGGCTCGAGCGGACGCGGGAGGAGGAGCTCGAGACGGCCATGGGTGAGTTGGTCGCGATCGCCCGCGATCGCTGGTCTGCCGCTGCGGACTGATGGATCCGTACGCGAACGAGTGGCTCGACTTCCTAGCCCGGTGGCTGCACGTCGTCGCGGGGATCGTCTGGATCGGAACGTCGTTCTACTTCGTCGCGCTCGACAACCACCTGCGCCCGCCGGAGGAACGCGGCGATTCCGACCGCGGCGTGGGCGGCGAGGCATGGGAGGTCCACGGCGGCGGCTTCTACCGGATCGAGAAGTACCGCCTCGCCCCGCCGAGGCTGCCCGAGCCCCTGTACTGGTTCAAGTGGGAGGCCTACACGACCTGGCTCTCGGGCTTCGCGTTGATGGTGTTCCTCTACTACGTCAACGCGGACACGTACCTGATCGACAAGAGCGTCGCCGACCTCAGCCCGGCTGCGGCGATCGCGATCAGCATCGGGTTGCTCGTCGTGGCGTGGCTGGTCTACGACGGGCTCTGCCGGCTGCTGCGGAGCGAGCTCGTACTGGCGGCGGCGCTGCTCGGCCTGACGACGCTCGCCGCCTGGGGCGCGAGCGAGCTCTTCAGCGGGCGGGCCGAGTACATCCAGGTCGGGGCGATGCTCGGCACGATCATGGCCGCCAACGTCCTCCTCGTGATCATTCCCGCCCACTGGGAACTGGTGCGCGCGAAGCGGGCGGCCCGCGAGCCCGACCCGGCGCCCGCGGCGCGCGCGAAGCAGCGCTCCGTCCACAACAACTACCTGACGCTGCCGGTCGTCTTCGCGATGCTCAGCAACCATTTTCCGGCGACCTACGGGCACAGCTGGTCGTGGCTGATCCTGGTCGCGCTGATGGCGATCGGGGCGTGGATCCGCCATTTCTTCAACCTCCGGCACGCGGGCCGAACGGTGTGGGCGATCCCGGTCACCGCGGCGCTCGCGATCGCCGGGGTGGCGGTGGCGATCCGGCCGCAGGGCTCGGAGGGGAGCACGACCGGGCCGGCGGTGCCCTTCTCGCGGGCGCAGGCGATCGTCGAACAGCGTTGCGTCCCCTGCCACTCGTCGCATCCGACGAAGGTGGACTCAGCACCGCTCGGGATCGCCTTCGACACGCCGGAGCAGATCGTGACGCAGGCGGCCCGGATCGAGCAGGCGGCCGTCACGACGAAGACGATGCCTCTCGGGAACGCGACCGGGATGACGCAGGCGGAGCGCGACCTGCTCGGAGCCTGGATCCGGCAGGGCGCGAAGATCAAGTAGGTTCCGTCGGTGCTCGAGATCGCCGTCGGTGAGTACCGCTTCGCCGCCCGGCTCGAGGAGGAGGCGGCGCCGCAGACGGTCGCCGCGTTCCGCCGGCTGCTGCCCCTCGAGAGCCGCCTGATCCACGTGCGCTGGAGCGGCGAGTCGTGCTGGATCCCGTTCGGCGAGCTCGAGGTCGGCGTCGGCGCCGAGAACGCGACGAGCTACCCGGCGCCCGGCGAGCTGCTCCTCTACCCCGGCGGGATCAGCGAGACCGAGCTGCTCTTTCCCTACGGGCCGACATGCTTCGCGAGCAAGGCCGGCCAGCTCGCGGGAAACCACTTCGCGACGATCCTGGAGGGCGCAGAGCGCCTCGCCGACCTCGGCCCGAAGGTCCTGTGGGAGGGCGCCAAACCGATCAGGTTCACCGAGCAGTAAGTGCCCGCCTCCCCACCCTTGGGTGGGGAAGGAGAGTTCCACCCGCCACCCAGCTCGAGCCTACCTCCGAAATGCGCACGTGTCTGTGCCTCGCCCGTGCGGGTTGTGTCGCGATCAGTCCACAGACGCGAGGCGCGCGAGCGCGCCGGCGAGCACCGCGACCGCCCTCTCGATGTCGTGGTCCGACGAGTGCTCCTCGGGCGAGTGGCTGATCCCACCCTTCAGGCTGCGCACGAAGAGCATCGCGGTCGGCACTCCGGCAGCGGCGAGCACCATCGCGTCGTGCCCGGCGCCCGAGACGAGCTTCGGAGCGTCGGGCAGTACGGCACGCAGGGCGTCGAGCGGCGGCCCTGTCATGGCGATCGGATCCTGCCGCCAGGCCGGCTCGAACCCAATCGCCTCGATGAGCGCCTCGAGCTGCTCGGCGGTCGGTGCCCGAACATCGACAGACGCCGTGACCC
>DASXQY010000132.1:0-13631 GCA_036506915.1 Gaiellaceae bacterium | reverse complement strand
GGCCGTCGGAGATGCCTCGCGCGGAGGCGACTGGGCGCTGGTCCGCCTCGGCGTCGAGGGCGAGCGGATCGTCAGTGCCGAGGCGCAAGGCCTCGACCGCAGGCTCGAAGGCCTGACCCTGCTCGAGGCCGCCGCGGTCGGAGGAGACGAGCTCGCCGTGGACGCCCTCGCGAACGCGCTCGCGCCGGTCTTTCGCGCCCCGCCCAAGCCCAAGCGCGTGGCCGTCGCGATGAGCGGCGGTGTGGACAGCGCCGTGGCGCTCCTGCGCGCGGGGCCCGATGCCCTAGGCGTCACTCTCCGGCTCTGGCTCGACCCGCAGGGGCCGGACTCCGAGCGCGCTTGCTGCTCGCCCGAGGCCGTTCTGGCGGCCCGCGCGACCTGCCACGAGCTCGGCCTGCCCCACATCACGCTCGACCTGCGCGAGGAGTTCCGCCGCGCCGTCGTCGAGCCGTTCGTCCGCGGCTACACGGCGGGCGAGACGCCCAATCCGTGCATCCGTTGCAACGGCAGCTTTCGCTTCGCCGAGCTCCTGGACTTTGCATCCCGGGCCGGAGCGGCGCGATTGGCCACCGGCCACTACGCGCGCATCGTCCGTCGTAGGGACAGGCTCCTGCTGGCGCGCGGCGCAGACGGGGGCAAGGACCAGTCGTATATGCTTGCCCGCCTCGATCCGCGCTTCCTGGAGCGGCTCTGGTTCCCGCTCGGCGAGCAGACCAAAACCGAGACCCGGGCCGAGGCGGAGCGCGCCGGCCTGGCGGTCGCTCGGCGCGCCGAGAGCCAGGAGGCCTGCTTCCTGGCCGGCGGCGATTACCGCGATTTCCTCGAGCGACACGGGCTCGGCTCGGTCGAGGGGCCGGTGGTGGACGAGGACGGGCGCGAACTCGGCCGCCACGCCGGCTTCTGGCGCTTCACGCCGGGCCAGCGCCGTGGCCTGGGCGTCGTCGCGGCCGAGCCGCTCTACGCGCTCCGCAGCGAGCCGGGCACCAACACGGTCGTCGTCGGCCCACGCGGTGCGCTCGCGACCCGCGTCGTCGAGGCGCGCGGCCGCCTCCACGTCCCGGTTTCCAGGGCCGAAGTGAAGGTGCGCCACCGCTCTCCCGCCGTCGGTGCCGAGGTGATGCCGAGCGAGAGCGGATTTCGGCTCCGACTGGACCAGGCGGTCTACGGGGTCGCGCCTGGTCAGGCGGCGGTGCTCTACGACGGCGACGCCGTGGTCGGCGCCGGCACGATTGTGGCGGATCCTGCCGAAACCTCACGCGTGGTTTCCGCGTTTGAATCAGCGGAGTGCGAGTGACCGGCGACGAGATCGTCCTCACCATCCCGCGCGAGGAGTCCTTTCACGAGGTCGCGCACCTCGTCCTCGGCGGCGTGGCCGCTCGGCTGAACCTGGGCTTCGAGAGCCTCGACGACCTGGAGACGGCCTTGGACGCGGTGCTCGAGCGCGCAGCCGCGAACGGCGACGTGACCGTCAAGCTGCGGCTCACGGACAGCGCCATCCACGCGCTCGTCGGGCCGTTCGCCGGTGGACGCCTGCGGGCCGAGCTCGAGCGCGAGCCCGGCGAGGGAGTCAGCCTCCGCCGGGTCCTCGACACGGTCGTCGACGGCTACGAGCTCGACCAGGACGGTTGGCTCGAGCTCGTCAAGCGCGTCGGGGAGGAGCAGACGGCGTGATGCCCGAGAGCGACAAGGTCCTCCTCCGGCGGTACCACGAGGAGGGCGACCTCGCCGCCCGGGAGCAGCTGATCGAGCAGTACATGTCGCTCGTCCGATCGCTCGCCCGGCGCTACTCCTACCGGGGCGAGCAGCTCGAGGACCTCGTCCAGATCGGCGCCATCGGCCTGATCAAGGCGATCGACCGGTTCGACATCGATCGCGGCGTCGAGCTCACGACCTACGCGACGCCGAATATCATCGGCGAGATCAAGCGTCATTTCCGTGACCGCGGTTGGTCCGTGCGGGTGCCGCGCGGGCTCCAGGAGCTCAACATCCAGCTCTCGCGGCTGCTCGAGGAGCTGACCGTCCAGCACAGCCGCTCGCCGACGATCCCCGAGCTCGCCAAGGCGGCCGGGGTGACCGAGGAGGAGGTGCTCGAGGCGCTCGAGAGCGGGCGCGCCTACAGCTCGCTCTCCCTCTCCGCAGGCTCCAGCCAGGACGACGAAGGCGAGCTCGACCCACTCGAGTCGCTCGGGACCGAGGAGCACCAGTACGAGGTCTCTGAGGACCGCGCGGTGCTTGCGCCGGGGTTCGCCGTCCTGGACGAACGGGAGCGAAAGATCCTGCACCTTCGGTTCTTCGAGGGGCTGACCCAGTCGCAGATCGCCCAGCAGGTCGGGATCTCGCAGATGCACGTCTCCCGCCTGATCCGCCGCTCGCTGGAGAAGATCCGCGAGGAGATCGCGGCGGACGAGGGCGAAGAGCCGCGCGCGGCAGCTGGCTCCTAGGTCGTTTTAGGAGGCCGGCGCCGTCGTGTGCCCGAGGAGCGCCTCGGTCTCGGCGAGCGCGGGCTTGTAACCCATTGACGCGAACAGCTCGCGCGCCTCGTGAAGCGGCTCCTCGCCACTCCTGCCGGCAGCGTGCAGACAGCGGCCCTGGCCGAGGAGCGCGTAGGCGCGCTCCGGAACATGCCCGAACTGCTGCCAGCGAACGGCCGCCTCGGCGTAGAGCGTCGCGGCATCGGCGAACTTACCGGCATGTTCGGCCAGCTGTGCATGGGCAGCGCAGAGCGCGTGCTCGTCCAGCGGATAGTGCGGCTCGACGCTCTCGGTGAGCCGCTCGGCTAGGGCGCGGTCGCCGCTCGCGAGCGCCGCGCGCACGATCGCCGGTAGCTGCCTCATGTAGTAGGGGATTCCTCGTACGCCCTGCGCCTGCTCCAACTCGCGGAGGAGGGCGCTGGCGCGGTCAGGCGCCTCCGTTGCGAGCACGCCTGCGGCGCAGCTTAGCGCCTCCGGGGTGATGTCGACGTGCCGGGCCTTGCGTGCCGCCTCGACGAGCCAGTCGATCTCGGCAACGGTCGGCTGCTCGCCGCGCGCAGCGCGGATCGCCACTTCGACTGACCGCACCTCGACCAGATCCGTCACCTGTCCCGTCGCCTCGAACGCTGCGGTCAGCTCGGCCGCTTCGGCGAGCGCGTCGTCAGGGCGGCCGACCTGGGCCAGGAGCCCCAAGCGAGTCGTCGCGAGCACGCGCTCGGCCTCGGCTAGCCCGCGCTGCCGGCAGAAACGGATCCCCGACTCGAAGGCGTCCAACGAAGCTGCGCTGCCCTGCACGGGATAGCGGGCGATGCCGAGGTTGTTCTGCACGACGGCCGCGTCGCGACCGGCACCGCTCTCGAGCAGCAGCTCGAGCACGCGCTCCAGCTCGGCGACGGCGCGGGCGTCGCCCAGGTAGGCCGATGCCATTGCGCGATACCCGAGGGCGCGGGCGGGCTCGGGAAGGCCGAGCCGCTCGGCGATCGCGACCGCGCGATCGACGGACGCGACCGCTTCGGCGAACGAGCCGCTCAGCCACTGCACGCTGGAGAGCTGCGAGTACGCGGCGATCAGTGCCGGCCCCGGCTGCTGCTGCTCGAGCAGCTCGACCGCCTGGGCAGCGAGGGCGATGGCCTGTCCGTCGGCCAGCCGCTGCGAGACCCGGGAGCGGACACTGAGAGCCTGCGCGGTCGTCTCGACGTCCCGCTGCCGAGCGAGCAACCCCAGGGCCTCGTCGAGCGCGCCGGCCGCCTCGCGCGCCCGTCCGGCCTGGGAGATGGCGTCGGCCCAGCGGACGAGGAGCCGGGCCCGCTCTGGGTCGTCGGAGGGTGCGAGCTCCAGCGCACGGGCGAGGCGGGTCTCGGCTTGGACGGTGTCGAGACCGAGCGCGCGCTCGCCCGCCAGCGCGAGGAACCGGCGTGCAGGCGCCCCCAGCTCCTCGGCCTGCGCTGTGTCACCGGCGGCCGCCGCGAGCTCGAGCGCCTGCAAGTAGTGATGTGCCAGCACCTCCGAGAAATCCCCCACCCGGTCGCCGCCCTTGCGCTCGATCCACGCTGCGGCGGCCCGGTGCCGGCGGGCGCGCTCCACCCGCGAGATCTGGCTGTAGGCGACGTCGCGTACGAGCAGGTGCCAGAACGAGTACTCGCTCTCTCCTTCCATAGAGCTCGTCCTTGCGGGGCGAACCAGCTCCTTCAGGGCAAGCTCGTGTAGGGCGAGCTCGACCTCCGCGAGCTCGCGGCCGCCGATCTCCGCGACGGCGCCCGCCCAGAACACCTTGCCCACGACGGTCGCGTCCTGGACCAGGCTCTTCCGTTCCGGCGAGAGCGTGTCGAGGCGCGCGGCGATCAGCGCCTGGACGCCTTCCGGAAGTACCGTCTTCCCGGCGTCGAGGCCGTGATCCGTCACAAGGCGCACGAACTCCTCCGCGTAGAGCGGGTTGCCACCCGATCGCTCGAGGACGGCCTGCTCGAGCTCCCGGGTGAGGGCCGGTGTAGTGATGAGGTGCGAGACGAGCTCGGCGGTCTCGCTCTCGGAAAGGGGGGAGAGATTGATCGTGTGCGCGTTTCGAAGCCCGGCTCCCCAGCCCGGTCGCCGCTCGTACAGCTCAGGCCGCGCGGCGCACAGCACGAGCAGCGGCACACCTTGCGACCACTCGACCAGGTGCTCGAGGAAATCCAGCAGGGCATCGTCGGCCCAGTGGAGGTCGTCGAACACGAGCACGGTGGGTCCGGTGGCCGCCAGACCCTCGAGAAACCTCCGCCAGGCGGTGAACAGCTCTTGACGCTCGGCCGGCGAAGCCGCCTCGACCCCGACCAGGGGCGCGAGGCGCTCAAGGAGCCACCGCCGCTCGGGCTCCTCCGGAGGGACGGCAGCGTCGAGCTTCCTTGCCGCGACCTCGGCCGAGTCGGACTCGAGGATGCCGGACTCGGCCTTGAGAATCTCGCCCAGAGCCCAGAATGTGATCCCTTCGCCGTAGGGGAGGCAGCGGCCCTGTCGCCAGCGGAACAGCCCAGGCTTCGCGTCGGTGTAGGAGCTCAGCTCGGCGATAAGCCGGGTCTTGCCGACGCCCGGCTCGCCAACCACGGTGACGAGCTGGACGGACCGCTGCTGCGTCGCCCGCTCGAAGACGCCGATCAAGAGCGGCTTCTCGAGCTCGCGGCCGACGAACGGCGTCCTGAAGCGGTCGCCGACGTCGCTTCCGAAGCGCGAGCGCGCCGCCTTCGCGCGCCAGAGCGGAAGCGGTTCGGCCTTTCCCTTCACGGAGACCGGCGGAAGAGGCTCGTACTCGAACACCCTGTTCGTGGCCCGATACGTCTGCTCGCCTACGGCGACGCCGTTCACGGGCGCGGTGGACTGGATGCGGGCCGCCGTGTTGACGACGTCGCCGGTGACTATCCCCTCGCCGTGCTCGGGCCGGGCGCCGACCGCGACCACGGCCTCACCGGTGTTGATCCCCACCCGCACCTGCAGCTTCAGATCCGAATCCGCCTCGTTCAGCTCCGCGATCGCCTCCAGGATCCGCAAGCCCGCGCGCACCGCCCGCTCGGCGTCGTCCTCGTGCGCGACCGGAGCGCCGCAGACGGCCATCACCGCGTCCCCGACGAACTTCTCGACGGTTGCGCCGTAGCGCTCGATCTCCTGCCGCAGGCGAGCGTGGTAGGGGCGGATACGGGCACGGACGTCCTCCGGGTCCTGCTCCTCGGAGGCGGCGGTGAAGCCGACGAGGTCGCAGAAGAGGACGGAGACGATCTTGCGCTCCTCGATCGCCGCCGCCGGCTCCTCGGCTAGGGGCGCCGAGCAGTACCCGCAGAACGCGAACCCGTCCGGGTTCTCTTTGCCGCAGCTCGGGCAGATGACCACGCTTTGAAGTTGTACTACCGAGACGACCGCGGGTCGAACGCGTCTCGCATCCCGTCTCCGAGCAGATTGAAGGAGAGTGCGGTCAGGAGCAGGGCGAGACCCGGCCAGACCACCAGCCACGGCTGTGCGAGGTAGTAGTCGGGCGCGGTCGAGAGCAGGTTGCCCCAGCTCGCAACCTCCAGCGGGATCCCGAGCCCGAGGAACGACAGCCCCGTCTCGATCAGGATGTTCGTGGCGATGATCAGCGTCGAGTAGACGATGATCGGAGCGACCAGGTGAGGGAGGAGATGCGAGCGGATGATGCGGGCGTCGCTCGCCCCGGTCATGCGGGCGGCCTCGACGAACTCCTTCTCCCGCAGCGACAGCATCACCGCCCGGATGATCCTGGCCGAGAAGAACCAGTTCAACAATCCGATCAGGATCGTGAGGGTGAAGACGCCCTGCTGGAGGAAGCCGAACGTGATGTGGTTGAGCCGGTCGCCCGCCGTTCCGGCGAGGGCGATCAGGAAGAGGGTGGCGGGGAAGGCCATCACGACCTCGGTCAGGCGGGAGACGGCCATGTCGACCCAGCCTCCGAAGTAGCCGGCGATCGACCCCATCAGCACGCCGATCAGCATCTGCAGGATCATCGCCCCGACCGCCACCTCGAGCGAGACGCGGGCGCCGTAGAGGAGGCGCAGGAACTCGTCGCGACCGAGCTGACTGTCGGCGCCGAGGACGAACAGGGTGCTCCCGCTCCCGTCCAGCTTGGTGACGTGCGTCCAGGGGCCGACCGGCAGGAGGGTGTTGGGGTTCAGGGCGTTGGTGCTGAAGATCTCGTTGGGGCCGTGGCCCAGGAGCCTCGAGGCGATCCAGGCGCCCGGATAGGCGGCAAGGATCAGCAGGACGAGGAAGACGGCACCGGCGACCGCGGCCCGGTCGCGGCGGAACCGCCGCCAGACCTGCTCCCAGTAACCCTGCGTCCGGACCTCGAGCTCCCCGAGCTCCGTGCCCGTCTCCGCCGCCACGGCCGCGCCCAGGCCCGCGCCTGACGAGAGAACCTCTGCGGGTTTCTCGACCGTCGACACCTAGGGCCTCGTCTTGTCGACGCGCACAGCCGGCTCGCGGCCCCGAGCCGTCAGCGCCGCGAGCTTCGCCTCCGCGATTTGAGTAGGGGCCCGATGGCGCACGGTTCGAGCGCGAGCGCTGCGGCGATCGCGTCTTGATCGAACCCGCGGGCGCGCAGTCGAAGCGCAGCCGCATGCGTCTCGGGAAGCCGGCCGAAGGCCTCTTCTACATCCATGCCCGTGACGCTAGGACGCCTCGGCGCGCGCGTCGTGAGTAGTCGACTACTCGATCGTCGCGCGCTCGAGCAGCCCCGGAAGCTCCCGTCGGCTCCCGATGCCGAGCTTGCGGTAGGCGCGCTGGAGGTGGTTCTCGACGGTGCGGACCGAGACGACGAGCCGCGCGGCGATCTCGCGGTTCGATGCCCCGCCGGCAGCCAGGGCCGCGATCTCGCGCTCGCGGGGCGTCAGCTCCTCGACCGGGCCGGCGGCCGCGAGCGCCGGCGTCCGCGCTTCCGCACAGCTCTCGAGCAGGAGGGCGGCTCGTGCCGCGGCGGCGCGGGCGCTCGCATCCCGTCCGGCGTCGCGGTGGGCGGAAGCGGCCGCGCTCTCGGCCTCGGCCGCCCACAGCAGCGCACCGAGCTCGGCGAACGCCGACGCGGCGCCTTCTATCCCGCTTGCGTCCCCGGCTACGAGCGCCTGGGCGTGCCCTGCGCAGGCTGCGACGAGGAAGCCCTGTACCTCGCCGGCCAGCCGGGCCAGCCTCGGGGCAGCCGCGGCCGGATCGCCGAGCCGCACGAGCTCGTGCGCCGCGAGGAAGGCGGATGTGAGCGCACCGCGTTCCTCTGCGAGATCGGCAGCGGCGGCCGCCGTGTGCTGCGCCTCCGTGAGTGCCCCCTCCGCCGCCGCGGCCCAGGCTCTGCCGAGCAGGAGATCGGGGTCGTAGACCCACGGTCCCGGGCGGCGCGACTTCTCGGCAGCCGCAATGGAAGCGCCTGCGGCGACTGCCTCACCCATCTCACCGAGCACGCGGGCGCTGAGCGCCTGCGCCCAGGGCAACGACGCCGTCGGATCGGCCTCACGAAGCAGTACGACGGCTTCGCGGAACCAGCGCTGTGCGGAGCTAAGGCGGCCTCGGACGAGTGCAACGAGCCCGGACTCGAGCGCGATCATGGCGGTCGGCGCAGTGAATCGATCGCCGAGAGAGCGCGCATAGGCTTCGTGCGCGGCGGCCTCCGCCTCTCTTAGACGGCCCAAATAGAGAAGTGCGACGAAGCGATCCGAGCGGAACTGGGCGAGAAGGATGGGAGACCGTTCGGGGACTGCGGAACGATCGGCCTTCTGTTCGACCAGTGGTTGAAGGCGGGCGACGAGGGCCAGGGCGTCGGCGCACCGCCCGGTATCCGCCAAGGCATGCGCCGCGATCCCCGCCGCGCGCAGCCGGAAATTGACATCTGCGCCGGCCTCGTCGACAAGCGCGCACGACGCCGCGGCCGCTTCGCGCGGCCGACCGCCGCGCAACATCACCCAGCAGCGGACGAGCTCGAGCTCGCGTCGTAGGGACGGCTTCGAGACGAGCTGTGCCGCCTCTACGACCGCGGCCTCGGCCTCGGCGTCGTGGCCGAAACCAAGGAGCAGGTTATGAGCCCGCGCGAGTGCTACGGAGGTTCGCTCTTCATCCGTGGACACGACCGAAGCGAGCCGTGAGAGGATCGCTTCGGCTTCGGCGAACCGCGCCTGGCCGGTGAGCGCACGGGCGAGGGCCCGTTCGGCGGGAACGTTGCCGCCGCCCTCGACAGCCTCCCGTGCCAGTCGTTCAGCGGGGACGAAATCGAACAGCGACGTTGCGATGTTCGCGGCTCGAAGCAACAGTTCAGGTGGCGCCGTGTCCCCGGATTCGAGACGCCACGCGGCGAAGCGCATGACGTCGCCGGCGCGCCTCATTCCGGTCGCCTCCAGCGCGTCAGCGAGGCGGCGGTGCATTGCCGCCGCCCGCGTGCTCGGCATGTCGGCGCGGATGAACTCACCGAAGAGTGGGTGCCCAAGTCGAAGCTCGAGTCGATGTCGGTCTTGGTCGACCGTGAGGACACCTCGACGGATGAGGCTTTCCGCGGCGGCCGCCTCCTGAGCATCCAGCAGCGACCAGCTCAACGGCTCGCCGAGCGCGACCGTCTCGAGGACCGCACGATCGCCGGAGTCGAGGCGCCCCACTCGTGCCCCGATCAGCTCGAGGAGCCGTCCCCGAGCCTGTAGCGGTCCGCGCCAGCGCCAGAGGCCGTCGTGCGCGCTGAGCAGGTGCCGCTCGAGGCCGTCGAGCACGAGCTCGCGAACGACCAGCGGCAGGCCGCGGCTCGCCTGCCAGAGGCGGTGCTTCGTCTGCCCGTCGACCTCGCCGCCGACCACGCCCTCGACGAGGGAGCCGGTTTCCTCGACCGAGAGCGGCTGCAGTTCGAGGTACTCGCAGCCGTGGTCCTTCCAAAGCCCGACGACCGCGTCCGGGACGGGCTCGCCCGTCCTCACCGTGGCGACCACGGTCGCTTCCCGGGAAGCGACCAGCTGCTGGACGAGGGTCGCGGACGCGGGATCGAGGAGGTGCGCGTCGTCGACGAGGAGGGCGAGCGGGCGATCGTCCGCGTGCGCCCCGAGCGCCGTGCGGGCGAGGCGCAGGAGGTGGAGTGGGGTTGCGGCCGAATCGGCGTCGGCCGGCAGGAGGTGCGAAAACGGGCCGAGTGGGACGGCGCGTCCGGCTTCCGTGGCCGTCACGCGCACGACCGCGTAGCCGACGTCCTTCGCGGCGCGCAGCACCTCCGTCGCCAACCTGGTCTTGCCGACCCCCGCCGCGCCCGTGACCACGATGCCGGCCCCGTCTCGCCGCGAGAGAAGCGCCTCGCAAAACGTGAGCTCCTCGCTGCGACCGACGAGCGGCGACTGCCCCGACTCGGCGACTCCGCTTTCGACGAGACCACGAGACCGCATCCGCACTCCCTCTTGGCCGAGCTCTCACTATCGCGGCGATCTGGCCGCAGCTCAAGCGGAAAGCGCGGGCAACACCTCGTCGCGCAGCGCCCTCGGGACGGTGACCCCGAAGCGGCGCTCGGCCTTTTCGAGCGCGCGGAGGTAGCCCTCGACGGCCTCCTCGATCGTGGCAGGCGCCGCCTCGACGCCGAGCGGCCGCAGGAGATAGCCGTGCATCTTCTCGAGCTCCTGGCCCACGAGGTCATCGCGCCCGGCGGCGCGCTTCGCCGCGAGCCAGAGGATCCAGTCCCAGAAGTGCGCGTCGATCGCGGCCAGCGTCTCGGCGCTCACCTCCCACGGAGGCCGCTCGGTCATGGTCTCCTCGAAGAAGATCAGGTCGATCTTGACCGGCCCGCGGAGCATCAGCATGTAGGTGGGGTGCTCTCCGAGTGGGTCCCATTGCTGCGCCAGCGGCTCGAGCGGCGCGGTGAGCTCCGGCAGCGCGTCCGAGAGGGCCGCGAAGTCGCCGGTCTCGACGGCGAAGTCCCAGTCGGAGAGCGGCGTCGGCGTGCCGGCAGCGCGGGAGCCCGCCAGGTTGACCCGCCTGACCCACGGGTGCGGCTCGAGCAGCTCGGGGAGGCGGGTGCCGAAATCCACCGCCCGTAGAATCTCACCCATGCGGACGACACCGGAGCTGCGCGAGGGATTCCTCTCCTTCTTCGAGTCCAAGGGCCACACGCGCCATCCGTCGGCGTCGCTGGTCCCGCGCGCGGACGACCGGTCGACGCTCCTGATCTCGGCCGGGATGCAGCCGCTGATGCCGTATTTCCTCGGATTCGAGGACCCGCCGGCCCCCCTGCTGACGACGGTGCAGAAGGTCTACCGGGTCGTCGACATCGACGAGGTCGGGCTCGACGGCTACCACCTCACCTTCTTCGAGATGCTCGGCAACTTCTCGTTCGGCCAGTACTTCAAGGAAGGCGCGATCGAGCTCGCCTGGGAGTTCATGTTCGACTACATGAAGCTCGACCTCGATCGGATCTGGGTGAGCGTCTTCGCCGGCGACCCCGAGCTCAAGCTGGACGAGGACCAAGTCGCGGTCGCTGCGTGGGAGCGGATCGGGATGCCTCCCGAGCGGATCGTGCGCCTGCCGCGAGCGGACAACTTCTGGTCGGTCGGCGGGCCGGGGCCGTGCGGGCCGGACTCGGAGATGTTCTTCGACTGGGGCGAGGAGGCCGGTTGCCGCCGGCCCGAGTGCGCGCCCGGCTGCGAGTGCGAGCGGTTCCTCGAGTTCTGGAACCTCGTCTTCATGGAGTTCGAGCTGCACGCCGACGGCTCTCTGACGCCGCTGCCGAAGCAGAACATCGACACCGGGATGGGCCTCGAGCGCACGGCGCGGATTCTTCAAGGCGTCCCGTCCGTGTACGACACCGACGGCTACCAGTCGATCATGCGCTGGATCGCGGAGCAGTCCGGTGTGGCGTACGGCGAGAGCGAGCAGGCAACGAAGGCGCACCGGATCCTCGCCGACCACGGGCGCGGGATGACGTTCATGGCGGCCGAGGGGATCGGGCCCTCCAACGAGGGGCGCGGCTACGTGATGCGCCGGATCGTCCGCCGCGCGGTGCTCCAGGCCGGGCGGATCGGGCTCGAGTCGCCGTTCCTGCCGGGCCTGAGCGACGTCGTGAGCGCGCAGATGGCCGACGCGTACCCGGAGCTGCCCGAGCACCGCGAGGAGATCCACCGCGTGCTCGCGGCGGAGGAGGAGCGCTTCTCGGAGACGCTCGCCCGAGGGCTGCGCCTGTTCGAGGAGGTTGCCACCGGCGGCGCGATCTCCGGCGAAGATGCCTTCCGGCTGCACGACACCTACGGCTTCCCGCTCGAGCTGACGCAGGAGCTCGCGCGCGAGCGGGGCCTGGTCGTGGACGAGGACGGCTTCGCGCTCCTGATGGCGGAACAACGGGAGCGCTCGCGCCGGGCAGCGACCGCCGAGGTCGACGTGCGCGTGAGCGGCGAGGTGCGGAGCGAGTTCGTCGGCTACGAAAAGCTGGACGTCCTGACGGCGATCCTCGCGTACGAGGACCTCCGGGACGGCCGCTTCCAGGCGAAGCTCGAGCAGTCGCCCTTCTACCCGGGGGGCGGCGGCCAGGTTCCGGACACGGGTTACGTCGAGAACGAGGACACCGGCGCGAGGGCGGAGCTGGTGGCGGCGACGGCGCTGGGCGACGACCAGGTGCTGACCTTCCGGGGCGAGGGCTTCGCGAAGGGAACGCGGGTGCGCGCCGTCGTCCCGTGGCCGGTCCGTTTCCCGACGATGGCGAACCACACCGCGACCCACCTGCTCCACAAGGCCCTTCAGGAGGTGCTCGGCGAGCACGCGCGCCAGGCCGGCTCCGCGGTACAGCCGGACAAGCTCCGGTTCGACTTCACGCATCCGCAGGCGCTCAGCCCGGGGGAGCGCGCGGAGGTCGAGCGGCGCGTGAACGAGAAGGTGTTCGAGAACCTGCCCGTGCGCGCGTTCATCGTCCCGATCGACGAGGCGCGGCGGCTCGGTGCGATGATGCTCTTCGGCGAGAAGTACGGCGACGAGGTGCGGCTGGTCGAGATCGACGGCTACTCGCGCGAGCTCTGCGGCGGCACGCACGTGCGTGCAACGGCCGAGATCGGGCCGTTCGTGATCCTCTCGGAGAGCTCGATCGGCTCCGGGACGCGCCGGGTCGAGGCGGTCACCTCGGGCGAGGCCTACGCGCTCCTGCACGCCCGGGCGCACGAGGCCGACGAGCTGCGCGGCGAGCTCGAGCGCGCGCGCAAGGAGGGCGGGCGGAAGGAGGCGCCGCGCGAGGTCCGGCTCGAGCCGAGCCGGGAGGAGGAGATCGGCGGCGTCAACGTCTACGTCGGCCGGATCAGCGGCGTCGACATGGACGTGCTCCTCGAACAGTCGGATCGGATTGTGCAGGAGCGCGCGCCGGCGGCGGTCGTGCTCGGCTCCAGCGAGGACGGGCGCGTGCACCTGGTCGCAAACTTCGACCGCTCGCTGGAGGGTCGCCTGAACGCGGTCGAGGTGATCCGCGCCGCGGCGGCGGAGGTCGGCGGGGGCGGGGGCGGCCGGCCGACGATGGCCCGTGCCGGCGGCAAAAACCCGGAGAAGCTGGGCGACGCGCTCGCGAAGGCGGAGGAGGCACTGCGCCGGGCGCTGGCGTGAAAGTGGTCGCGGTCGACTACGGTTCCGCCCGCACCGGCGTGGCCGTCTCCGATCCCACCGGTACGATCGCGCGCCCGTTGGGGGTGGTCGAGCGCGCTTCGAGCGGCTCTGGACTCGAGCGGCTGGCGCGACTGATCCGCGAGCAGGGCGCCGAGCGGGTCGTCGTCGGTCTGCCGTTGACACTGCGCGGGGAGCGCGGGGCTCAGGCGCGGGAGACGGAGGCCTTCGTCGAGGCGCTGCGGTCGGCGGTTGGCGTCCCGGTCGAGAGCTTCGACGAGCGCTTCACGACCGGCCTGGCGGCGCGCGTCGGCTCGGACGAGGCCCCCGAGGACGCGCGGGCGGCCGCACACCTGCTGTCGAGCTACCTCGAGTGGTCGAGCGCCGGCCGGGAGTGATGCCGCCGCGGCCCCGGCCACGGCGGCGCACGCCCCGCACCGTGGTCTACCGACGCCGGCTCGTCGCGGTCGGGGTCCTGGCGGCCGGCTTCGCGATCGCCTGGTTCGCAGTCGGCAGCGTGCGCGGGGGCGGCGAGGAGCCGACGACCACTGCGGCGGTCGTGCCGCCCCGGCCGTTCCGGGTCGTCTTCCCAGAGGGGTACACCCG
>DASXQY010000131.1:0-2114 GCA_036506915.1 Gaiellaceae bacterium | reverse complement strand
CCACGTCTGGATGACGATGATCGAAGACCGGGCCGGCGCGCTGGCGGTCGAGCACGTGCCGGTCGCCTACGACAATCAGCGCCTGGCGCGGGAGATGCGGGAGGAGCGCCTGCCCGAGGAGTTCGTGGAGACGGTGCTCACCGGCTACTGGACGACGTGCCTGGAGATCCTGCCCGCCAAGGAGCGCTCCCGCGGCCGGCATTAGCGTCGGCTAGTCGGGCGCTCGGGGAGACGCTCCGCCACGCGTCTTGCCCTCAGTCGTTCACGCGGCGCCAGAAGTCTCGAAAAATCGCTGGCGGTGACGGCTCCGTCCACGAGCGCGATGTGAGGAGGATGCCCGTCGTCTTGCTGTTCGGGTCGGCGTACCACGACGTGCCGAGTCCGCCGTCCCAGCCGTAGCTGCCGCGATGCATGTGGAGATCGTCGCGCGCGGTGACGACGGCCATGCCGAAGCCCCAGCCGTGCCGGTCGAAGTAGCCCGGGGCGAGCGCACCGAACGCCTTGTTGGCCGGCGTCAGTTCGTCGCTCGTCATCTGCCTCACCGACGCTTCGGACAAGAGGCGCTTGTTGCCGAACACGCCTCGACCGAGAAGGAGCGTCGAGAATCGGAGAAAGTCGGGCGCGGTGGACACGAGCCCGGCGGCCCCGCACGGATGAGCCGGCGGCCGGCCCCACTGGCCCTCGGGCGGGTCGTAGAGCGACAGCGCGCCCGTCTGCGGATCGGCCAGATAGCTCGTCGTGAACCGATGGAGCTTCGAATCGGGGACGCTGAAGTCGGTGTCGTGCATTCCCAGCGGGGCGAAGAGACGCTCGCGCAGGAACAGGTCGAGCGGCTCTCTCGCCGCCCGCGCGACGAGGACGCCCAGGACGATCGCGCTCGTGTTGTACATCCAACGCTCGCCGGGCTGATGCATCAGCGGCAATGTCCCGAGCCGGCGCATCCACTCGGCGGGGGCAACGAGCTTCGCAGGACTGGGCATTCCGTCGCCGAGCAGCTCGTCGCTGGCCTTCTGGATCGGATACGTCCCCGGTGCGGCGAGCAGGATGCCCGACCCCATGCGGAACGTGAGCAGATCGCGCACGGTGATCGCGCGCGCCGCCGGCACGACGTCGTCGAGCGGGCCGTCGAGCCGCTTGAGGACCTTGGGATGCGCGAGCTCGGGAAGCAGACGGTCGACGGGCTCGTCGAGTCGGAGCTTCCCCTCTTCGATCAGCATCATTGCGGCGGTTGCCGTGACGGGTTTCGTCATCGACGCGATGCGGAAGATCGTGTCGCGCTCGACCGCGCCCGGCTTGCCGAGCGTCTTCACCCCCAGCGCGTGAAGATCCTCCCTGCCCTGTCGCTCGACGAGCGCGACGAGCCCAGGGACCTCGCCCCGCTCGACGTACGGGGCGAGCACCTCGCGCGTCGACCCCGTGGTCTTCACGGAGCGAGACGCGACCCGGACCGGAGGACGACCGCCGCCGGCCAGGAGTCCGAAGCCGGCCGCCGTGAGGAATTCGCGGCGAGTAGAGTCAGCCATGGGGAGGTCCTTTCGCTCAAATGCGGACGCTCTTCACGTGCTCGACGAGCTGCTCGAGGGCCTTGCCGAAGACGCCGCCGGGCCGGAGGTCGATCTCGCAGTCCACCGTCGTCCACGGCGCGGGCGTGAACCATTTCTTGAGGTGCTCCGGTTGGGTCCAGGCCATCCAGACGAGCTCGGGGGAATACATAGGTCAATGCCTAAGTATCAACGATGGAGACAAGAAGCTGCGCGCGGCGCGTCCCCCCGAAGGGCGACCCGAGCGCCAGACCGTGGGCCTACTTGTCGGTGGCAACGTGGATGCCGTTCCAGTCCGGTGGAGGAGGTGCGGCGCGGAACATGCGGCAGCGCTCCGCGAGGATGCGGCTCGGAAGATCGTCGCTCTGCGACTCGAGCAGGGCGAGCGCGGCGTCGAAGTCCCGGCGCCACCACGCCGTGAGCGCCTGCTCGTACGCCGCCACCACTCCGGCGCTCGCGACCAGGGACGCGGATTCGCCGAGCAGCTCGTAGACCAGCACCCCTTCGCGGCGACCCTTCACCGCCACCTTGTCGAGGAGCCGGAACGCGAAGCCGGCGCCCGCGGCAAGGCGG
>DASXQY010000130.1:0-3824 GCA_036506915.1 Gaiellaceae bacterium | reverse complement strand
GTGGGGCAGGAGCCAGCGCTCGTCGACCGAGTAGCGGTGGAAGCCGCCGCCGACCAGGTCGTACATCCCGCCGGCCGCCATCCCGTCGAGCGTCGTCGTGGCCAGGTCCGCCTCGCCGCGTCGGAGCAGGAGCTCCAGCGCGGAGGCCGGCGGGAACTTCGGCGCGCGCCCGAATCCGCCCCACTGCGGGTCGAGCAGCTCCCCGAGCCGGCGCACCGCCTCGAAGAGCAGCGACTCCGTCAGCGGATCGCCGGACGGCGTCGAGGCGGCCGCCCGCTCCAGGCTCTCGACGAGGGCCTGCGCCCGCCGCGCCACCTCCCCGCGCCGCTCGCGGTAGAGGTCGGAGACGGCGACGACCACCTGCCGGAATGCCGGCATCCCGTGCCGCGGCTCGGGCGGGAAATAGGTCGCTCCGAAGAATGGCTCGCCCTCGGGCGTGAGGAAAACGGTCAGCGGCCAGCCTCCCTGCCCCGTCATCGCCACCACCGCGTCCATGTAGACCGCGTCCACGTCCGGCCGCTCCTCCCGGTCGACCTTGACGTTGACGAAGCGCTCGTTCATCAGCGCCGCTGTCTCCGAGTCCTCGAACGACTCGTGCGCCATCACGTGGCACCAGTGGCAGGCCGCGTAGCCGATCGAGAGGAGGATCGGCTTGTCCTCTTCGCGCGCGCGCGCGAGTGCCTCGTCGCCCCAGGGGTACCACTCCACGGGGTTGCCCGCATGCTGCAGCAGGTACGGGCTCGTCTGGTCGGCGAGGCGGTTCACGGGCCTCGCTAGGCTAGCTCCCATGGCCGGTTTCCCGAGGCTCGAGACCGAGCGGCTGGTGCTGCGCCCGCCGTCACCCGATGATGTCGAGGCGCTGGCGCCGATGTACGCCGAGCCCGAGGTGATGCGCTATCTCGGCGACGGGCGCCCCCTGAGCCGCCAGGAGACCGAGCGCTCGGTGCAGCGCATGATCGAGAGCTGGCATGCCGACGGGTTCGGCCTTTTCACGACGGTGCGCAAGGAGGACGAGACCGTGATCGGCCGCGTCGGCCTGATCGTCTGGAACCCCGAGACCTGGCAGGTGACGAGCGCCGAAGCGAACGGCCCCACCGAGCTTGAGGTCGGCTACACGATCGGTCGCCCCTTCTGGGGGCTCGGGTACGCGACCGAGGCGGCGGCGGCGTCCCGCGACTTCGCGCTGCGCGAGCTCGGCGCCGAGCGGTTGATCGCGCTCATCATCCACGGGAACGAGGCCTCCGAGAACGTCGCCCGCAAGCTGGGGCTCGAGTACGAGCGGGACATCAAGCTCGGCCGCCGCGACGCCCAGCTGTTCGCGCTCGAAACCTGATGCTGGAGACGGAGCGGCTCCTGATGCGCGTTCCGGAGCCGGGCGACCTGGACGGCTACGCCGCCGTCTTCGGCGATCCCGAGGTGGTTCGCTTCCTCGGGACGGGGCGGCAGACGCGCGACAAGAGCGCAGCAGCGATCGAGCGGATGCTGCGCCACTGGGAGCGACACGGGATCGGCCTCTTCAGCGTCGTGCGGAAGTCGGACGACCGCCTGCTCGGGCGCGCCGGCTTCCTCCTCTGGGATCCGCGACGCTGGGTTCACGCGATGCGAGAGGAGCTCGACGCTCCGTTCGAGACCGAGATCGGCTGGACCCTCGGAAGTGCGTTCTGGAACCAGGGCTACGCGACCGAGGCGGCGCTGGCCTGCCGGGACTGGGCACTCGGCGAGCGCGGCCTGACCCGGCTCGTGTCCGTGATCGCGCCGGAGAACGCCGCCTCGATCCGGGTCGCCGAGAAGATCGGCGAGACGCTGGAGCGAGAGGATCTCCCCGGCCCCTTCAACCGCCGCGTCGATCTCTACTCGCTGGGGCTGGGAAACGGCCCGGCGCGGTAGACCTGGCCTTCCAGCCTCCGGCCCAGGATCCCCTCCAACCATTCGGAGATGGAAATGAGCGCGTCGAGGTCGACGCCGGTCTCGACCCCTTCGCCTTCGAGCAGGTACACGAGATCCTCCGTCGCGATGTTCCCGGTTGCTCTCGGCGCGTAGGGGCACCCGCCGAGGCCGCCGATCGAGGCGTCGAGCACGCTCACCCCGGCCTCGAGCGCCCCATAGGCATTCGCGAACCCGGTGTTGCGGGTGTTGTGTAGGTGTACACCTACATCACCGGTTCGGCTCGAGACGCGTTCCACCAGGCGCTTGACCTGCGTCGGCGTGGCAACCCCGATCGTGTCCGCGAGGACGAGCTCCGGAATGTCGAGCCGTTCGCAGAGCTCGGCGACCCGGCCGGGGTCCACTCGCCCCTCGAACGGGCAGCCGAACGCGACGCTGACCGTGACGGTGGTGGGCAACTCGGAGACGCCGACGACCGCCGCGACCTGGTCTACGGCCTCGTCGAGCGACATGTTTCCATTGCGCCGGTTGAACGTCTCCGTGGCCGCAAGCGTGCAGTTGACCCGGTCGAGTTGTGTAGTCCGCAGGCGCTCGTAGCCCTTCTCGTTCAGGACGAGGCCTGAATACTCGGTGCCGTCGCGCCGCGAGATGCCGGCCACCACCTCCTCGGCCCCGGCCATCTGCGGCACTCGCTCGGCCCGCACGAAGCTGACCGCCTCCACGCGCGGCAGCCCGGCCGCGGCGAGGCGGTTGACGAGCTCCGCCCGGACGGCCGGCTCCAGCGCCTCGGCCTCGTTTTGGAGACCGTCGCGCGGGCCGACGTCGCAGAGCGTCAGGCCCAACCTATTCGGCCACGCCGTGCAGGTCCACTCGCTCCGGCGTGATCCGGATGATCACCCGGCGCTCGCCAGGGGCCCGGAACGGATACTCGTCGAGGCCGAGGTACTTCTTCGCGAGCTTGTCGATGTGATCGTCCGCGCCCTCGTCGACGAGCTCCGCCGTCCCGCTCACCGAGACGTAGCCGGACTGCTGGTCCTCCGAGGGAAGGACGTCGATCGCGACCCGCGGGTCACGCTGGATGTGGCGGACCTTGGCGCGGCCGTACGCGCTGTTGACGAGGACGTGCTCGCCGTCGTAGTCCACCCAGACGGGCGTCACGTGCGGGGTGCCGTCCGGGCGCAGATCGACGAGGTTGCCCCAGTTCCGCTCGAGGAAGAGCTTCGCCGCCTTCTCGGTCAGCGTCGCTGTCTGTTGCATCTCCATTGCCTCCTTTGTTTGCTTAGGCTAGTCCCTCGATGTCAGTCGCCGTCCTCGTTGGTACCCGCAAGGGGTTGTTCGTGATCACCGGCGACGAAGAGCGCCGCGAGTGGTCAACAGATGGGCCGCACCTGACCGGCTGGGAGGTCCTCCACGCGGTGCGCGACCCGCGGGACGAGAGCCTCTACGCCGCGACGAACAACTTCGTCTACGGCGCGACCGTGCACCGCTCGAGCGACCGCGGCCAGACGTGGGAGCGCACCGAGGGAATCGGCCTGCCGGAGGACAGCGAGCTCACGCTCGAGAAGACCTGGCACGTGGAGCCGGGCCGCGGCGACGAACCGGGCACGCTCTGGCTCGGCGCCGCTCCGGGCGCGCTCTTCCGGACCGACGACGGCGGGACGACCTGGGAGCCGGTTCGCTCCCTGCTCGAGGACCCGACCCGCGAGCGCTGGCAGCCGGGCGCCGGAGGGATGTGCACGCACTCGATCCAGCTCGACCCCTCCGACCCCGCGCGGATGTACGTCGGCATCTCCGCGGCTGGGGTCTTCCGGAGCGAGGACGGTGGCGCGAGCTGGACGCCCGCGAACTCCGGCACCGCCGCCGACTTCATGCCCGAGAACCCCTTCCCGGAGGTCGGGCAATGCGTGCACAAGCTCCTCCTCCACCCGGCGCAGCCGGAC
>DASXQY010000129.1:0-3478 GCA_036506915.1 Gaiellaceae bacterium | reverse complement strand
GCCACGAACTGGCGCTGCGCGGCGAAGGAGGCCTCGAGGCGCTCGAGCAGGCCGTCGAAGGTGTTCCCGAGCCGTGTGAGCTCGTCGTCCGGGCCCGCGAGCGCCAGGCGTCTGTGCAGGTCGCTGGCGGAGATCTCTCGTGCGGCGTCGGTGATCGTGCGCAAGGGGCGGAGCACGCGGCCGGCGACGAGCCAGCCGAGCAAGATCGAGAGCGCGGCCATGATCGCGAGCGCGACGCCCGATTGCTCGAGCAGCTGGTTCATCTCGGCGTCGTGCTGGCTCTGCGCGAGCGCCCGGTCGCGCCGGAGTTGGGCGGCGGCCTGCTGGGGTGTGAGCTTAGTCGGGGAACCGCCCTTTCCGACGGAGTGCACCTTCGGCCTTCCTGTTGGGGCTCGGTGCGACTTTGTTGGGCTGATGGCGAAGGTGGTATTCCCTCTCGTGCCGACGAGCACTCCGTCGGTGGCGTGGCGGACGAGCACGTAGGTGATCGCAAGCAGGGCGGCGCCGGAGGCGAGGAAGAGGCCCCCGTAGAGGAGGGTGAGGCGCAGGCGAATGGTGCGGGCGGGCAGGCGACGCCTGAGCCAGCGGATCGTGAGGCGTTCGCCGAGCCGGGGCATCAGGGGGAGATGCGGTAGCCGAGGTGCGGCACGGTCTCGATCGCGGGCGGGTCGCCGAGTTTCTTTCGTAGCCGGAGCATTGTGACCTTGACGACGTTGCTGTGCGGGCTCGCGTACTGGTCCCAGGCGCGGCGCAGCAGCTCGGAAGCCGAGACGGGCGCGCCGTCGGCGGCGAGCAGGACCTCGAGCACCGCCAGTTCTTTCGCGCTGAGCTCGAGGCGGCGACCGGCGCGGCTGACGAAGCGGCGGGCGGTGTCGAGCCGGATGTCGCCCGCGGCCAAGACCGGCGGGAGAGCGGGCTGGCTGCGTCGGGCGAGCGCGCGAATTCGGGCAACGAGCTCGGCGAAGCCGAACGGCTTCGCCAGGTAGTCATCGGCGCCGAGGCTGAGCCCGTCGACACGGTCTTCGATCGCCCCGGAGGCGGTCAGCATCAGCACGCGCGAGGGCATGCCGCGCTCGACGAGCGTGCGGCAGACGTGGTCGCCGTGCAGCTTCGGGAGATCGCGGTCAAGGACGACTACGTCGTAGCCCTCGCGCCTGCTGAGACGGAGCGCCTCCTCGCCGTCGAAAGCGAGATCGACCGCCATCCCCTCGCGCCGGAGCCCGACCGCGATCGTTGCGGCGAGCTCCCTGTGGTCTTCGACAACTAGGACACGCATGGTGGCCGCCGGGGAGCTGCCCTCCGGCGATGCCCCCGGACCCTCAAAGCATGCCTCACGGCGGGTTACAGCCGGATAACGGCTGCCGTATCCCCGTTGTCACCGGCCGAGCGCTATCCGTAGGTCGAGAACGTTTCCCCAAGACGAGCAAAGGAGTGAACGAGATGGAACCAGGCACGGAAAGAGCGCTATCAGCGCAAGTGGGCCGCAGACGATCGCGGCTGGCCCGGCCGGCTGTTCTCACGCTGGCGCTGGCCGCGGCCCTCGGACTTGCCGCCCTCGCTGCAGGCTGTGGAGGCTCGGGCGGCTCGGGCTCGACAGGTGGTTCGGGCAAGGGCGACCCTGCGGCCTACGCCGCCTGCATGCGCTCGCACGGGGTGCCCAACTTCCCCGACCCGGACAGCCACGGGCACTTCAAGATCACCTCCGGGCAAGGGAAGGGCGGGAAGACCGGGGTCGACGTCAACTCGCCCCAGTTCAGGAAGGCGCAGCAGGCGTGCCAGAAGCTGCAGCCAAACGGGGGCAGGCCGAGCCGGCAGCAGGAGGCAAAGGAGCAGCAGGCGATGCTGAAGTTCTCCCAGTGCATGCGCTCGCACGGGGTGCCGAAGTTCCCCGACCCGAAGTTCACGCCCAACGGAGGCAGCCAGATGACGATCGGCAAGGAGGTGGATCCGAACTCGCCCCAATTCAAGGCCGCGCAGAAGGCGTGCCAGAAGCTGGTGCCGAACGGCCCCCTCTCGGCCGGACCCGGTGATGGGCAATGAGGGACACGCGGATGTCGAGTGCGGTCACGGCCGAACCGATGTACAGGCGCCGGTGGCGGCTCGACCGGCCGCGCCGCCGGCTGGTGGCCGCGATCGTCCTGCTGGTCGTTGCGAGCGCGATCGCCGTGATCGTCGCCGACCCGTTCGCGGCCGGATCGGGCGGCGGCGGCTCCGACAACGGCTCGGCGACCGCGCTGGCGACGGTGACACGGCGCTCGCTCGCCTCGCAAACGCAGGTGGACGGGACGCTCGGCTACGCCGGCGACTACAGCGTCGTGAACCAGCGCGCCGGCACGATCACCTGGCTGCCGGCGGTCGGGCGCGTCGTCAGGCAGGGCCAGACCCTGTACCGGGTCGACGACTCGCCCGTGCTGCTTCTCTACGGCTCGACCCCCGCGTACCGGGATCTCCGCACGGGCGAGAGCGGCACCGATGTGCGCCAGCTCAACGCCGCCCTGGTGGCCCTCGGCTACGGCGAGGGCGAGCTCGACCCCACCTCCAACAGCTTCGGCTGGCGGACGAAGGTCGCGGTCAAGGAGCTCCAGGCCGACCTCGGGGTCGCCCAAACCGGCACGCTGACGCGCGGGACCGTCGTCTTCCTTCCCAGGGCGATCCGTGTGACCGCCGTCTCCGCCACTCGCGGCGCCCCCGTCGGCCCCGGTCCGATCCTCACCGCGACCTCGACCCGGCATCAGGTCGCCGTCAAGCTCGACGCCGCCCAACAGGCCGAGGTCAAGGTTGGCGACCTGGTCACGATCACCTTGCCAAGCGGCCGGGTGACACCCGGGCGGGTCGCGTCGGTCGGATCGGTCGCGTCGACCGCGTCCGGCGACTCGGGCACGAAGACGGTCGACCTCAACATCCGGCTGCTGCATCCGGCGGCGGCCGGACGGCTCGATCAGGCACCGGTGACCGTGCTGATCACGACCGCCCGCGTCAAGCACGCGCTCGTCGTGCCGGTCAACGCGCTGCTGGCGCTCGCCGGCGGCGGCTACGCGGTCGAGGTCGTCAACGCCGCGGGCGTCCATCGGCTCGTCCCGGTCAGCCTCGGCCTCTTCGACGACGCGGACGGGCTCGTGCAGGTGAGCGGCTCCGGCCTGCGGGCGGGCCAGCACGTCGTCGTGCCGGCGGCATGAGCAGCGCGGCGTCTACCCTCGCGGCGCGGCTTCCGTCGGGCGACGGCGAGGCGGCGGCGCCGGTGCTGGAGCTGGAGGCGGTGACGAAGACGTATGGGTCGCAGCCGCCGGTGACGGCCCTGGACGGAGTCAGCTTTCGCGTCCAGGCGGGGGAGCTGGTGGCGATCGTCGGGCCATCCGGCTCGGGCAAGTCGACGCTGCTGCACGTGATGGGCACGCTCGAGCGCCCCAGCTCGGGACGGGTGGCCGTCACCGGGCTCGACGTCGCCGAGATGAGCGACCGCGAGCTGGCGGCCGTCCGC
>DASXQY010000128.1:0-19886 GCA_036506915.1 Gaiellaceae bacterium | reverse complement strand
AGCATCGCCCCGAGCAGGAGGGCGAGCTTGACGTCGCCCATGCCCATTCCCGCCGGGTAGAACAGGGCCGCCAGAAACAGGAAGCCGGAGGCGCCGAGCGCCCCGAGGGCCCATTCCGGGCTCGGGTGGAGCGCCGTCTGCGCCACGAGTACGAGCGCGGTCGCCGGGAGCACGATCTTGTTCGGAACGATCCGGTGTTCGAGATCCGTCGCGGAGATCGCAACCAGCACGGCGCAAAAGAACGCGCTCACGAGAGCATCCCACGAGAGGCCGAACGTGAGAGAGCAAGCCGCGACGAGCAGAGCCGTCGCTACCTCGACGGCCGGGTAGAGCGAGTTGATCTTCTCACCGCATGAACGGCAGCGCCCTCGCAGGAGGAGGTACGAGAGCACCGGCACGTTGTCGTACCACGCGAGCTGCGTGCCGCAGCTCATACAGGCCGAGGGTGGGCGGACGATCGAGCGTCCAAGCGGCACGCGGACCGACACGACGTTCAGAAAGCTGCCGAGCGCGAGGCCGGGCGCAAGGGCGATGGCTCCAAGGGCGGTGTTCATCCCTCAGCCGGCGTAGTTCTTGGGCTTCTGCGGAGTCCCATATGGCGGCGGGCTCCCGTCAGGGGTGCCTGCGGGAACCGTCGTCAGCTGTGGAAAGAGGTAGGTCGTGAGCGACTGGCCGACGGTCATCCCGCTCGAGACGATCGGGCCCATGGTGGACGACGACGTGCCAATGTCGAAGCGCTGTGCTGCGAGGATGCCCCCCTGGTAACCGGAAGAAAGGAATTCGACGGAAATGTCGGACGCCGGAACATCGCTCTGGCCGCCGCCGCCGATGTAGCCGGCCACGATGTTGAGGAACTTGCAGTCTTTCGCCGGATCGACTGCAGGGCAGGTACTCGGCTGCCAATGCCCGCTGCCCAGCGTCCAGTCACAGTCGGAGCCGGAGGCGACGGCGCACAGGGTCGTGTTCTTGAGGACGAACGACCCGGAAAGGTAGAGCGTCCCCATCCCGGTGTACGTGACCACCCCGCCCGTATCGATTCTCGCGTTTCCGTCGATGAAGACCGTTCCGCTCAGCGTCAGCACTTTGGTGGATGAGTTGTAGGAGAGCTCGCCGTTCTCGGTCTTGCAGGTGTACGTAGCGCCCGTCAGGTTGAAGCTGCCCGGAACACTGCGGTTCAGCTTCGTCGGATCGGCCGTCTGAAGCGATCCCTGATCGTTGTCGAACGCCGGCGGTGTCCCGCTCTGCGCGACGTTGCATGGGAAGTACGGCCCGGGGCTGGCATTCACGTACCAACTCGTCCACGAGGGGCTCGGCGGGGAGAGGCTGATTGGAGTCGTGTCCGCCGCGGGACTGGCGTAGACCTGATCCGTGGCGTCACACGGCGTGTGGAAGCTCGTCGCGGGCTTCAGCTTGCAGCCACCTGCGATGTGGACACCGGTGGTAACCGGCTGAGACGAGGTGCCGATCTTGTTCTGGCTGTTGTTGAACGTCAGCGTGCCCCAGATCTGCACGGGGCCGCCGGTGATCTTGGCCTGGTTATCGAAGCATGCATTGCCCGCGACGTAGATGGGCGATCCCATGACCGAGTTGTTGGCCTGGGAGTAATCGCATCCACTCGGATTACCGGTGCCGTAGATGTAGACGTAGTTCCAGACCTCATTCTGAAGGGTCTTCGTGTACTTCGGGATCACGTCCACCTTGACCGTCACGTTTCTCGAGACGTTGGCACGCGTCTGAGCGGGGTTCTTGAAGACTCCCTTGCCCGTGATCGTCCATTGCGGGTACGGGGTCGCGAGTTCGTCCAACGTCGGCGTCCAGCTGATCGTCCCACCGCCCGGCAAAGTCGTCGTCCGGGTGCACGGGTACGTCTCGCCCGACTGGCAGAACAGGTACTTGTTCAGTGGATTGTTGGTCGAGTTGAAGATGACGGAGAGCGCCTGCGCGAGCCCGGCGTCGCTCCCGGCCGATGCGTATTGCGTCGCCTTCGAGCGGTTGGCGTCTCCTGAGTTCGAGGCGGCGTAGTAGGTAATCGCCGTGCCCGAGATCGCCAGGACGGTCATGATTCCGATCGCCATCACGAGGGCCATGCCCCGCTCGCCCCTCATTCGCTGAATTCGTCGAGTCATCTCTTCCTTGCTCCCTTCGCAGGTCACGCCCGGACGCCGTTTCGCAGCACGACGTTGTCCTGCAACTCGTACGCCTCGACGGTCTTGCTCGGCTTCACATTGACGGGGAGGTCGATCCTCACCTTGGGGAGCAAGCCGCTCCCCGCCGAGGGTGCCGTGTAGTCGAACACGTTCGGCTGCACCAGATAGTCGGCGTACCTGGTGCCGCCGGTGCAGGACGAGCCCGAGATCGTGCCTCCGCGAAAGAGCCCAAAGCGGCTCCCGCTGCCCTCCGTGCACCATGTCACGGTGCCGCTCGAGCGACAACCACTCGGCAGGACGACTGTGACGGATATCGCCGCAAGCGGTCCGGACGGCGAGCCGGCAGGGCCGAGGGTCACCGAGCTCCCACAGTGCACATCTCGCCGGAATACGTTCAGGGCCAGACGGGCGTTCTGCTGCGCCCGGAAGCGGTTGTTCATATCGAGCTCGGAGTTTGAGGCGGTGACGAAGACCGTCGTCAGGCTCGTCATGACGACGCCCATGATCACGAGCACCACCAGCATCTCGATCAGCGAATATCCGCCCTCGCCGCGCAGCCGGCGGCGCAGGCGCTGCCACCTCATTTCGACTCACGCCGCACGTGCGCGAGGGCAGCACGCGCGACGGCCTCGCTGCGGTGGCCGATCCCCCAGAGGCGCTCGATCCGGCGGTCGACCCCGATCAGGGTCACCAGGGCGCGATCGCCGTGCCACCAGCCGAACTGCGCGCCGGTGACGATCCACGCGTGCTGGTAGAGCCAGTGCTGGACGTTGGCGTCGGTTCGCTGCGGCTTCGCGGCCGCCCATGCCTCGAGGCGAAGCGCACGGGCGGGGAGGGAGATCTCGTCGAGAGGCTCCTTGGGCGCGCCGGCGGGCCGGAACGCAGGCGGACGCGTCGGGGCGGTCTTCCTGGCGTGCTTCTTGAGCGCCTTCTTGACGTGCTTGGTCGAGGGCTTGCGCCTCGGCTTGACCTTCGGCTTCGCCGCGGGCTTGACCTTCGGCTTCGCCGCGGGCTTGACCGTAGGCCGCTGCACGGGTGCGGCGGCAAGCCCGGCGAGCCGCGCGGGAGTGCCCACGTAGGGAGAGAAGTCGGCGGGCGTGCCGCGCTCCCCATAGGGGCCGCGGACGAGGTGGAGCACGATCGTCGGCGCGCCCGTGTTGGCGACCCGGGTGCCGGCGGCCGGGGACTGCGCGAGGACGCGGTTGCCCGCGTAGCCGCGCACCGAGCCGGCGACGCGCCAGGCGAACCCGGCGTCCTCGAGGATCCCCTTCGCGAAGACGTAAGCCTGGCCGGTGACGCTCGGGACGGTCAGGTCGGGCTCGCGCGCGGGCACGGCCGGGCCGGCCGGGGTGGAAGGCCTGACGATCGTCGTGTCCGCGGCGAAGGTGAACGCCGCGGTCCCGAGGACCCAGATCAATGCCACCACGACCGCACGTGGCAAGAGCGCGGCAAGCCGGACCGCCATGTTTACTGCTTCGGCTCTCGGAGGGACGTTGGCATCCCCCTACCGGGTGAATAGGACGACTGAGCCGCTCGGTTGAGCCGTTTTCGGGGGCACCACGGCGAAGACCGGCCCGGACTGCTGCATCGATTCGGTCGGACCGGCGTCCTGCCAGCGGAAGGCGACGTTCGCGAAGCGCTGGAACCAGGGCTGGAGCTGCGGGTAGCTGGTCGCCGGGTTGAGCTGGAGGTGGAGGTGCGGGCCGGACGCGTGACCCGTCGAGCCGACGAGCCCGATCTGGGTTCCGGCCGTGAGCGTGACGCCGCCGGTCACGGCGGGATCGAGGTAGGAGAGATGGCAGTACGTCCAGCTCTGGCCGTCGGTCGTGGTCAGCGTCAGGCCGATTCCGCAGCGGCCGTCCGGGGATTGCCAGGCCCGCACGACGGTCGCGTCCGACAGCGCGTAGACCGGCGAGCCCGCGGGCGCGGCGATGTCCGCCGCCGGGTAGTCGTGGTGGTGATGCGAGACCGAGACGACTCCCGGCCCGCCGCCGACCGGGAACACGTAGTTCCCGTCGTACGCGGGCGCGCCCAGCAACGAGCCCGCCGCCGGTGAGAAGGCGGAGGCCTGCGAGGCGTCGCGGGCGGAGGCGAGGTCGGTCTCGGCACGCTCGAGGGCGGCGCGGAGGCGGCGGACGCGCGCGTCCGCGGAGGCGCGCCGGACCCCCGCCTGGACCTCCTGCCGGTCGAGGTCGAAGCGGTCGGAGAGAAGCCTGGTGGTGGCGCCTCGGCGTCGCAACGCGCTCTCGTGGGCGCCGAGGGCGCGCGCCTTCCGCTCGGCGGCGAGCAGCCGCCGGTTCGCCTGCACGACCGCCTCGCGCGCGCGGTCGAGGGAGATCTGGAGGCGGTCGAGCCTGAAGGTCGCGTCGGCTCCGGCCGCGTTGAAGAGCTGCGAGAGCTGGAGCACCTCGTCCACGTACCACTGGGCGTGGTTGTAGGAGAAGATCGCCCGCGCGATGTCGGTCTGCCCGCCCGAGGCGGCGAGATAGCGGGCGGCCGCCGTGATCGCGTCGTCCGCGTTCCAGGGGTCGGCGATCCCGTCGCCGTCCGCGTCAACCCCCCAGCGGTCCCACGTCGACGGCATGAACTGCATCCACCCCACCGCACCGGCCGAGCTCGGGCCCATGTTGCGCCCGAAGTTCGACTCGATCTTGTTGATCGCCGCCAGCACCTGCCACGGCACGCCGTACCCGGCCCCGGCCCGCTGCCAGAGCGAGAGCAGCTGCGGGTAGCTCCTGGCGTCTGCGTAGAGCGGCCGGTAGCGGAGTGCCTCCGGGAAGACAATCGACCCCGGGCCGTTCGGGATCTGCGCACTCGGCAGGACGACGGCCACGGTCGGCGCGCTCGGGAGCACGCGGAAGACGTCGGCACCGGCCGACCCCGCCAGCGCAAGGGCCAGCGCCGCAACCGCAGAGAGCCGTCTCATCCGTCTTGCGATCCTGCGATCCGCAGCCCGGGCATCGGCGCCTTCCCGGGCTCGGGGGCTCGTGCCTCTTCGGAAAGGCGCTGGTCGTACTCGATTCCCGCCTTCTGGCGCTTCAGCGCCTGCTCGAGCGCGACGAGGAAGTCGTGCCGGTTCGTGGCCGCGTTTGCCGCCACCTCGCGGTCGATCTCGTTTGCAAGCACGAGCTCGATCAGCGCCTGAGTGAACGTCTGCATGTCGAAGAACTGGCCCTCGGCGATCGCGTCGGGAATCTCCTCGGTCTTCTGGTCGCGGATCAGGTCGGCGATGCGCGAGTTGTTGACCATCACCTCGACCGCCGCGACCCGGCCGCCCTCGAGGCGCGGCAGCAGGCGCTGGCTGATCACGCCGCGCAGGACGCCGGCGAGGATAGAGCGGATCTGCTCCTGCTTGACCGCTGGGAAGAACTCGATCATGCGGCTGATCGTCTCGGCCGCGTCGATTGTGTGCATCGTCGAGAAGACCATGTGGCCGGACTCGGCGGCCTTGAGCGCGGTCTCGGCCGTCTCCGCGTCTCGCAGCTCGCCGATCAGGATCACGTCGGGGTCCTGCCGCAAGACCCGCCGGATCGCGGCGAGGAAGTTCTCGGTGTCGAGGCCCACCTCGCGCTGGTTGACGATGCAGCCGTGGTCACCGTGGAGGATCTCGATCGGGTCCTCGATCGTGACGATGTGCTGGCGACGCGTGCGGTTGATGTGGTCGATCACCGTCGCCAGGGTGGTCGTCTTGCCCGATCCGGTCGCGCCGGTGCAGAGCACGAGGCCGCGGTGCTCCTCGGCCAGGCGGCGCACGCCTTGCGGCAGCCTGAGCTCGTCGAAGCCCGGGACGTTCTTCGGGATCACGCGGAAGGCGAACGAGATCGAGCCGCGCTGGCGGAAGCCGTTGACGCGGAAACGGGGCAGGCCGTCGGCCGTGTAGGCGAGGTCGAGCTCGCCGGTCTCGTGGAAGGCGGACAGCTTCGCGGGGCTGAGGTCGGCGATCGTGGCAAGCGCGGCCTCGAGGTCGCTGTCGTAGAGCGGCGCATGGTCGGGGAGCAAACCGAGCTCTCCGTCGCGTCTGAGCACGGGCGGCTGGCCCACCTTCAGGTGGACGTCGCTCGCGCCGAGCTCCACGGCGCGACTCAAGGCCGCATTGAGGTCCACGAAGGTGCTGATCGGCAGCGGCGCCTCGCCGCTTGAGGATCGGTTGCCGGTCGCGTACCGTTCGAAGCTCGAGGAGGGAGGTCTCGATGAAGCTCGCGCGCCTGGTCGTAATGGTGGTCGGGGCCGCCACCCTCTGCACGTCTTCTGCACAGGCACGGCCGCCCTCGCCGGACCGCGCCGTCGGCCGGTGGATCGAGGTCGCGTTAGACGAGATCGCGGCCCATCGCGTCGATCCGCCGCATGCCTCGCGGATTCTGGCAACCCTCAGTGTGGCCATGCAGCGAGCGGTCGCGCGCTCGACACCTGCCGCCTCCGCGGACGCGGCCGCCGACGGCGCGGCCTCGACCGTGCTGGCGTACTTCTTCCCCAAGGACAGAGGCCGCTTCCACGGCCTCGCGAACCGCTCCGAGCACGCCGCCCCCGGCTCGAGCGCCGTGCGCGGATTCGCTCTCGGGCGGCGTTCCGGCGAGGAGCTCGTTGCGCGGGCGGAGGGCGACGGCGCGGATCTGCCGTTCACGGCCACGCCTCCCGAAGGGCCGGATTTTTGGGTGCCGACCGCGCCGGGGTTCCTCCCTCCGCTGCTTCCAGGCTGGGGCAGAGTGCTTCCCTGGAACATCAGCGACCCGGTGACGCTCCGGCCGCCGCCGCCGCCGCGGCCGGGCCAGGCCGCATTCGAGGCCGAGGTCCGGGAGGTCTACGACATCTCGCGCACGTTGACGCCCGACCAGCGCGCGATTGCCCTCTTCTGGGCCGACGGCCCCGGAACGTTCACGCCGCCGGGGCACTGGAACGCGATCGCGCTCGAGCTGGTGCGCGCCCACCGGATGGACACCGAGCACGCGGCGCACCTCTTCGCCGTCCTGAACACGGCCCAGGCCGACGCCTTCATCTGTATCTGGGACGCCAAGTACGCGTACTGGTCGCTGCGGCCGATCACCGCGATCCGGCGCGAGATCGACCCGACCTGGAGCCCGCTGATTACGACCCCGCCGTTCCCCTCCTACGTCTCCGGACACTCGGGGACGTCCGGAGCCTCCGCGACCGTGCTCTCTGCTTTCTTCCCCGCGGAGGCCGTCCAGCTGCGTGCGTGGGCGGACGAGGCGGCGCTCTCGCGTCTCTACGGCGGCATCCACTTCCGCACCGACAACCAAGTCGGGCTCGCCCTCGGGAAATCAGTCGGCGACGCCGCGCTCGCGGCCTGGGCGAGGTAGGCCGACAGGCGCTTCTCAGGACGCGAGCGCCGCGGCGACGGTTCGCCGCGGCGCTCGCAGAGCCTCACGGACCTCGGTCGTGCTAGTGCTTGTGTCCCTTCGTGAGGGTGAAGACCGTCAGTCCGGTATTCGGGGTACCCTGGGGGGTCGGTGTCGGTGTGAACACCGGCCCGCCCGGGAACGTCGCGACGACGCCCTCGAGCTTGCCGGGGACGGTGAACCCGGCCGGTCCGAGGTTACAGTTCACCTCGAGCAGCACGTTCTTGATCGCCGGTTGCCCCTGCGGCTTGAACGTGGCGTGCATGAGCAGCGTGCCGCCCTCGAGCACGCCGTGCGAAGCAGTCGGCGAGGTGGTGAAGCTGACGACGTCCTCCGCCTTCCACGTTCCGGTTGCGACGAGCGTCGCAGGCGGACCTGTTCCGTTCAAGAAGTGGTCGAACGTTCCCCCGCCGCTCGCACGGTTGCGGTTGAAGCTGCCGTTGCCCTGGATGATCATGCGATCGGGCGTGCCCGCCACTTGATCCAGGACGAGGAAGTGGAAGCCGGTGCGGCCATGGGTGCTGGACCCGTTGCCGTTGCCGTGCCCTTTGCCCTTGCCGTGCCCGCCTGCCGCTCCGCCGACCAACAACCCAAGCGCCAGCAGCGCCACGGCCACCGTCAGCCCGACGAGTCCTGCAAGTGCTCTCCTTCTCATCGCGATTCCCCTCCTTTTCCGTTTCCTCTCACGCCTGCTAGCGGACGGAGATCCGTCCGGTCGCCACGTGCTCCACGTCCAACGGGAAATGCCCGACCGGGGGGCCGTCCACGGTCAGCTGGAGCGTGCCGACTCCCGGGCCACCGCGTGTCACGATGACGGTGAACGCAACCTGCGACTTCGCGCTGTTCATGTGCAGCGTCCCGGTGCCGCTGAACGTGGCCGTGCCCGCTGCCGCATTGGCCGAGCCGGCCGTGACCTGACCGTCGACCTTCATCAGGCGGAGCCCGGCGAAGGCCGATCTGCCGGCCATCACGCAGTTGAAGTGGCCTTGCGCGGAGCCGCCTCGGAAGACGACTCCCATGCCGAACTGCGAGCCTGGATGAATGCCGTCGAAAGTCCCCGTGCCGCCGCCGCTCACGACCACCGGTGCACGTGCGACTGCTGTCGCGGATCCGAACACACCGAAGGCCAAGAGGACGGCGGCGGCGAGAAGAAGCTTCTTCACCATGCTCTCCCCTCCTAGGTTCAACGCGAGCTTTTACCCAGGCCAAGGAAATCCCAACCATCATGCGGAGCGGCCGAGCGTCTCGACCGGGCGGAGCCGCGCGCGGACTAGTGTTGAAGGCCATGGCTTCGCCCTCACCCGGTCTGCTCCGACGCGTCGCGCGTCTCTTCCGCCCCTATCGCGGGCGCGTCGCGGTCGTCGTGATCCTGATCCTGGTCACGTCGGGGCTCGGCGTGGTCAACCCGCTGCTGACGAAGCAGGTCTTCGACAAGGCGCTGTTCCCGCCGGGGCACAGCGGCCCGAACTACGGCCTCCTCTACGTGCTCGTCGGCGTGATGGTCGCCGTGCCCCTCGTCGCGGCCGCGATCGGCGTCGCCCAGACGTACCTGACGACCGTGGTCGGACAGCGCGTGATGCAGGACCTGCGCAACCGGCTCTACGAGCACCTCCAGTCGATGTCGCTCCGCTTCTTCACGGCGACGCGCACGGGCGAGCTCCAGTCGCGGCTCCAGAACGACGTCGGAGGCGTCCAGAACGTCGTCACGAACACGGCCTCCTCCGTCCTCTCGAACGTCGTCACCGTGCTGAGCACCGTCGCGGCGATGCTCCTGCTGTCGTGGCAGCTGACCCTGCTAGCGCTCGGCATCGTGCCGCTGTTCGTGTATCTGACATACCGCGTCGGCCGCGTGCGGCGGCGGATCTCAGGCGAGACGCAGGAGTCGCTCGCCGAGCTCTCGGCGCTGACCGAGGAGACGCTCTCGGTCTCGGGGGTGCTTCTGACGAAGGTGTTCGATCGCCGGAGCGACGCCGTCGAGCGCTACCGGGCCGAGAATCGCCGCCTTGCCGGACTCCAGGTCCGCCAGTCGATGGTCGGGCGCTCCTTCTTCGCGCTCGTGCAGACCTTCTTCTCCGTCGCGCCGGCGCTCGTCTACCTCGTCGCCGGCCAGTCCCACCTGAGCTCCGGGACGATCGTCGCCTTCACGACCCTCCAGACGCGGCTGCTCTTTCCGATCGGCCAGATGCTCCAGACCGCGGTCGAGGTGCAGTCCTCGCTCGCGTTGTTCGAGCGGATCTTCCAGTACCTCGACCTGCCGCACGAGATCGTCGACGTCGACGGCGCCAGGGCGCTTCCGGCGTCTCAGGTCCGAGGCGAGGTCGCGCTGCGGCATGTGTGGTTCCGCTACGAGGAGCCGGAGGTGCCGATCCTGGAGGGCACGAGCGTTGACGGCGACGGCGCGGTTGTCTCTCTCGACGGCGCCGCCCGCCGCGAGTGGACGCTCGAGGACGTCTCGCTCGAGGTCGAGCCGGGGCAGCTGGCGGCGATCGTCGGCCCGAGCGGCGCCGGCAAGACGACGATCTCCTACCTGATCCCGCGGCTCTACGACACCGTGCGCGGCCGCGTCGAGCTCGACGGGAATGACGTCCGTGACCTGACGCTGGCAACCCTCGCCGGCTCGATCGGGATGGTCACGCAGGAGACGTACCTCTTCCACGCGACTGTGCGTGAGAACCTGCTCTACGCCCGGCCGGACGCGACGCAGGACCAGCTCGAAGCGGCCGCCAAGGCGGCGCAGATCCACGAGCGGATCGAGGAGTTGTCGGACGGTTACGACACGGTGGTCGGCGAGCGCGGCTACCGGATGTCGGGCGGCGAGAAGCAGCGGCTGGCGATCGCCCGCGTGATCCTCAAGGACCCGCGCGTCCTGATCCTGGACGAGGCGACCTCGGCGCTCGACACCACCAGCGAGCGGCTCGTTCAGGCGGCGCTCGAGCCGCTGACGGAGAACCGGACGACGATCGCGATCGCCCACCGGCTCTCCACGATCATGTCCGCGGATGTGATCTTCGTCCTCGAGCGCGGACGCCTGGTCGAGCAGGGAACGCATTCCGAGCTGCTCGCCCGCGGTGGGCTCTACGCGCAGCTCTATGAGCAGCAGTTCGCCGGCGGCCTCGTCGAGGCACGCTGCGACGACGGCGTGGTGCTCTCCGGCGGTGAGGTAGTGACGCTAGCGTCCTAGGGCTTCGACCAGCCGCAGGGGCGCGCGGACCAGGCCCCTCGCCTCGCCCGGATGCGCGAGGTCGCCGCGCAGGAAGGCGGCCGTGAAGCTCCAGACCAGCGGTAGCCGCGCGATCCCGAAGATGAGGCGCGGAAAGCGTTCGAGCGCGAGCTTCGCCTTCCACGAGGCCAAGAGGGTGCGCGCGAGGGCCGATTCGAGCGCCGGCTGGTAGGGCTCGAGCGTCTCGGCGCGGCCGGCGAGCAGGTCGAGCGCGGCCTCTGAGGCGAGGCGGGCGCTGACGAGCGCCTCGTAGATCCCGTCGCCCGAGAGCGGGTCGACGAGCCCGGCCGCGTCGCCGATCAGCAGCGCCCTGCCGTGGACGGCTCGGTCGCCGGAGCGCCGCATCGGCAGTCGGTAGCCGCGAAGCGCCTCCAGCCGCTCGCTCGGGAGACCGTAGGCGGCGCACGCGCGCTCGAGATGCTCCCGCAGGCGCGGGCCCTCCGACTCCCAGCCGCCCACGCCGACGTTGACATGGTCGCCCTTCGGGAAGACCCACGCGTATCCGCCGGGCACGGCGCCGAGCTCGACCACTGCCAGCCCGCGGTGCTCTCGCGCGCGCGCGTGTACATAAAGGACGTTTCCCTCGAGCGCGACGCCGTGGCGGCGGGCCCCGGCGAGACCGAGCGCGCGGGCGGTGACGCCGTTGACGCCGTCGGCCCCGAGGACGACGGGAGCGGAGGCGGCCGCGCCGCCGAAGCGGACCGTCCCGCCATCGCCCGAGAGCTCCAGCGCGGTCGCGCGCACCCCGTCCCGGAAGTCGGCTCCCGCCACGGCCGCCTGCTCGGCGAGGTGGGCGTCGAGACGGCGTCGCTGGGTCATCAGGATCAGCGGCCCGTCACTGCGCCGCTGGAAGCGCGACCCGTAGCGAAGCCCGAGCTCGAACCGGTCGACCACGTCCTCGACCACCGGCTCGACGGAGACGGGCAACTCCCGCACGGCGCGGTAGGTGAGCCCGCCGCCGCAGGGCTTGTCGCGCGGGAAGCGCTCGCGGTCGAGGAGCAAGACCCGCGCGCCCGCGCGCGAGAGACGGAAGGCAGCGGTCGAGCCCGCCGGTCCTGCCCCTACGACAATCGCGTCGAACCGCTCCACGGCCCCGATCCTACTGCGACGGCGCGGCTACAATTCGCCGTCCCCGGGGGTGTGCCCGAGCGGCCAAAGGGAACGGGCTGTAAACCCGTCGGCTCAGCCTACGGAGGTTCGAATCCTCCCGCCCCCATTTGCTACCGGGCCAGGACGAGAAAGGCGCCGCCTTCCGGGCGCTGCACGAGGGCGACGCCTTCGTTATCCCAAACCCCTGGGACGCGGGTTCGGCCCGGGTGCTGGAGAGCCTCGGGTTCAAAGCCCTCGCCACTACGAGCTCCGGCTTTGCATTTACGCTCGGACGGCGCGACGGCGACCCGTCGCTGGACGAGGTGGTCGAGCACACTCGGGCCCTCGTCGAAGCGACCGACCTGCCGGTCTCGGTCGATCTCGAGAACGGCCACGGGCCGGAGCCCGAGGACGCGGCGCGCGCAATCGCCCGCGCCGCGGAGGCAGGAGCGGTCGGCGGCTCGATCGAGGACTGGGACCCCGCGGGCGAGATCTACGGCCTGGAGCACGCGGTCGAGCGGGTGGCCGCGGCCTGCGAGGAGGCCCGGCGGCTCGACTTCCCGTTCATGGTCACGGCGCGGGCGGAGAACCACATCCGCGGGAACCCCGACCTCGACGACACGATCACGCGCCTCCAGGCCTACGAGCGGGTCGGGGCCGACGTCCTGTACGCGCCCGGCCTCCGCACCACGGACGAGATCAGAGCCGTCTGCGATGCGGTCTCCAAGCCCATGAACGTGCTCGCCCGGCCTGGCCTCACCACGAGCGAGATCGCCGCCGCCGGGGGCCGCCGGATCAGCGTCGGCGGCGCGCTGACCTGGGTCGCGGTGAGCGCGATGGCCAACGCGGCCGAGAAGATGCGCGACGACGGCGACTTCTCCGCGCTCGACGTCCCGGTCGAGATTGGGCGCTGGCTCGGCGACTAGGATCGCCGCGTGCCTCCCGAGAAGCGCTTCCTCTCCCCCGACACCCTCACTCCGCCGTTCGGCTACAGCCACGTCGTCGACGCGCCGGCGAGCCGGATCGTCTACGTCTCGGGGCAGGTTCCGCTCGACGCCGAGGGGCAGCTCGTCGGCGACCGGGACTTCGACGCCCAGGTGCGCCAGGTGTTCGCGAACCTGACGGCCGCGCTCGAGGCGGCCGGCGTCGCGTGGAGCGACGTCGTCAAGCTCAACTACTTCCTCGTGGACGTGAGCCGGATCGCCTCGGTGCGGGCGATCCGCGACGAGTACGTGAACACCGAGAGCCCGCCTGCGAGCACGCTGGTCGAGGTGAGCGGCCTCTTCCGCGATGACGTCCTGATCGAGATCGAGGCGGTCGCGATCCCGGAGTGAGCGGCGCGGCGGAGGCGATCGCCCCCGCCGCGCACGTTTCTACGAGCAGGTTCCCTTGCCGCTCAGGCTCGGGCCGCTGTTCTGGCGGATGAAGAGCGGGCGCGCGGTCGGTAACGGTCCGCCGGTCGTCGGGTCGGTCAGACGCGTGTCGCCGGTTGCGATCAGCACGCAGCCGCGCGCATCGAGCGTGTTCGTGAAGTAGTCGCCGAGGCGGCGGTCCTGGCCGGTGGCGACGCAGAGCGTTCCGCCCTGGCAGACCCAGCCGATGTGGATCACCCTGCCCGCGGCGTCGACGATCGACTTCTGCGGCTTCGTGGTCGTCGCGCCGGTTAGCGAGGCCTCCATCGCGTGGATGTGACCAACCTGGCAGTCGAGGTCAGGCTGACCGTCCTGGGGCTCGGTCTGGTACCAGACGACCGAGACCTTGCCCGCGGCGCCGGCCGCGATCCACGGCCAGAGGACGCGCGTGCCCGGATGCGCAACCGTCATCGGCGCCGACCAGGTCTTCCCGAGGTCCTTCGTCGAGACGAGCATGATCGAGTTCGCGGCCGGCGTCTCCACTCCGTCGCAGCCGCCGCTCGTGCCGGCCTGCCGGTCGTCGGTGTCCCAGCTGAGGTAGACCGCTCCGGCCGAGTCAATCGCGATCGCGGGCCAGTGCGCGAACATCGTCGTCCCGCGCACGGCCTCGTGCGGGGTGAACGTGGAGCCCCCGGCCGGCAGCGTGCTGATCCCGATCCCGAAGGTTCCGTCTGGGTGGTCGAAGATCGCCGGCTCGACGACGGTCCCGGTCAGCCGGTCGTAGTAGAGCTTGCCGTCACCGGTGAACGAGCCGCCGTCCGGCAGCGCGCCGTTGTCGTCGATCCCAGTCGCGCTGCACGTGTTGCCGCCGTCGTTCGAGACGAAGACCTGGTGGCCGCTCCTGCTTCCCTCGAGCGTGTCCGTCCCCATGAAGACCTGGTCCGCCTGGCCGCCCGCGAGCCACGGCCGGTCGCCGTCGTGGCAGAAGCCGGTGCCTTTGTCCCAGGTCTTGCCACCGTCGATCGACGAGAAGAGCGCGTCGTTGACGAGGTCGATCCCGGTGTTGTAGAGACGCCCGCCCGCGTCCTGCGTCAGGTCGGGGTCGCTGAACCCCGTGAACGTCGGGTTGGCCGGGCACTGGGTGCCGAGGTAGCGGTCCCGGTACCAATTCGTGCCTGCGTCGGGCGACGTCCAGACGTTGACCTGGTTGCAGTAGTTCGAGACGAAGCTGAAGTCGCCCCAGGGCGACATCACGATCCCGTCGCGGTAGAGGTGCGTCGTCCCCTCGTGCGAGGTGTAGACGAGCGTGCCGTGCAGCGTGTCGGCGAAGACCTCCGGCTCGCCGCCGGCGAGCTGCTGGTCGACGTACACCGGCGGCGCGAAGGTCGGGCCGGCCGTCGTGGTCTTGGCGGCGCCGGGGCCTGCGAGCAGGATCGCGACCCCAATGGCGCCGAGCAGTGCGATGAGCCACTCTCTTGCTCGAGTGGCGCTCGAATGCCTCAAAGCTCCTCCTTCTTGTTCGGAAGCGAGCCTGGGGGTTACGCCCGCCGCGAGCTGGACTCTCGGCCGATACCCGCAGACGCGAAAAAGGAATCGCGCGTGGTCGTGGCGAGCGCGAGAGCGAGCACGACGACCGTCGCGGCGATGCTCAGCACCAGCGGCTCGACCACGGTTGCGAGCGGGACGAGCGCGGCGAGCAGGACGATCCCGACCAGGCGCGACCGCGGAGTCTCTCCGGTGAGGGCGAAGTTGAAGAGCGCGTTCCCGGCGAGGTAGAGAGCCGGGCCGCCCAGGATGACGGCGGCGGTCGCCGCCGAGGTATCGCCGTGCGGGTGAAGCATCGTGCGTTCGATCGCGACGGCAACGACGATCACTCCCGCGACCATGATCGCGTGCGCGTACGCGTAGCCGGCGCGGGCCATCCGCGTCGGGTCGACGGAGCGGGAGATTGCGAGCGCCGCCTCGTCGGCGTAGCGGACGAAGTAGATCCACCAGAGCGAGGCGATCAGGACGAAGCCGGCCACGAACGCGGTCACGAGCGAGGGCGAGGCGTGGAGCTCGCTGAAGCTCTTCCCGAGCGCCAGGATCGACTCGCCGAGCGCGATCAGGACGACGAGCCGGTTGCGCTCGGCGAGATGGCCGCCGGCGAGCGTCCAGGCTCGGGTCGGCGTGCGCCCGAGACCGGGCAGCGCGAAGCCGTGCAGCGGCGCCCCGTAGTCGAGCGCGAGCGCGAGAATCCAGGTGAGCAGGCGGCCGTCGCCGTGCAGGAACGCGCCGACAATCCAGGCGACTCCGGCAATGCACGACCAGGCGAGGAGCTGTGCGTAGTTCCTGGCCATCCGCTGGCCCCGAAGCGCGAAGACCATGAACCCGCTGCGGACGACCTGAATCGCCACGTAGGCCGACGCGAACCCGACCGCCTCGTCGCCGAAGGCCCGCGGGATCTTGGCGGACATGACGAGGCTGATCAGCATCAGCGTGAGCATCAGCACGCGTACCGCCGGCCGCTCGGGATCGATCCAGTTGGTCGCCCACGCGGTGTAGTTCCAGGCCCACCAGACCGCGAGGAAGAGCACGAGCGTCTCGAGCGCGCCTCTCGCCGTGAGGTCGTGCAGAAGGTTCTGCGAAAGCTGCGTGACCGCGAAGACGTAGACGAGGTCGAAGAAGAGCTCTACGCTCGTAACGGGTGGAGCTTGGTCCTGCGTGCGCTCCCGAAGCACGGCGCTCGGCATCGGCCCAATCATCGCGCGCGGAAGCGGCTAACCTAGGGCCGAGCGCCCTCTTAGCTCAGTTGGTAGAGCACCTCCATGGTAAGGAGGGGGTCGACGGTTCGAGTCCGTCAGAGGGCTCTGCAAAAGTCCCGCAAATTAGGCACTTTCCCTTCGGATCGGCTTGCACGTTCAACAACGTGCATTGGGTATGGAGCCGATTATGGAGCCTTCAGATCTGGAAGCGCCTTGTGAAGCCGGCGTTTTCGTCTCTTAGAGTTCGGCCGGGGCGCGAACGGTCACGCGCGTCGTCAAGCCGATCTCGTCCCCACGAAAGTCGGGGCGCGCAGATTTCCGCGCGCATACCTCGTTGTTGCCTCAAGTACAGGCCCGTCCCGTCCGGATCGCGGCGTACGATTTTCGGGGGACCGACGAGGACGACAGGTGGAACTTGGCGAGTACGGAACCGATTGAGACCGACTGGTCAGCCGTTACGGCACGGTGCCTTGCATACCTGTGCCTGCAGCATTCGGATGTCCAGGACAAGGGGCTGTTCGAGCGCGCGACGTTCTTGATGAACCTCGGGCTCCCGCGATCCGATGCTGCGGCCCTTCTCGGCTCCACCGATGAATCCCTGCGCGTGACGCTGCGCGGCAAGCCCGCGAAGAAGGCCAGGTCGAAGAAGCAGGACAAGTAGCTGGTGGCCGAACTCGATGATGTCAAGCAGCAGCTTCAGAAGAAGCTGGGCATCGGTGAACGACAGCTAAATCGCGTGATCCAAAAGTGCGAGGGCGAGACGCTGTTGCCTCGCCGCTTGGCGATACTCCTGCTGGCGTCTGAGAACGGCATCTCGATACGGAAGCACGCCTCCGAAGACGATCTATCGCAGCTCCGAGCAGTGCGCGGTGGAGCAGCCGTCGCACCTCCTCAAGCTGTTCCTGCTCCCGAGCCGCGGCAGGCGGAACGAAGACAAGGCAGCCGACGCAGAACGTCACAGACGAAGACCGCACGACCGAAACGGCCGACTCGCGGCCGGAAGGTGTTCGTGGTACACGGCCGGAACGAGTCGCTGCGAAAGGATCTCTTCAGCTTTCTCCGTAGCCTCGCACTGCAGCCGCTCGAATGGCGAAAGGCCATCGAGGCCGCAGGGAAAGGTTCGCCGCATATCTCGGAGATCATCGACGCGGCGTTCAACGAAGCCGTCGCAGTCGTTGTGCTGCTTTCACCCGATGATCAGGTCAGGCTGTCCGAGCAGTTTCAAAGGCCCGGCGATCCGCCATACGAAAAGGAACTCGTAGGGCAGGCCCGCCCGAACGTTCTCTTCGAGGCCGGGATGGCGTTTGGGCGCAACCCGAACTCGACGGTGCTGATCCAGGTTGGAGATGTCAAACCCTTCAGCGACGTGGGCGGACGGCACGTAACTCGCTTGGCGAATGACCCGGAGAGTCGGAGCGAGGTAGTCACGAAGCTGAAGAACGCAGGTTGCGCTGTTGATGACGGCGGCACCGACTGGTACAGCGTCGGCGACTTCAGAGTTGGAGGAGACATCGAGTGAACGAGGACGCGGGAAACGAAGCGCCCGAGGTTCCTGCCGGGAGAGCGACGATCTCGGATCGGATCGCCGCCTTCGCGATGGTCGATCAGATGAAGGATGCGACGCAGGCGCAGAAGTGCATGCGCCTCTCCCTAGTGGGCTTCTCTGCGAGCGAGATTGCTGGGATGCTGCAGACGACCGTTCCGACGGTTCACCAGAACCTCTACGCCGAGCGGAAAAAACTCAAGCCCTCGGAAAAGAAGTCGCGCACGGCCGGGAAGCGGTCGAAGAGCTAGGTCGCGAACTCGCGCAAACGAGCCTCTCGCGTTGCCTGCCCAGGCGTGCTCTCGGCAATGGTTTCAGAGGGGTCAGCGAGGCGGGTATTTGCAGGCATTTCGCAAACCAACGGCGGTCCTCGCTCCTTCGTGCGGAACCACGAGGGAACACGCGTCCGCGCTCTTGGATCTCGACGAGGTGTCGCGAAGACCCTAAGCAGCGATCGTGCGCCGCGCACGTCGGGTGCTGGCCTACGGCACGGTGCCGCGCTGAGCTTAGGTCGACTCTTCCGGCCCGGACGAGGCGCGGGCGGGGTTGTGGTCGGGGTGAGCTGCGCCCGGAGGACGAGGAGGAGTCGACTGGAACCTCCAGCCCGAGCACCTCAAAGACCTGTGCGTGAAGGCAGGTCGCCTCGTCAAGGAGTGCGCAGACATCAAGTTATCTTGGGTTCCTCGGGAGATGAACCTCGAAGCGGACACACTTGCAAGCAGAGCGCTCGGCCGCGGCCGCTGACCCCCGCTAACGGTATCCCCCTTGGGTCTCATGGGCTTCCATCCTGCGCGCCCGCCCGAAGGCGGCGCGTAGTTGATCTGGGTGGTCCTCCGGCCGCCCGCCGGTGCGACGATCTGAAGCCATGCTGATCTACTCGATGAGCGTCTCGGTGGACGGCTTTATCAACGACCGCGAGGGCGCGTTCGGGTGGACGGCACCTAGCGAGGAGCTGTTTCGCTTCCACATCGCGGAGGTACGCGAGCTCGGCGGCTGTCTGTTAGGTCGCAGGCTTTACGAGACGATGCTGGTGTGGGAGACGGACCCGTCGTTGCGCGAGGACGAGCTCGGCGCCGCGTTCGCAGACGTCTGGTGCGCGATCCCGAAGGTCGTCTTCAGCCGCACGCTCGACAGCGTCCAGGGCAACGCCCGGCTCGCCGACGCGTCATTGGCCGAGGAGGTCGCCGCGGCGCTCGACAAGGACGTCGAGATCGGAGGCGCCGGCCTGGCCGCGCAGGCGATCGAGCTCGGCCTCGTCGACGAGCTGCGCATGTTCCGCTATCCGGTCGTCGTCGGTGGCGGCACACCGTTCCTGCCACCCGTCACCGACGACATCGCGCTGGAGCTGATCGAGACCAGGACGTTCGGCTCGCGCGTGATCTACGAGCGCTACCGGCGCGCCCGCGCTGAGTCGGAGTGACACCGCCGCTTCTGTTCGGCGGCGCACGCGCGCTTGGCGCTACAGCGCGTTATCGGCGCCGGAACGGGTCGGCGCCATCCCAGGAAGTGCTTACGCGCGCTCACCCTTTCGGGTGACCGCCCTGGCCGGCCCTCCGCTTGCGGGGCCGCGCTGCGATCGGGCAGGCTCCCCGGCGATGGTTCCGGAGGCGCCGCTCGAGCCGACCGAGCACGGGCTCGTCCCTACCGGCGACGGCTGGTTCGTCCTGAACGCCCGCGAGACGCGCTGGTGGGACCGCGAGGGCCGCGGCGCGGCCGGCGACTTCGACGGCGAGCCCGGGCCCGAGTTCCCGCAGCTCGGGATCGCCGTCTACGTGCTCGGGCCGGGCGAGCCCATGGCGATGTACCACTGGGAGGCTGACCAGGAGGACTTCCTCGTGGTCTCGGGCGAGGCGCGGCTGATCGTCGAGGGCGAGGAGCGGGGTCTGCGGGCATGGGACTTCGTCCATTGCCCGCCGGAGACGAAGCACGTGATCGTCGGCGCGGGAGACGGTCCGTGCGTGGTCGTCGCCGTGGGAGCGCGCGACCGGACGCGCGGCGCGGACTGGGGCGGCTACACCGTCGACGAGGCTGCGCTTCGCCACGGCGCCGGCGTCGAGGAGGAGACCGACGATCCGAAGCAGGCGTACGCGCGCTTCCGGCCGAGCGAGCCGACGCGCTACCGCGAGGGCTGGCTTCCGGATCTCGGCTAGCGCCGTACCGCCCGGACGCGAGGCCTCGCGCTCTTCCGCGTGCTAGCCGCGGTGGGCAAGCCGCTGGCCAGGCTCGCCTTCAGGCCGCGGGTGCGCGGCCGCGAGCACGTCGCCGCCGGGTCCTCGGCGCGAACCACCTGTCGGGATTCGACAGCCTCGCGGTCGCGTTCGCGCTCTATCCGCGCGCGTTCCGCAGCATGGCGAAGGTCCAGCTCTTCGAGCGACCGCTGCTCGGGCGGCTCGTGCGAGCGCTCGGCGCGTTCCCGGCGCGCCTGGAGGCCACAGCG
>DASXQY010000127.1:0-3165 GCA_036506915.1 Gaiellaceae bacterium | reverse complement strand
GCGCTCGCGGTTCTCGTCGAGCGTCTGCTGGGGCGCTCCGAGCGGGGCGAGCGCTTCTTGCGCAAGGTCGCGCTGTCGGCGACGCTCGTCGGCGGCGGCTCGTGGCGGAGGCAGCTCACGCTGCGTGAGCCGTTCGCGGAGCCAGGCCGGCTGCGCACGGCGCTCGGGCCGAAGCTGGCCGAGCTGCCGGCGCCGATCCTGAAGCTGAAGCTCGAGGCGCTCGAGCTGACGGAGTCGACGGGACAGCAGCTGGCGCTGGTGCGTCCCGAGGGCGACGAACTGCACGGGATGTTGCGCGAAGGGCTCCGGCAGGTGAAGGCGAGCACGGGCGAAGGCGGTGTCTGCACGGTCGTCGAAGTGGCTCCTTGGTCGCGGATTCCGGAACAGCGGGCACTGCTCGTCTCGCGGGACGACTGAACGCTCCTCGAGAGGCTCTGGTCGAGCAGGGCGTCGACGGAGTCCCTCGGAAGGTGAACCGCCGGCCTGTCGCGGTCGTGCGTGAGGAATGGCGTGTCATGGATCGCTGGTGGACCGAGGAGCCGGTGCACCGGCGCTACTTCGACGTCGTCCTCGAAGGCGGCGAGCGCGTGGTCGTCTATCGGGACGAGGAAGCCGGCGGCTGGTTCAGCCAGCGCGGGGTCTAGCCCTGTCTGCTCTCCTTGCGCACTCGCTCGATGAAGCCGTCGGAGGGCGCATGGACGTTCAGGAAGCGGGCGCGGCCCGGCCCGGGATTGCGGAATCCATGCCGCACGCCCGGGGGAGCGGCGACGAAGGAGCCTGGGCCGGCGCGGACGAGCTCGTCGCCGATCGTGAACTCGAGCTCACCCTCGAGGATGTAGAAGGAGTCGGTCTTGTCGGGGTGGACGTGCGGGTCGACCGGGCCGAACTCAGGGTCGCACGCGAACTCGATCACCTCGAACTCCTCGCGCTCCGCCTTGACGAGGAAGTCGCGGTGCTGGCCGGGAACCGACTCGCCCTCGCCGGGGCCTAGGAAGATCGCGTGGCCTTCGTCGAGTTGCACTGCCATTCAGCCTATTCGTTCCTCGACGGAGCTTCCCACCCCGAGGAACTCGCGGCTCGGGCGAGGGAGCTCGGCTACGAGGCGCTGGCGCTCACCGACCACGACGGCGTGTACGGCTCGCTCGAGTTCGCGTACGCGGCGAAGGCGTTCGGCGTGCGGCCGATCACGGGCGCGGAGGTGTCCCTCTCGGACGGCTCGCACGTCACGCTGCTCGTCGAGTCGCCGCGGGGGTACGGGAACCTCTGCCGGCTCCTCACCGCCGCGCACGCGGGGACACGGCCGAAACCGACCGAGCCTGTCCCGCCGAGCCTCGACCGACACTTGTTCGCCGCTTACAACGAGGGTCTCGTCTGCCTGTCGGGCTGCGCGCGTGACGGGCTCGCCATCCGGAACGGAAACGGCGCCGCCGAGCTGGCCGCGCTCTTCGGGCGTGACCGGTTCTTCGTCGAGCTCCAGCGTCCCTACGAGCGGGGCGACGCACAACGCAACTCGAGGCTGCGCAAGCTTGCGGAGACGATCGGCGTGCAGACCGTTGTCACGGGGAACGTCCACGCGCACAACCGCAGGCGAGCGCTGCTCCAGGACGCGATGGTTGCGATCCGCCACCGGACGTCGCTCGAGGGCGCTGAGCGGGAGCGGCGCGGAAACCACGAGTGCGTCCTGTTGCCTCCCGAGGCAATGGCCGAGCGCTTCCCTGATGACCGCGATGCCGTCGTCCGAACCGCCGAGCTGGCCGAGCGCCTCGAGTTCGACCTCACGCACGAGCTCGGCTACCGCTACCCGGATTTCTCCGACCGCGACGAGCCCGGGATCGCCGAGCTGACCAAGGTCTGCAACCGAGCGTTCGAGGCCCGCTACCCAAGGAAGGCTGTGTTGCAAGGCCAGGCGAGGGCCCGGCTGGAGGAGGAGCTCGCGCTGATCGGCGACCTTGGGCTCGCCGGGTTCTTCCTGCTCCATTGGGAGGTGCTCGAGCTCGCCGCCGATGTCGCGTGCGAGGTGCGCGGGCGCGACTCGCCGCGACACTCGCTGCCGCCCGGCCGCGGGCGCGGAAGCTCCGTTGGCTCGCTCGTCTGCTACCTGACGGGCCTCTCGCACGTCGACCCGGTCGAAGCAGGCCTCTCGCTCGGGCGTTTCCTGAACCGGGAGCTCGATTCGGTGCCCGACATCGACCTCGACTTCCCGCGCGACATCCGCGAGAAGCTGATCGTCGCACTCACCGAGCGCTACGGCCACGAGCATGCCGCGCTCGTCGCCAGCTTCTCGACGTACCGCTCACGCGGGGCGATCCGCGACCTCGGCAAGGCGCTCGGCCTGCCGTTCGCGGAGCTCGAGCGCCTCGCTCGCGTAACCGAAGGCAACCCGAAACGGGTCGAGGAGGAGATCGGCAAGCTTCCAGACGGAGAGGCGAAGCTCCGTTCGCGGCGCTGGCGGGCACTCGGCGCACTCTCCCGCGAGATCGCCGGCCTCCCGCGCCACATCTCGCAACACCCGGGCGGGATGGTCATCTCGAGCCGTCCGCTCGTCGAGCTCGTCCCCGTACAGCCCGCTGCGATGGAAGGGCGACAGATCTGCCAGTGGGACAAGGACTCGTGCGCCGACGCGGGCTTCCTGAAGATCGACCTGCTCGGGCTCGGAATGCTGTCCGCGGTCGAGGACTGCGTCGTCCAGATCTCCGAGACCAAGGGCAAGACGATCGACCTCTCGCGGATCCCGCTCGACGACCCGGCCGTCTACGACGAGATCCAGCGCGCGGACACGATCGGCGACTTCCAGATCGAGAGCCGCGCGCAGATGCAGAGCCTGCTCCGCACTCGCCCGGAGAACCTCGACGACCTGACGATCCAGGTCGCGCTCGTCCGCCCGGGGCCGATCCAGGGCAAGGCGGTACACCCCTACATCGAGCATCGCCAGCGCCTGCGCGAGGACCCGAGCTTCGTCCCGCCGGTCGACCACTCGCTGCTCGCCGAGCCGCTCCACGAGACCCTCGGCGTCGTCGTCTTCCAGGATCAGGTGCTCGAGGTCGCGATCGCGCTCGCGGGGTTCAGCGTGGGGGAGGCCGAGGGATTGCGGCGGGCGATGAGCCGGAAGCGGAGCGAGGAGGCGATCGAGGCGTTCCGCGGGCGGTTCGTCGAGGGCGCGGTCGC
>DASXQY010000126.1:0-9920 GCA_036506915.1 Gaiellaceae bacterium | reverse complement strand
CTTGAGCTCGAACCTGAGCCGGTCGGTCAGCTCCGGCGTCGGCCGGTCGTAGCGCTTGGCCAGGCCTTTCTCGCACAGCTCGACGAGGTAGTCGAAGGCGTCCTTGCCCTCCGGGACCGGGAAGCGCGGGAGCAGGATCTTGCCGAGCTCGAGCTCGACGTTGCAGCGCTCGGCGACCTCCAGCGTCCGGCGGAGCGCCTCCTCGTGGCCGGGGAAGTCGGCCGTCATCTCGGCGGGCGACTTGAAGAAGAACTGATCGGTGTCGAAGCGCCAATGGTTCGGGTTCTTCAGCGAGTCGCCCGACTGGATGCAGAGCAGCGCCTCGTGCGCCTTTGCGTCCTCGTGCATCAGGTAGTGGACGTCGCCCGTCGCGACGAGGGGAAGCTTGGTCTCTTCCGCGAGCTTGACGAGCTGAGGGTTGACCACGGCTTGCTCCGCAAGCCCCGCGTTCTGGATCTCGACGTACGTCGAGTCGCGCCCGAAGATCTGCGCCAGCCGGTCGAGGTCGGCCCGCGCGTCGTTCGCGCGGTTCTCCTCGAGCGCCTTGCAGACGCGCCCCGAGAGGCAGCCGGAGAGCGCGATCAGCCCGGTCGCGTGCTGCGAGAGCAGCTCCCAGTCGACGCGCGGCTTGTAGTAGTAGCCCTCCAGGTAGCCGGCCGAGGCGAGCTTGATCAGGTTCCCGTAACCGGCGTTGTCCTCGGCGAGGAGCGTCAGGTGCGCGTAGCCCTTCCGCTGCGCGCGCCGGTCGTCGGCCACGTACACCTCGCAGCCGAGCAGCGGCTTGACTCCTTGCTTGCCCGCCTCGCGGTAGAGCTCGACCGCGCCGGCCAGCGAGCCGTGATCGGTGAGCGCGACCGCCGGCATCCCGAACTCCGCCGCCCGGGCCGCGAGCCCATCGATCCGGCAGGCGCCGTCGAGGATCGAGTACTCGGAGTGGACGTGCAGATGGACGAAGCCGGCCTCAGCCACGGGAGGCCTAGTGTAGAGAGGCGTCCTGCCGGACTCGGAACGCGGCTCAGGCCAGAAGCTCAACCCGCGTCGCGGCGCGTGCGAGCTTCCGGTCGGCGGTCACGAGAATTGCTCCGGCCGCGTCGGCGAGGACGAGATAGAAGGCGTCGTACCCGCTCAAGCCGAGCCTGAGAGCGGTTGCGAGCGCACCCGCCGCCGTCGAACGGGTGCCGTGAGTCTCGAGGGGAAGAGCAAGAAGACGGTCGAGGGCCCGAGACGCGGAACCGCGGCTGATCGCCCCGGCCCTAACTTGATAAGCGAGCACATTGGTGACTTCTGCCCACACGAGGTCGGGAACGAGGGCAACGACTTCCCCTCGTTGCGCGCGGGTCGTCCACGCGCGCGCTTCCTCGTTGCGGACGAGCACGGCACGCAGAAGGACGCTCGCGTCAAAGACCGCGAGGCGGCGCGTCACGGATCTCCCTGATGATCTCCTCCGGCTTCGGCGCGTCGTCCGGCAGGTTGATCTCGTAGGCCAGACGACGAAGTTCGTCCGTGATCGTGGCCGCACGCTGCTCGCGCTCGACCGCCTCCTCGAGGAGGACAAGTGCTTCGGCGTTCATCGAGCGACCGTTCTGTTTCGCGCGGCGGCGGAGCTGCTCGTAGACGGTCGTCGGCACGTTGCGCAGGTGGAGTGTCGGCACCCGCCTCATGCTAGCACTCTGCTAGCACAATAGATCGTTTGGGTCAGCGCATCTCGCGTGCGAGCTCGGCGGCAGCCTTGCTCGCCCTCCTATCGTCCCTCGGACGCCCGCGGTGCCGGCGCGGGCGGAACGGCACGTCCTCGAGTCTCGGCGCCGGGTGACCGTTCTCGATCCGCAACCGCTCGATCAGCTCCGAAGCTTCCTCCCGCGTCTCCGGGAACGCCTCGTCCGCCCGCTCGCAGAGCGCAGCCGCCAGGGCGTAGACCTGCCGGATCGTCGGCTTCGGCTTCGAGTCCGTCATAGCCGCCATTGAGCCAGAAAACGTCGCACGCGTGTGTGAACCCTTCGCAACGAAAGTGTGACTTCTTCAGGAGCGCGAACAAGAAGCGGGGCCGTGATCCGGCCCCGCTTCTCCTTCAGTCGCTAGGAAATACCAGCCGCGCGGGCAAGCCTCAGCTGCTGCCCATCTCGGCCATGGCCTTCTTGGCCCGCTCCTCCATCTCCGCCGGCGGGACGTCCTCGATGTGCGTCGCGATCGACCACTGGTGGCCGAACGGATCCTGCACGGTGCCGAAGCGGTCGCCCCAGAACATGTCCTCGACGGGCATGGTCACGGTAGCGCCGGCGTCGATTGCGTCCTGGACGACCGAGTCGACGTCCTCGACATACATGAAGACGCTCGCGCTCGTGCCTCCCAGCTCCTTCGGCGGTTTCGTGCTCGACTGCGGGAACGGGTCGGAGACCATCACCAGCGAGTCTCCGATCTCGAGCTCAGCATGGCCGATCTTGCCGTCCGGCGCGTCCATTCGCACGCGCTCCTTCGCGCCGAACGCCTGCTTGTAGTACTCGATCGCCTGCGCCGCATCTTCGACGGCGAGGTACGGCGCGAGGGTGTGGTAGCCCTCCGGAATGGGCTGTGGCGGCATCGGTCTCCCTCCCGTGCGCTTGTGGTTTCGCGAGCACAATACCGAGATGTCCACGACAGTGGCGCCCGCCGAAGTCGAGGTCGAGCAGCCCGGCGAGGCCGACTCGATCGAGCACGATCGCCCCTGGATCGTGATCGTCTGGAACGACCCGATCAACCTCATGTCCTACGTGACCCTCGTCTTCCAGAAGCTGTTCGGCTACAGCCGGGAGAAGGCGACGCAGCTGATGCTCCAGGTGCACAACGAGGGAAAGGCGGTCGTCTCGAGCGGCACGCGCGAGAAGGCCGAGCACGACGTCGCCCGCCTGCACGCGCACGGGCTCTGGGCGACGATGCGGCAGGACTAACGGTGTTCCAGGGCCACGGCATCGAGCGGACGGCCGAGGGAGACTTCCGGCTCAGCCTCCCCCAGCCCGAGCGCGAGCTCCTGCGGCACCTGCGGGCGGAGCTCGAGCAGCTGCTCGACGCAGCGCCGGAAGACCCGAGCCTGCGCCGCCTCTTCCCGCCCGCCTACGACGACGAGGCCGACGAGACCGAGTACCGCCGGCTGATGCGGGACGAGCTGCTCGGCGGCCGCCGCCGGGCCCTCCGCGTGCTCGAGGAGACCGCAGGGCACGATCGCTTGAGCGCCGACGAGGCGCAGGCCTGGCTCACTGCACTGAACGACCTGAGGCTCGTGCTCGGCACCCGCCTCGAGGTCAGCGAGGAGACGCTCCTCGACGGGCTCGACCCGGACGACCCACGCGCGCCCGAGCTCGCGCTCTACGCCTACCTCTCCTGGCTCCAAGAGCAACTGGTCGAGGCGATCGGCAGCACCTAAAGAAGAAGGGCGACCCCCTGGTCGCCCTTCGAAAGCGCCTCCGTCCGTCTCTGCGGCCCAGGCGGCCGGTCGGCGTTCTCCGATCATGGATCGAACGGCCGCTTCCAGCCACCCCCCAACTGGGGGTTATCAGCAGACAACACAAAGCGGGGCCGCCGCCCGGCCCCGCTTTGAGTCTCCCGTGAGAGAGCCCTGAACTCGTCAGGCCCCGCCGCATTGGGGCCCTTCGTATGTGACTTCCGAGGTCGCCCCCGCCGCATCGGGGCGCGCCGCTCGGTTGCAGATGGAGTATCGCCCAGGGTCGCTCACTTGATCCATCACCCTTCTACGGTTGATTGCCGCACTTCACTCGTGACCTCGGCGGCGTAGAGGTCATAGGGAAGCCGCTCGAGCACGCGCCGGCGCGGCTCCGAAACCGTGAAGAACCGCGGGATCGCCCGCTCGGCCAGCCATTCGAGCTCCGGCTTCGCAGCCAGCACGTCGCGGATCGCCGCCCGGTCGCCGCCCAGCGCGACGTGCTCGATCCGGTCGCGCCAGGGCTCGAGCACCCGTACCGCCACCTCCGCGGCTGCCTCGATCGAGGCACGCGCCTGCTCCTCGCGGCGCCGCCGGAAGCGGTTGGCGGACGACCCACCCTTCTTGTGGCGACCTTTGACGAAGCGGGAGCCGACCTTCGAGGCGATCAGGCGCTCGCCTCCGAAGACGCCGATCGCGTAGCCGCCCAGCCGCACGAGCAGCGCGCCGATCACGTGCTCGGCGGCGAGCGCGTCGAACAGCGGCGCGAGCCGCACCGTGTCGTACTCCTGCTCGTGCGCGAGCCCGAACGGCGGCCGCACGACCACGATCTCGTCCGGGAGCTCAATCCGCACGGCTCCGTCCGTGTAGGTCGTCCGGCCTCGCTCTCCCTCGAACGGCGCGAGGCGCTTGCGTACGTTTTCGCGTCCGACGAAGCGGGTCATCCGGCCAGATTAGGGTGCCGCGCATGGCGTCGACGACCGTCGTGTCCCTCGATCTCGCCGCGCAACACCGGCGCGGGCGCCTGTACGTCGCGCTGGCGGCGCTCGCGTGGTCGACGGCGGGGCTCCTCCAGCGCGAGCTCTCCGTGAACGTTCCAACGCAGCTCGCGGGGCGGGCGCTGTTCGCGACGCTCGGCGTCTTCGCATATGTCGCGATCGCCGAGCGAGGCGCGGTCGTCGGTGCCTTCCGCGCGATCGGCCGCGCCGGCCTCGTGCTCGCGGCGCTCATGGCCATCTCGTCCGGCGCCTTCATCGCCGCGCTCAACTACACGTCCGTCGCGAACGTCCTCTTCCTGCAAGCCCTGGCGCCGGTGCTCGCGGCGGTGCTCGGGACGCTGGTGGGCGAGCCGGTCGCGCGCAGAACGTGGATCGCGATGGCGGTCGCGATCGCAGGGGTCGGCTTGATGGTCGGCGGGCCCCACCGCCCGAGCGTGGCCGGCTTCAGCCTGTCGCTGTTGATGGCGGTGACGTTCGCCGCGACGATCGTGATCACGCGCCACCGGCGGGAGGTGTCAATGGCGCCCGCGACGTGCCTCTCCCAGCTGCTCGTGCTCCTCGCCGCGGCGCCGTTCTCGCGGCCCGGCGACATCGGCGCGCAGGATCTCGCGCTGCTCGTCGGCCTCGGCGTCGGCCAGATCGGCCTCGGCCTCATCTTCCTGACGATCGGCGCCCGCCTGATCCCGGCGGCGGAGGTGGCGCTGATCACGCTGCTGGAGATCGTCCTCGGTCCGATCTGGGTCTGGATCGCGCTGTCGGAGCAGCCCGCCGCCGCGACGCTCGTGGGCGGAGCGATCGTCCTCGCGGCGGTCGTGATCGAGGCCCGCGGCGGGCCCGAGGAGCCGGCCCTCGTCCCGCCTTAGACCGGGCTGGGCCTCGCCTGCGGCTCGGTGAGCGAGCTAGTGGCCTGGAGGCGGGCCGGGAGGGCCGAGGATCTGCATCCCGTTGCGAGCGGCGATCGGGAGGAGCCCCTCCATGTCCGGGGGAGCCTCGAGCGGCGGCGGCAGCACCCGCTCGGTCGCCGGTTCGCCCACCTCGTGCAGGAAGCCCTCGAAGTGGAAGGGCTGGAAGCCGATCAGCGCCTTCGCCCCGTCGGTCTCGGCGATGAAGGTGTGCGGGACTCCCTTGGGGCCGAACGCGAACGCGCCGGCCGGGAGCGACAGGCGCCGCTCGCCGACGTAGACGGTGAACTCCCCCTCGAGCACGTAGAACCACTCGTCCTCGTCCGGGTGGACGTGCCAGGGCGAGCCCTCGCCGGCACGCACGGTGACTTCGAGCAATCCATGCTCGCCGTTCGTGTCGGCGCCGCTGATCTTGACGACCTCGAGCATCCCCAGCAGCCAGTGCGCCTCCCCCTCGTCCTTGCTGAGCAGGTACCCCTCCTTCGCGCGCTCTGTAGCAACAGCGGTCATCTGACCTGACTCCTTCCGCCGAGATTGGTATGATGAACAACTGTCCATGAACGAACAGTTGCGTAACGGACTTTCTCATGGGGAACAATCCCTGTCAAGCCCCTCCCCCGACCGGCTGCGCGTTTGGCGGCTCTACTTCGAGAGCGCGCTCGCACTCGTCGACGTGCTCGACGCCGAACTCGAGCGCGACGCTGGCATCCCGCTGCGCTGGTACGACGTCCTCGTCCAGCTTGAGGAAACGCCCGACGGGCTGCGCATGAACGAGCTCGCCGAGCGGATCCTCTACAGCAAGAGCGGCTTCACCCGCGTCGTCGACCGGATGGAAGAGGCCGGCCTCGTCCGCCGCGCTCGCCACGCGAACGACCGTCGCTCGATTCTGGTCGTCCTCACCGACGAGGGCCGCAAGACGATGGAGCATGCCCGCCGCCACCACCGGCACGCGATCGACCAGCACTTCGCCCGACACCTCGCCGAAACGGACATCAAGGCGCTCACCCGCGGGCTCGAGAAGGTCAGCGCCCACGCCCGCCCCCTCCGCCCAGGGCGAATCCGTAGCTAGCAGCTCGGTCGACCGAGCCCAGCGGGGCTCGGGTTTCAGCCCTGCCCACTCCAGGCGCCGTCCGAGGGCTAGTATCCTCGCGCCGTGGAGCAGACGAAGTTCCTGCTCGCCGAGTCGGAGCTCCCGCGGCGCTGGTACAACATCCGCGCCGACATGCCGAGCCCGGCGCAGCCGGTCCTGCACCCGGGCACCGGGCAGCCGGTTGGGCCCGACGACCTCTCGCCGCTCTTCCCCATGGAGCTGATCCTCCAGGAGGTGAGCGAGGAGCCGGAGGTCTCGATTCCGGAGGAGATCCTCGAGATCTACAGCCTCTGGCGGCCGACCCCGCTCTACCGGGCGCGGCGGCTCGAGCAGGCGGCGGGAACCAGGTCGCGCATCTTCTACAAGTACGAGGGCGTCAGCCCGCCGGGCAGCCACAAGCCGAACACCGCGGTCGCCCAGGCCTACTACAACGCGAAGGAGGGCCGGACTCGGCTCTCGACCGAGACCGGCGCGGGCCAGTGGGGAAGCGCGCTCGCCTTCGCGTGCAAGCTGCTCGGGCTCGAGTGCAAGGTCTACATGGTCCGGATCTCCTACGAGCAGAAGCCGTTCCGCCGCTCGTTGATCCAGGCCTGGGGCGCGACGATCGTCCCCAGCCCGTCGGACGAGACGGCGTCCGGCCGGTCGATCCTCGAGGAGCACCCCGACTCGCCGGGCAGCCTCGGGATCGCGATCTCAGAAGCGGTCGAGGACGCCGCCGGGCGCGAGGACACGGCGTACTCGCTCGGCTCCGTCCTCAACCATGTGCTGCTTCATCAGACGGTGATCGGCCAGGAGGCGCTCGCGCAGATGGAGCAGGCCGGCGCCTTCCCCGACGTCGTGATCGGCTGCGTCGGCGGCGGCTCGAACTTCGCCGGGCTGTCGTTCCCCTTCCTGCGCGAGAAGATCGCCGGGCGCGAGATCGACGTGCTCGCCTGCGAGCCGGCCGCCTGCCCGACGCTCACGCGCGGCCTCTTTGCCTACGACTTCGGCGACACGAGCAAGCTCACGCCGCTGGTGCCGATGCACACGCTCGGGCACGACTTCGTCCCGGAGCCGATCCACGCCGGCGGGCTTCGTTACCACGGCGTGGCGCCGCTGATCTCGCAGCTCGTGCGGGACGGTCTCGTCCGCGCCGAGGCGTATCTCCAGACCGACGTCTTCGCCTCCGCGGTCCTGTTCGCGGGCAGCGAGGGGATCATCCCGGCGCCCGAGGCGGCGCACGCGATCCACGGCGCGCTTGGTGCGGCGCGGGCGGCCGACGAGGCCGGCGAGGAGCGGACGATCCTCTTCAACCTGTCGGGCCACGGCCACTTCGACATGGCCGCCTACGACAACTACTTCGCGGGCGAGCTCGAAGACGTCGCGCTGGATGAGGAAGAGATGCAGCGCGCGCTGCGCGCGATCGAGGGGCTCCCCACTCCAGCGTAAGCCACGACCAGCCAGAAGGAGGAGCCACGAGCGAGAGCTGGACGATGAACGGAGCGATCTACGGCTCCTGCAACTGCGACTGGGGCTGCCCATGCAACTTCGACGTCGCTCCAAGCTACGGGCACTGCGACGGCGTCTACATGTTCGCCGTGCGAGAGGGCCGCTACGGAGAGGTGCCGCTCGATGGTCTGCACTTCGCCTGGGCCGCCCACTCACCCGGACCGCTGCACGAGGGCAACGTGACCGCCGCTCTGATCGTTGACGAGAGCGCGACTCCGGAGCAGCGCGAGGCGGTCACGACGCTGTGGCGGAGCGGTTCATCGGGCCTTCCGTTCGACATCCTCAACTCGGTCACGGCGACCTGGTTGGAGACCGTCTACGCGCCCTTCGACGTGGAGCTCGCCGGGATCAGCACGAAGGCGAAGATCGGCGGCGGCGAGATCTACGAGCTTGCCCTGGCGCGCGTGAAGAACCCGGTGACCGGCGCCGACGAGGAGCTCTACCTGGACAAGCCCACCGGCTTCACCTCGAAGCGCAGCGAGCTCGGGATGTCCGAGGTCGCCAGGTTCTCGTGCGACGGCCTCTCGTTCGACACGAGCGGCAAGGCTTCCGAGTACGCCGAGTTCGAGTACGCCGGTCCCGGTTAGCGGACCAGCCACGCCGCCCGAATCCGCTACTTCGCCGGTAACGACCCCGCAAACGCCATGGCCTGGTCGATCCACGACCTCAGATCGTCCTCGTTCGCGACCCCGCCCGGCCCGATCAAGAGCCATCCTTTCATCGGCCTGCCGGTCAGGTCGAACACCCTGACATGCGGCTGCCCGAGCGCCTCCTGGGTCCGCTCGGGAGCGAGCCGAATGATGAGCTCGTCGCCGTGAACGCCGCAACACATGTTGCCGCCGTTGAGGAGGAAGGCGATTCCGCCGAACATCCTCTTCTCGGTGAGGCCCTCGGCGTCGGCCAAGACGCTGCGGATGCGGGCTGCAAGTGCTTCGTCAAAGGCCACCCGTTCTACCTCCAGGTCGCATCGCGATCGGCGCCACGAGCCTACGTCATCCCCAGAGCGAGGGCGATACTCCGCTCGTGAAGGTCGTCGCCACGCGCCGCTATCCCGGGCCCGCCTTCGACGAGCTCGATGACCTCGAGGTGCTGCCGATGGCCGCCCTCGATCGTCCGCGTCCCGATGTCGAAGGCCTCATCGTCGCGAACGAGCCCGTGCCGCTCGAGCTCCTTCCCAATCTGCGGATCATCGCCAACTTCGGTGTCGGCTACGACCGAATCGACGTCGCCTCCTGCACGGAGCGCGGCGTCGTCGTCACGAACACGCCGGGTGTCCTCGACAGCGCCACCGCGGATCTCGCCTTCGCCCTCATCCTCGCGACGCGGCGGCAGGTGGTCGAAGGCGACTTGCTCGTCCGCTCCGACGGCTGGAGCGGGTCGTGGTCCGAGGGCCGGCTGGCGGAGGAGGTGACCGGATCGAGGCTTGGGATCCTCGGGCTCGGGCGTATCGGCCAAGCGGTCGCCCGGCGTGCCCGCGGGTTCGAGCTCCGGGTGCTCTATACGCAGCGCAGCCGGGTCGAGACCGATCTCGCCGAGTTCCGAGACCTGGAGGCGCTGCTCGCGGAGGCGGACATCGTCACGATCCACGTGCCGCTGACCGCCGAGACGAACGGACTGATCGACGCTCGGCGGCTCGCGCTCCTCCGCGACGGAACCTGCCTCGTCAACACGGCGCGGGGCGAGATCGTCGACGAGCCCGCACTGGTCGCCGAGCTCGTCTCGGGCCGGATCCGGGCCGGGCTCGACGTCTTTGCCCACGAGCCTCGCGTACCGCGCGAGCTCTTCGAGCTCCCGAACGTCGTCCTCACGCCCCACCTCGGCAGCGCGACCCGACAGACGCGCGGGGCGATGACGCGGCTCGTCGTCGACAACCTGCTCGCCCTCGAGCGCGGTGAAGTGCCGCTCACCCCAGTTCGGCCTCACGGTTGACAGGTGACTAAACGGTCACGTATGGTCAGCGGCATGGACGCGGTGTTCAGGGCGCTCGCCGACCCGACGCGACGGAGCCTGCTCGACGAGCTGTTCGAGCG
>DASXQY010000125.1:0-32404 GCA_036506915.1 Gaiellaceae bacterium | reverse complement strand
GGGGACCGAGGCATGGCGGGCCGAGCTCTACGACGCGTCGCCCGAGCGGCAGGGAGAGCTCTTCTCGACGATCTCCGGGGTCGAGAACGAGCCGCTCTACACGCCCGACAACGTCGAGGTCGACTACGACCGCGACCTCGGCTATCCCGGCGTCTATCCATTCACACGCGGCGTCTACCCGTCGATGTACCGCGGCCGCCTCTGGACGATGCGTCAGTTCGCCGGCTTCGGGACGGCGGAGGAGACCAACGAGCGCTTCCGTTACCTGCTCGACCATGGCCAGACCGGCCTGAGCACGGCCTTCGACATGCCGACGCTGATGGGCTACGACTCCGACCATGCCCGCTCGCTCGGCGAGGTCGGCCGCGAGGGTGTCGCGATCGACTCGCTGGCCGATATGAAGACGCTGTTCGACGGGATCCCGCTCGCCGAGGTCTCGACCTCGATGACGATCAACGGCCCGGCGGCGATGCTGCTCGCGTTCTACGTCTGCGTCGCGGAGGAGCAGGGCGTGCCGCGCGCCGAGCTCCGCGGGACGATCCAGACGGACATCCTCAAGGAGTACATCGCGCAAAAGGAGTGGATCTTCCCGCCCGAGCCCTCGATGCGGCTCGTGACGGACATGGTCGAGTTCTGCGCCCGTGAGCTGCCCCGCTGGCACCCGATCTCGATTTCGGGCTACCACATCCGCGAGGCGGGCTCGAACGCGGTCCAGGAGCTCGCCTTCACGCTCGCGAACGGGTTCGCCTACGTGGACGCGGCGATCGCGCGCGGCCTTGACGTCGACGACTTCGCGCCTCGGCTCTCGTTCTTCTTCAACGCCCACCTCGACTTCTTCGAGGAGATAGCCAAGTACCGGGCTGCCCGCCGGATCTGGGCGCGCGAGCTGCGCGAGCGGTACGACGCGAAGAACCCGCGCTCCTGGCTGATGCGCTTCCACACCCAGACGGCGGGCGTCTCGCTGACGGCCCAGCAGCCGGAGGTGAACATCGTCCGGACCGCGCTCGAGGCGCTGGCGGCCGTCCTCGGAGGCACCCAGTCCCTGCACACGAACTCGTTCGACGAAGCGCTCGCGCTGCCGACGGAGAACGCGGTCCGCCTCGCGCTCCGCACCCAGCAGGTGATCGCCCACGAGACGGGTGTCGTGAATACGATCGACCCGCTCGGAGGCTCCTACTACGTGGAGGACCTGACCAACCGGCTCGAGGCCGAGGCCTACGACTACTTCGACCGGATCGAGAAGCTCGGCGGGGTGGTGGCGGCGATCGAGGACAACTTCTTCCAGCGCGAGATCGCCGAGTCCTCCTTCCGCTACCAGGCGGAGGTCGAGGCGAAGCAGCGCATCGTCGTCGGCGTCAACCGCTATCAACTCGACGACGAGCCGGAGCTCGAGATCCTGCGCATCGACCCGGCCCTCGAGGAGAAGCAGATCGAGCGCGTCCGGAGCCTGCGCGACCAGCGGGACGGCCCTGCGGTCGAGGCGGCGCTCGCGAAGCTCAAGGAGGGCGCGACGCGCGAGAACACGAACCTGATGCCGCTGCTCGTGGACGCCGCGCGCGCCTACGCGACGCTCGGCGAGACTTGCGACGCGCTGCGCGAGGTGTGGGGCGTCTGGCGAGAGACGCCGGTCTTCTAGCGCGAGCGCGGTGCTAACTAACCGCGTTGGTCCGTCGTCTACGATCCCGATGGCCGTGAGCGTCGTCCAGAATGCCCTGTCCTCGCGCCGGCTCAACCGCTGGCTCCCCTGGTTCGCCGGGGCCGTGCTCGCGGCCGGGGTGATCGCCTTCCTGGTCGCCTATTTCGGGAACACCGCCGACTCGAAGGAGAGCTTCGGCTCGGGCCAGGCGCAGACCTTCAGCGCCCAGCGGGAGGTGCCGCTCGAGCCCGCCGCCCGCACGGTGGCGGCCAAGTTCATCGCCACCGCGGTCGCGCGCAGGAACCTCGACCAGGCCTGGGCGCTGGCGACCGAGAACGTAAAGGGCGGGCTCAGCTACAAGGAGTGGATGAGCGGCGACATCCGGGTGCCGCCGCTGGGGGCGCCGATCGACAAGGCCGCGATCACGAAGATCGTCTACTCGCACCCGCGGGATGCCGAGCTGAACATCGTCGTCCTGCCGAAGCCGAACAAGTACAAGATCTCGACCACGCTCTACGTCGTCGACCTGAAGAAGGTCGGCTCCCGCTGGCTGGTCGACTACTGCCAGGTGCAGTCCACGGCCGGAGCCCCGGCCCCCGGCTAGCCGGTTGATCCCACGATCTCGCGCGCTCGGCTGCGCGATCTGGCGTGTCTGGGCCGCTCCCGCCCGCCGGATGCCGGCGGAGCCGGCCTCCAGCGAGCGTCCGCTTCCCGCCGCCGGGCCGGCACCGATGCTGCCAGCATCGCCGGCGTCCCGTCGGCGTGCCCCAGAGCAGCCAGATCGCGCCCCGAGACGAGCGATCTCATGGGATCAACCGGCTGGCAAGCTGCAAAGTCCGTCTCTATATTTGGGCGGGTGAGGCGGCTGCTCTCCTCGCCGCGCAAGAGACGCCGCGCCGCCTGGGCCGGCGTGCTCCTCGCTGCCGCCGGGTGCGCCGTCCTGATCGGGTTTCTCTGGCCGAACACCGGCACCAAGGAGGCGGAGTTCCAGCCCGGGAAACCGAAGATCGTGCACGAGGAGCCTCCCTCCTCGCCGCTCTCGAAGGCGGACCTGGCTTCCTCCCGGAAGGTGGTGGACGTCTTCGTCGCAGAGGCCGTTCTCCGGCAGCACCTCGACCGGGCCTACGACATCGTCACGCCGCAGATGCGCCAGGGGATGACCCGGATCGAGTGGAAGACCCAGGACAACCCCGTGATTCCGTTTCCGGTCCGAGACTTCGTCCTCGCGAAGTCGAAGCTCAGCTACTCGCACGGGAACATCGCCCGCTACGACGTCGCCATGCTGGCGCGGCCGCAAGGGCAAACGGCCTCGGGGATCTTCTCGATCGAGCTGCACGCCCTGGGGCGCGACGGCCGGCGGCACTGGCTCGTCGACTACTGGCAGCCGATCGGGGGCGGCATCAGCACCCCGGCCGTGCCGAGAGCGAACCCGCTGGCCCTACGGAACCAGACGAGCGCGACGGCGCAACCACTCAGCACGAGCTGGGTGCTCGTGCCGCTCGCGGTCCTCAGCCTGATCGTCCTCCTGCCGGTCGGGCTCGGCGTGCGCGGCTGGGTCCGGAACCGGCGGATCAACCGCGCTTACGAGGCGAAGACGCTCCCGCCGCTGAAGAAGCCAACGGGCTCTTGAGTCCGACCTAGAGCTCGATCTCGAGACCGTCGCGCGCGAGCTCGAACTGCCCGTCGAGGGGGCGCTCGAATGGGCGGTGCGTGATCAGCAGTCGCTTCGCGCCGGAGGCCTCGAACGCCTCCAGCGCCTCCTCCGAGCTCAGATGCCCCCGCGTGCCACCCTCCGGGTTCGGGCGGAGCAGCGTGGCCTCGCAGACGAAGAGGTCGGCGTCGCGGGCGATCTCGACGAGCCCGTCGTTCGGACCGGAGTCGCCCGAGTAGCCGACAACCGTCTCGTTCGCGGACGCGCGGAAGCCGAACGCGAGCAGCTGGTAGTGGAGGACGCGGTGCGCCGTTACCTCGAAGCCCGCCGCCTCGAAGCTCTCGCCCTCGGCGTACTCATGCACGTCGAACGCTTCTTCGAACATCTCGGGACTCCCGAGGCGCCCGCCGATCGTGCTCAGCAGCTCTCGTCCTTCGGGCGGCACCCAGAGCCGCGGCTGCTTCGTCCCCAGGCCCGGGCCGAGCGTTCCGCCCCACACCCAAGGCACGAGGTCGCCCCAGTGATCGAGGTGCCAGTGCGTGATCGCGATCGCGTCCAGCTCCGGCCAGCTCTCGCGCTCGCGCAGCTTCGCCAGGACGCCGGGACCGCAGTCCAGGAGCAGCCGGCCCGGGCCCTCGAGCAGGTACCCGGATTGCGCGCCGCCCGGGTTCGGCCACGCCGGGGAGCACCCAACGACGGTCAGTTTCACGCTCATATACTCAGGCTCGTGGCGCGCAAGATTCGTGTCGTCATTGCAAAACCCGGTCTCGACGGCCACGACCGGGGAGCCAAGATAATCGCACGCGCGCTACGCGACGCGGGGATGGAGGTCATCTACACCGGCCTCCACCAGACCCCGGAGCAGATCGTCGAGACCGCGATCCAGGAGGATGCGGACGCGGTCGGGATCTCGATTCTCTCCGGCGCGCACATGACGCTCGTGCCGCGGATCCTCGACGGGCTGCGCGAGAACGGCGCGGAGGACGTGCTCGTCGTCCTGGGAGGAACGATCCCGGCCGAGGACGCGGACGAGCTGCGGTCGCAGGGGGTCGCGGCGGTCTTCACGCCCGGTGCCGCTACGTCGGAGATCGTCGAGTTCCTGCGCCGGAAGGTTCCCGCTTGAGCGTTCGGGTCGAGCGCGAGGACGGGATCGCCCTCGTCACGGTCGACCGGCCGGAGGCGATGAACGCACTCGACCTGCCGACGCTCGGGGACCTCCGGGACCGGCTCCGTGAGCTCTCCGAGGATCCGGACGCGCGCGTCGTCGTCCTGACCGGTGGCGGAGACAAGGCGTTCATAGCCGGGGCGGACATCAAGTACATGAGCGGCCTCGGAGTCGAAGAGGCAAACGATTGGGCCGGGCTCGGGCACAGCTGCGGACAGCTACTCGAGACGATGCCGAAGCCGACGATCGCCGCGGCCAACGGGTTCGCGCTCGGCGGAGGTTGCGAGCTCGCGCTTGCGTGCGATCTTCGCTACGCGGCGCCGGCGGCGAAGCTGGGCCAGCCCGAGATCAACCTCGGCATCATCCCGGGCTGGGGAGGAACGCAACGGCTTGCGCGCGTGTGCGGCATCGGTGTTGCGAAGGAGCTGATCCTGACCGGCCGGCTGGTCGAGGCCGACGAGGCGCTGCGGATCGGTCTCGTCAACGGCGTCCACGATCCGGTGCTCGAGAAGGCGAAGGAGGTGGCCCTGCTGCTCGCTTCGAAGAGCCGGGTCGCGCTGGCGACGGCGAAGATCGCGATCAACCTCGCGCTGCAGGGCGATCACGTGGAGAACATGGGCGGCGAAGCCGGCCGCTTCGCAGAGCTCTTCGCGAGCGGGGACGCACGCGAAGGCATGAACGCCTTCGTCGAGAAGCGCGAACCTCGTTTCGCCGGACGCTAACGAGTCGGCGTAACCAAGGAAACGAGCGGGCGGTCAGCGCGAGGTCGTCGCCGCGCTGGGCCTCGATAAAGTCCCCCGGCCCGATGAAGATCGCCGTTTGCGCCAAGTTCGTCCCCGAGGCCGCCGCGCACCCCCGCATCGACCCTCTGACCAAGCGGCTCGACCGCTCGGGCGAGGGCACGCTGAACCAGTTCGACGTCCATGCGGTCGAGGAGGCGCTGAGGCTGAAGGAGGCGTCCGGCGAGGGGGAGAGCGAGGTCGTGATCGTGTCGGTCGGGCCGGAACGCGCGCTCGAGGCAATGCGCAAGGCGCTCGCGATGGGCGCCGACCGCGTCCTCCTCGTCAGCGACGAGGGCGCGGCCGGCTCCGACCTCGTCGCGACCAGCCGGCTGCTCGCGGCCGCGCTCGAGCGCGAAGAGGCCGACGTCGTCCTCTTCGGCCAGCAGGCGGGCGACTCCGACGGCGCGGTGCTCTGGGCGGCGGTGGCCGATCGCCTCCGACGACCGCTGATCTCGCAGGTCGCGGAGCTCACGCAGGAGGACGGCAAGCTGCGCGGGAAGCGTCAGACCGAATACGGCTACGACGTGATCGAGGCGCCGCTGCCGGCGGTGATCGCCGTCTCGGATGCGATCAACGAGCCGCGCTACCCGTCCCTGAAGGGGATCATGGGCGCGAAGAAGAAGCCGCAGGAGAGGGTCTCGCTGGGCGACCTCGGCATCGCGGCGGGCGAGGCCGGGGAGGCGGGCTCGCGGACCGAGGTCTACGGGCTCGGCGATCCGCCCTCGCGCGGGGACACGGTGAAGATCGAGGACGACGGCTCCGCGGCGGAGAAGATCCTCCAGTTCTTGCTCGAGAAGAAGGCGCTCTAGTGACGACTCTCGTCTTCCTGGAGCACCACGAGGGCAAGCTGGAGAAGGACTCGCTCGGCGTGCTCTCGAAGGCGGCCTCGCTCGGGGACGAGGTCGAGGCGGCGCTGCTCGGCTTCCGCGTCGAGGATCTCGCCGCCGAGGCCGGCAGGTACGGCCCGACCCGGGTGCACGTCGCCGATGACGAGCTGCTCGCGGCGCCGCTACCGCAGCCGCGGGTGGACGTGCTGGAGGCCCTGGTGCGGGACGGCGGCTTCCACACAGTCCTCTTCGCCGCGAGCGTCCTCTCCGCGGACGTCGCCGCGGCGCTGGCGGCGCGCCTCGACGCGGGCCTCAACTGGGACCTGACCGACCTCGTCCTAGAGGACGGCAAGCTGGTCGGCAAGCGGCCGGCGCTCGGAGACTCGGTCTACGTCGACGTGGGCTGGACCTCGGAGCCGCGGCTGGCCCTGATCCGCTCCGGCACTTTCGAACCCGCCGAGACGGGCGGCAGCGCCGAGGTGGAGCGGTTCGAGTCGCGGTTCCAGGACTTCTCGCTCGCCGCACGGATGGTTGAGCAGGCGCACGAGGAGAGCGAAGGCCCGTCGATCGAGGATGCAGACGTGATCGTCGCCGGAGGACGCGGGCTCGGCGGGCCGGAGAACTTCGCCCTCGTCGAGGAGCTTGCGAAGGCGCTCGGCGGCGCGGTCGCCGCGACGCGCGCCGTCGTCGACGCGGGCTGGTATCCCTACGCGGCGCAGGTCGGCCAGACCGGCAAGACCGTCTCGCCGAAGCTCTACGTCGCCTGCGGGATCTCCGGCGCGATCCAGCACAAGGTCGGGATGCAAGGCTCCGGCGTGATCGTCGCGATCAACAAGGACCCGAACGCGCCGATCTTCGAGTACGCCGACCTTGGGGTCGTGGGCGACCTGCACGAGATCCTCCCGAAGCTGACCGAGCTCGTCCGCGCTCGCAAGGCCGCTTGAGACCCGCCGACTACCCACCGCCGTTCGATCCGCGGGAGTTCGTCGCCGCTCCGAGGGACCCGGAGGACGAGCGGATCGAGGTGGGCGTGCTCGTCGTCGGCGCGGGGCCGGCCGGGCTCGCCTGCGCGATCCGGCTCGGGCAGCTGCTCGAAGGGGCGCCCGAGATCGCGGAGCGGCTCGGCGAGGTGCCGGTCGCGGTGCTGGAGAAGGGCAAGCAGCCCGGCTCGCACCTCCTCTCCGGGGCTGTGGTCAACCCGCGGGCGCTGCGGCGCCTGTTCAAGGGTCGCATGCGGAGCGACGAGATGCCCTTCTACGGTCGGGTCGAGCACGAGTCGGTGTACTTCCTGACGCCCCGGCGGGCGGTGCGGATTCCGACCCCGCCGACGATGCGGAACCACGGGAACTACGTGGCCTCGCTCTCGGAGCTCGGTCGCTGGCTCGCCGAGAGGGCAGAGGAGGCGGGCGCGACGATCCTGCCCGAGACGGCCGCGGTCGAGCTGCTCGCTCCGGACGGCCGGGTCGTGGGCGTGCGCACCGGCGACAGGGGCCGTGGACGCAACGGCGAGGAGCTGCCGAACTTCGAGCCGGGGTCCGATGTGCTCGCGCGCGTGACGGTTCTCGCCGAGGGCACGCAGGGCCACCTGACGGGGATCGCGCTGACGCGGTTCGGCCTCGAGGGAGAGAACCCGCAGGTCTGGGCGCTCGGGGTGAAGGAGGTCTGGCGCGTGGCGAGGCCGCTCGACCGCGTCATCCACACGATGGGCTGGCCGCTTCGGGCCGCCGGGAAGTACCGGGAGTTCGGCGGCTCGTTCATCTACCCGATGGGCGACCAGATGGTGACGCTCGGGATGGTCGTCGGGCTGGACTACCGCGACGCCGAGCTGTCCGTGCACGACCTCCTCCAGGAGCTCAAGACGCACCCGCTCGTGCGCGGGATCCTCCAGGGCGGGGAGCGGATCGCCTGGGGCGCGAAGACGATTCCCGAGGGCGGTTTCGTCTCGCTGCCGCGACGGCTGCACGCGCCGGGCTTGCTGATCTGCGGCGACGGGGCGGGGCTCGTGAACGTGCCGGCGCTGAAGGGGATCCACTACGCGATCGAGTCGGGGAAGCTCGCCGCCGAGGCCGCCTTCTCGACCCTTCGGCGCGGCGAGACGCCTTGGCGGCGCGGCGCGCTCGCGCCCTACGACGAGGCGCTGCGCGGGAGCTTCGTCTGGCGCGACCTCCAGCAGGTGCGGAACATGCGCCAGGCCTTCGGGCGCGGCTTCTGGCTCGGCGGAGCCCTGGCCGGCGCGATGACGGCCTCGCGTGGGAAGTTCCCCCCGGGCGACGCGCGCACCGAGGCCGACGCCGACCAGGAGATCATCCGCACGGGGCGGGCGTCGCAGTACCCGGCCCCGGACGGAATGCTCACCTTCGACAAGCTCTCGTCCGTCTTCCTGAGCGGAAACAAGACGCGCGACGACGCGCCGAACCATCTCCGAGTGCGCGAGCGCGTTCCGCCGGAGCTCGCCGAGCTGTGGGCGCGGATGTGCCCCGCCGCCGTCTACGAGGTCGGCGGTGAGGCCGGCGACGGCGACGTCCATCTGGAGGTGACCCCCTCGAACTGCGTCCAGTGCGGCGCGATCACCGCGAAGGGCGGCCGCCTCACCCCGCCGGAGGGCGGAGCGGGCCCGGAGTACACGCAGACGTAGCGCCCTTCGTGACGCTTCCGTCACGGTGTCTGGACACCAGCTTCACGACCCTCGCACTCGCGGACTCGAGACGATCACGTGGGCCGGTTCCGGCTGCAGCCGGAGCGCGGGTCGAGCCGCTTCAACATGCAGACGACCGTCTTCTTCACGACGACGAGCCGGTGCCCGTTCCAGCGCTCGACGAGGGTTCGCCTGCCGCCGAAGCAGTGGGCGCTGCCCTGCCTGTACGGGCACGGGCCGACCGGGTCGTCGATCACGAGCGCTCCGTGCGCCAGCTTCAGATACGACTCGCACGTCGTCCGATCGAAGATCTCGCGGACCGATCTGCCGGTTGTTGCGACGACCGTCCACGGGCCGCAGCCGCCGGACCCCTGAAGCTGGGCGAGCAGCACTTCCGGATGGCCGTCGCCCGTCACGTCGCCCACGGAAAATCCGACCGGACCGATGTCCGGGTACCGGCGAGCGTAGGCCACCAGCCAGCGGGTGCGTCGGCGCGCCGGCTGCGCTTGCCACACGAAGACGCCTCGCTCTCCGGTCAGGTTCGAGGCCTGGGCTCCGCCGCGCGTCCTCAGCTCACGGCTCCAGACGACGAGTAGCTGCTCCGGCGCCCGCCCCGAAGCCTGCAGGCTGCGGAGCTCGATCTCGGAGCCCACCGGCGCGAGGAGGGCGCTTCGCGGGCGCCGCCCTCTCGGAGCGATGAGCTCGACCGGAAAGCGCCTGGGCCTCGCTTCGGGCGGCGTCGACCACGGCTCGTGGGGCTGGAAGAGGCGCGGCCGGTTGAGCCGGCACGACCCCGGCCGCGCACAGACGACGTCGGCCTGGTAGCCGGCCGGCACCTTCTCGCGTCCGTGGGCCCCAGCGTCCGCGATCACCGCGCCCCGCGATACCCGAACCGTCGTCCTGCTCCGCCTGCTCCGCACCTCGTACTCGGACGGGCCTGCGGGGCAGCCGCGGCACCGCGCGTCGAGCGGCTCGAACCCCGCTCGGCCCTCGACGTAGAGGCCGCCGCCGTGCCGGTCGCTGCGACCGACGACCCGCTCGCCGAAGAAGCCGTCGCCGCGTGAGGTCCGGTCGTAGCCGCCGGACTCGTACGTTCCCGGGTACAGGATCATCCGGAAGCCGTTGCATTCCGCCGCGCCGACAACGACCCGGGCACGGGGCGAGAGCTTCAGGGTCGAAAACGAGGTGCCGATCAGGTCGCCGTCCCGCAGCGGAACCGTCCGGCCCTCGTAGTTGTCGTCCTCTCGCGTCACCTTGCCCTCCACGACGTAGGCGCGGAGAGGCCCAGAGTTGCAGCTCGCCGCGGGGATGTCGTAGGACCGCCGGGCCGCGGCTCGCTCGACTCCACCGTCCGGGAGAGTGCATCGCGCCCGCGCCTTGAAGTGGACGACGGTTCCGGCATCCGCGTAGGCCCCGTCCCTTTCCGTGTAGACGAAACCGGCCGGGTGGCGGCCGGGAGCTTCGGCGCCGAAGGTGCCGCCGACCTCCTTCCCGCGCGGGTACCGGTTCCCGTCGAAAAGCGCGTCCGCGGTCGTCTCGACCTCGATGTCGCCGCAGGCGCGCAGGAGGCGGACCCGCACCTGGGGCTCGATCGACCACTGACGCGCTCCGAGCGCATTCGTGTCCTCCTCGTCCGGGAGCGGCATCGCGGGCCCGAACGACACGACCATCGCCGGCCGGTGGTCGTGATGCGAGCCGGAGCAGCCGCCCGCCAGCGCCGCGACGGCAAGCGAGAGCAGCAGCAGCCGCCTCATCCACGCGAAGGTACGAGGGCTTGGTTTCGTCCGGCCATAGGATCGGTTCATGCGCGAACCGCCTCCTCTACCCAGCCTGGCCGACATTGAGGCCGCACGTGAGGTCATCGCCGGGCGGCTCCACCAGACTCCCACGTTCGGCTCGGCGACCCTTGGCGAGCTCGCCGGAGCCCGTGTCTTCCTCAAGGCGGAGCTGTTCCAGAAGACGGGCTCGTTCAAGCCGCGCGGCGTCCTGAACAAGCTGGCCACGCTGACGAGCGAGGAAAAGCGACGCGGCGTGATCTCGATCTCGGCCGGCAACCACGCCCAGGCGCTCGCCTACGCCGCAGCTCAGGAGGGGATCGACGCGCTCGTCGTCATGTGGCAGACGGCGAGTCCGCTCAAGATCGAGGCCGCCCGTGGCTACGGCGCCACGATCGACACCGAGTCGCCCGACATCCCGGCCGCGTTCGAGCGGCTCGAGGAGCTGATCGAGTCGACCGGCCGGACGCTCGTCCACCCGTACGACGATCCGATCGTGATGGCCGGGCAGGGGACGGTCGGGCTCGAGCTCCTCGAAGACGTTCCGGACGTGGACGTCGTCCTCGTCCAGGTCGGCGGCGGAGGGCTCGTCTCCGGGATCGCCACGGCCGTCAAGAGCCTCCGGCCGCAGGCGCGAGTCGTCGCGGTCGAGCCGGAACGCTCTCGCGCGCTCCACGAGAGCCTGAAGGCGGGGGAGCCGGTGCAGGTCGAGGCGAAGTCGATCGCCGACGGCCTCAACGGCCCTTACGCCGGAGCGAATTGCGTCCGCGTCTGCACGGAGCTCGGCGTCGAGTCCGTCCTCGTCTCCGAGGACTCGCTGAAAGAGGCATTCCGGTTCCTCTACACGCGCGCGAAGCTCGCCTGTGAGCTCGCCGGCGCCGCCACGACGGCCGCCCTGCTGGAGGGCAAGGTCGGCTTGAGGCGGGGTCAGACCGTGGTCGCGGTCGTCTCCGGCGGGAACGTGGCCAGGGAAACCGCCGTTGCTATCCTGGCTGGAGAATGAAGGCCGACATCCATCCCGAGTACGTCCTGGCGACCGTTCGCTGCGCCTGCGGCAACGAGTTCCAGACGCGCTCGACCAAGCCCGAGCTACACGTCGAGATCTGCTCGAACTGCCACCCGTTCTACACGGGTAAGCAGAAGCTGCTCGACACGGGTGGCCGGGTGGAGCGCTTCCAGCGCCGCCTCGAGAAGGCCGGCCGAAAGCCCTAGCTACCCATGTCCGCTCCGATTGGGGGCCAGGCGGTCCTCGAGGGCGTGATGATGCGCGGCCCCTCGAACTGGGCCGTCGCGGTCCGAAAGCCGAACGGCCAGATCGCGGAGGTCTCTCGGCCGATCGAGTCCGTGATGAAGCGGCACTGGTTCTTCCGGCTGCCGATCGTCCGGGGCGTGATCGCGCTCGGCGAGTCGCTCGGGATCGGCTTCCGCGCGCTCGCGATCTCGGCCAACTACGCCGCCGCCGAGGACGACGAAGAGGCGTCCGCGGAGCTGTCCCGCGGCGCGTTGATCTTCGCGTTCCTGATCGCGATCGGCTTCGCGATCTCGCTCTTCAAGGTCGGCCCGGCGCTCCTCGCCGACCTGCTGCCGATCTCCTCGGGAACCTGGTTCGTGATCGTCGAGGGACTGATCCGCGTCAGCGTGTTCGTCGCCTACCTGAGCCTGATCTCGCTGCTGCCCGACCTGCGCCGGGTCTTCCAGTACCACGCCGCGGAGCACAAGGCGATCAACGCCTACGAGGCCGGGGAGGAGCTGGAGCCGGAGAAGGTCCAGCGCTTCAGCCTGATTCACCCGCGCTGCGGGACGGCGTTCCTGCTCTGGGTGATGGTGATCGCGATCTTCGTCTTCGCCTTCTTCGGCCGTCCGGTCTGGTACTGGCTGATCGCGAGCCGGATCCTGCTCCTGCCGCTGATCGCCGGGATCGCGTACGAGCTGATCCGCTTCGCCGGCAAGCACACAGACAACCGCGTCCTGATGACGCTGCTCGCCCCGGGGCTCTGGCTGCAGCGGCTGACCACACGCCAGCCGACGCTCGACCAGCTCGAGGTCTCGATCCGCGCCCTGCGGGAGGTGCTGGCGCTCGAGAAGCGCACGGCCGCGGACGTGGAGGCGCGCCGGGTCGAGGTGATGGCCTGATGGAGCCGCTCGTCGAGGAGCTCGAGCGCTCCTACCGGGAGACGCAGGAGCGGCTCGGCGACCCGTCCGTCTACAACGACCATCGCGAGGCGGCGGAGGTGGGGCGGCGGCTGAAAGAGCTCGAGGGCCCGCACAAGCTGGCGCAGGAATGGCGCGGCGTCCGCGAGGACCTCGAGGCCGCGCGGGGCGACGGCGACCTGCGCGAGCTCGTCCCGGAGCTCGAGGAGCGGCTCGCCGGGCTGGAGGACGAGCTGAAGCTCGCTCTCGTCGAGACCGACCCGGCCGACCGCAAGGACGTGATCGTCGAGATCCGCCAGGGCGTGGGCGGGGACGAGGCGGCGCTCTGGGCGGCCGACCTGTATCGAATGCTCACCCGCTACGCCGAGCGCCGCGGCTTCAAGGTCGAGCAGCTCGAGGTCAGCGGCAACGAGGCCGGCGGCTTCAAGGAGGTCGTGTTCGCGGTCAAGGGCGATGGGGCCTACTCCGTCTTCAAATGGGAGGCGGGCACCCACCGCGTCCAGCGCGTCCCGACGACCGAAGCCCAGGGGCGGATCCATACCTCGACCGCGACCGTGGCGGTCATGCCCGAGGCGGAGGAGGTCGAGGTCGAGCTCGACCCGAACGACCTCAAGATCGACGTCTACCGCTCGACCGGGCCCGGCGGCCAGAGCGTGAACACGACCGACTCGGCCGTGCGCATAACGCACGTGCCGACCGGCACCGTGGTCGCCATGCAGGACGAGAAGTCGCAGCTCCAGAACAAGACGAAGGCGCTCCGCGTGCTGCGGGCGCGCCTCTACGAGCTCGAGCGTGAGCGGCAGCAGGCCGAGCAGGCGGCGGAACGGCGCTCCCAGATCGGCTCGGGCGAGCGAGCCGAGAAGATCCGCACGTACAACTTCCCGGAGAACCGCCTCACCGACCACCGCGTACACCTGACCGTGCACCGGCTCGACAAGATCCTGGAGGGCGAGCTCGACGCGTTCACCGAGGCCCTTGCGGCCGAGGAGCGCCGGCGCGCCCTCGAGACGGTTTGACGTGGTCGCGATCCACGCGTTTCGGCCGGTCGGTTCAGACGGACGCGCGACGGAGCCGCGCGTCCTGAGGGCGGCGCCGGCAAGCGGCGCCTCAGCGGCGTGACGATCGGCGACGCCCTTGCGCGGGCGACCGCGAGGCTGGCCGAGGCCGGGGTCGACTCCGCCAGGCTCGAGGCCGAGCTGCTGCTGGCCAGGGCCTGCGACGACTGCGCCCGCGCGCTGCTGTACGCCGAGCTCGACCGACAGATGAGCGAGGAGCAGGAGGCCGCTTTCGAGCGGAACGTCGCCCGCCGCGAGACGCGCGAGCCGCTCGCCTACGTCCTCGGCGAGTGGGGCTTCCGCCGGCTCACGCTGAAGACCGACCGGCGCGCGCTGATCCCGCGACCCGAGACCGAAGTCGTGGTCGAGCGAGCGCTCGAGCATCTCGCGGGGCTCCCCGAGCCGGAGGTTCTCGACGTCGGCACCGGCACGGGCGCGATCGCCCTCGCGCTCGTCGACGAGCATCCCGGCGCCCGGGTGACGGCAATCGATGCCTCGCCCGAGGCGCTCGCCCTCGCGCGCGAGAACCTCGATCTAGCGGGTGTCAACGGCCGCGTGCAGCTGATCGAGCACGATCTCACCAGCGGTCTCGGCGAGGCGCGGTTCGAGCTCGTCGTCTCGAACCCGCCCTACGTCGAGCCCGACGAGCTCGAGACCCTCCAGCCGGAGGTGCGCGACTGGGAGCCGCACGTCGCCTTGGTCGCTCCCGGGGCCACCGACGCCGTCGCGCGCGCCGCCACCGCGGCGCTTCGGCCGGGCGGGTGGCTCGTTCTCGAAACGGCCGCGACGGCGGGCGAGCGGGTGCGGCGTCTCCTGGAGGAGCTCGGCTACGAGCGGGTTACGATCACGCCCGACCTGGCAGGAAGGGATCGGGTGGTCGAGGGCAGATGGACGAGCTGACGACGGCCGACGGGCGCCGCCTCGCGTACCGCCGGGTCGGCACCGGCCCGACCCTCGTCTGCCACCCCGGCGGGCCCGGCTTTTCGTCGCTCTATCTCGGCGAGCTCGCCGGCCTCGGCGAGGAGCTGGAGCTGGTGCTGGTCGACCCGCGCGGCACCGGCGGTTCCGACCGGCCGGCAGATCCGCGCGCGTTCGCGATCGACGACTACGTCTCCGACCTGGAGGAGCTGCGCGCCCACCTCGGGCTCGAGCGGATGCTGCTCTTCGGCCACTCCCACGGCGGGATCGTGGCAATCGCGTTTGCCGCGCGCCATCCCGATCGCGTCGAGCGCCTCATCCTCGCCAGCACGGCGGCGCGGTTCTCGGCGGCACAGACCGCGGCGATGGAAGAGGCGATGGAGGCGAGGGGCGGCGAGCCCTGGTACGCCGACGCCCGGGACGCGATCGAGACCGAGTTGAAGGGCGAGTTCGGCACCGACGCGGAGCTGATGGCGCTGAGCGTGCGCATGATGCCGTTCTACTTCGCACGGTACGGCGACTCGGAGCGCGCCTGGACGCAGTCACTGACAGGCGATCGGCTGAACGCCGACGCCACCCGCCTCTGGGAGCGGGAGATCTTCGAGCACTTCGACCTCCGCCCGCAGCTCGAGCGGATCACGGCGCCCACGCTCGTGATCACGGGCGAGACGGACTTCATCACGGGGCCGTCCGGCGTTGTCGAGCTGGAGCAGGGTCTCACGCGCGCGGAGACGGAGACCGTCATCCTCCCGGGGACCGGGCACCTGATCTTCGTCGAGGCGCCGGAGGCCTTCCGCGAGGCGGTGCTCTCGTTTCTGCGCGTGGAGGTCAGGGGGTGATCGAGACCGCGGTCGCGGAGATTCGCGAGGGCCGGCCGATCGTGCTGCCGACCGACACGGTGTACGGCCTCTGCGCCGATCCGTATCGCGAGCCGCCGGTGCGCGAGCTCTACCGGATCAAGGGCAGGCCACCGGATCAGCCGATCGCCCTGCTCGTGCGTGACATCGAGTTTTTGCTCGAGTGCGTCCCGGAGCTCCGGGGCCGGGCGGCGATGCTTGCGCGGGCCCTTCTGCCCGGCCCGTACACGCTAATCCTGCCCAACCCGGCGCAGCGCTACCGCTGGCTGGCGGGAACGACCCCCGAGAAGATCGGCGTCCGCGTGCCGGAGCTCTCGGGCCCCGGGGCCGAGGTGCTCGAGCGCGTGGGCGCCATCGCCGCGACGAGCGCGAACCACCACGGCGGACCCGACCCGCGCCGCCTGGAGGAGGTGCCCGTCGAGATCCGCGCGAGCGCAGCCGCAGTCGTGGACGGAGGCGATCTCCCCGGGACGCCGTCGACGGTGCTCGACCTCACCGGCGAGGAGCCGAAGGTCCTCCGGGAGGGCGCGGTCCCGGCCGCCGAGGCGCTCGAGCGCATCGTCGCCGTGACCGCCGGCTGACGGCGGGAGTACCATCCCGACCGGCGTGTGCGAGGTCACTTTGAAACGGTTCGACCGGTCAGTTCAGACGGACGCACGAGCAGAGCCCGTGCGTCCTGACAACGGCGCCGACAAGCGGCGCCTCGGATGTCTGTAGCGCAGGAAACCCTCGAGCACCTTCGCACGGCGGGGCTCGCCGAGGTGGATCCGGCGATCGCGGAGCTGCTCGGGCGCGAGCTCGAGCGCCAGCGCGGCCAGATCGAGTTGATCGCGTCCGAGAACTTCACCTGGCCCTCGATCCTCGAGGCGGTCGGCTCGGTGCCGACGAACAAGTACGCCGAGGGCTACCCGAACAAGCGCTACTACGGCGGCTGCGAGGTGGTCGACGAGATCGAGCAGACCGCGATCGACCGGGCGAAGGAGCTCTTCGGCGCCGAGCACGCGAACGTCCAGCCGCATGCGGGCGCGCAGACGAACATGGCCGTCTACATGGCCGCGCTCGACCCGGGCGACACCATCCTCTCGCTCGAGCTGGCGCACGGCGGCCACCTGACGCACGGCCTCAAGGTCAACTTCTCCGGCCGCCTCTACACGATTGCCCACTACGGCGTCTCGCGCGAGACGAACGTCGTCGACTACGACGAGGTGCTCGCCCTCGCGAAGCAGCACCGGCCGAAGCTGATCGTCTGCGGCGGGTCGGCGTACCCGCGCACGGTCGAGGCCGACCGCTTCCGCGAGATCGCCGACGAGGTGGGTGCCCTCCTCCTTTGCGACATGGCGCACTTCGCCGGCCTGGTCGCGGCCGGCCTGCACCCGAACCCGGTCCCACACTGCCACTTCGTCACCTCGACCACGCACAAGACGCTGGCGGGCCCGCGCTCCGGGTTCATCCTGTGCACGGAGGAGCATGCGACCGCCGTCGACCGCGCCGTCTTCCCGGGTATTCAAGGCGGCCCGCTCGTGCACACGATCGCGGCGAAGGCGACCTGCTTCCGGATCGCCGCCACGGAGCCCTTCCGCGACTATCAGCGCCAGGTTCGCGCCAACGCCGACACCCTCTCCGCGACTCTCCAGGAGGGCGGGCTCGACGTTCTCACCGGGGGCACGGACACGCACCTGCTCCAGGTCGACCTGCGCTCGACCGAGTGGAGCGGCAAGGAGGCGGAGGAACGGCTTGCCGAGGTGAAGTTGACCGTGAACCGGAACACGGTCCCCTTCGACGAGCGCCCGCCGACGGTCGCCTCAGGGATCCGGATCGGCACTCCCGCGGCCACCATGCGCGGGATGGACGAGGACGACTTCCGCGAGATCGGCAGGACGATCGTCGAGGCGCTCGGGGACGGAGCCGACATCGCGGCGCTCGCCACCCGCATCGAGGCCCTCTGCGAGCGGCGGCCGCTCTACCCGGGCTTCCGGGGCTTCACGACCTACGTGTCGTGAGCACCGAGACGGCCAGCGGGGTCACCGTCGTCACCCACCCGCTCGTGCAGCACAAGCTCGCCTACCTGCGCGACCGGGAGACGCCGACGGTCCACTTCCGCAAGCTCGCGAACGAGGTGACGCTGCTCCTCACCTACGAGGCGACCAAGGACTTTCCGACCGAGGAAGCCGAGGTCGAGACACCGCTCGAGCGAACGAGCGTGCAGCGGATCGCCGGCAAAAAGGTCGCCGTCTGCCCGGTTCTGCGGGCGGGCCTCGGGATGCTCGACGGAGTGCTCTCGCTGGTCTCGAGCGCCCGGGTCGGCTTCATCGGGCTCTACCGAGACGAGGAGACGCTCCACCCGGTCGAGTACTACGTGAAGCTGCCCGAGCTGGACGAGCGCGACGCGATCGTGCTCGACCCGATGCTCGCGACCGGCCGCTCGAGCGCCGCCGCCGTCACAGCCGTCAAGGCCGCCGGCGCGCGCTCGGTCACGCTCGTCTGCCTTGTCGCGGCTCCCGAAGGGATCGAGCGCTTCCAGGGCGAACACCCCGACGTGAGAGTCGTCACCGCCGCGATCGACCGCGGCCTCGACGAGCGGGGCTACATCGTGCCCGGGCTCGGCGACGCCGGCGACCGGCTCTACGGGACGAAGTAGCCGTGTGGCAGACGCTCGAGGACCATCCCGAGGCGCTGTACGGCGCGGCGCTCGCGCTCGTGATCGTGATCCTGCTCACGCCGGCCGTGGGCGGGATGGCGCGGCTGCTCGGCGTGGTCGACGAGCCCGGGGCGCGGCGGATGAACCGGAAGGCGGTGCCGCGTCTGGGCGGGCTCGCGCTCTTCTTCGGCATCTTCGTGCCGGCGCTCGCCTTCCTCCCGTTCGGGCGGGAGACGAAGGGGCTGCTGCTCGGCGCCGCCGTCGCGACCCTCGTCGGTGCGATCGACGACTTTCGCGGCCTCGGCTGGTGGGAGAAGCTCGGCGGCCAGATTGCCGCGGCGGCGATCCCGACGGGGTTCGGGATCTGGGTGCACCGGTTCACGTTCCCCATCGTCGGCGTGCATGCGCTGCCGGAGTGGGTGGGCGTGCCGCTCACGGTTCTCTGGATCGTCGCGATCATGAACATGGTCAACTTCCTCGACGGGCTGGACGGGCTCGCCGCGGGGGTCTGCGCGATCTCCGGCTTCACCTTCTGCCTGATCGCGCTCTCGCTCGGTCGCGCCGAGCCCGCCATTCTGGCCGCGGTTGTGTTCGGCGCCTGCCTCGGCTTCCTCCGCCACAACTTCTATCCGGCGCGGATCTTCATGGGCGACTCCGGTGCGCTCCTGCTGGGCTTCACGCTCGGGGCGCTGGCGATCCAGGGCCTCCTGAAGACGGCGGCGGTGGCGACGCTGCTCTTCCCCTTGCTCGTGCTGGCGGTGCCGATCATCGACACGTCGTTCGTGGTCGCGAAGCGGCTCAAGTACCGGCAGCCGGTCTACGCGGCCGACCGCTACCACCTGCACCACCGCTTCATGAACATCGGCTTCTCACAGCCGCGGGCCGCGCTCTACATGTGGAGCTGGTGCGCGGTGCTCGCCGGCGCCGCGCTTGCGACCCGGTTCATCCAGTTCCGCGCGCACGGCGTCTGGCACCTCTGGCAGACCGTCGCCGTCGCCGCGATCGGCGCCGTCGCCCTCGCCGCCTCGATCTACATGGTCTACCTGCTCGAGATCGTCAAGCTGGCCAATCCGCGCATCCGCCGCCGTGAGCAGGAGGCGCGCGAGGCCGCCGCACGCCGGACGGCGTAGGTTTCACCGCATCGAAGAACGGGTTTTCGGTTCGTTCCTTGCCCCTCGCAACGCCGCCTGGGATGATCCTCCGGCCAGTTCCAGGGGAGAAGGGAGTTGAGGGCAATGCGGCCACTTTGGACAAGGATTCTCAGGTTTGGTGTCGTCTCGTTCCTGCTCGGCCTTGCAGTCGTCGTCACCGCGCCGACATGGGGAGCGAAGAGCCTCCAGTCTCCGAAGAGCACTCCGACGCCTGACGCGCAGTCGTCCTCCGCGGAGTCGACCTACCGGAACCCGCCGAGCCCCATCTGCTCCACGGCGACGTCGACGGCTACGAACGTGAACACCGACTGCGAGCCCGGCATCCATAACGAGACGGCCATCGCGGTCAACCCGACGAACTCGCTCAACATGATCGGCAGCGCCAACGACTACCAGCGCAAGGTATCGGCCGGCGGCTCGGTCCTCACGACCGTCTTTTCCCGCGCTCACGTCACGTTCGACGGAGGCAAGACGTGGACCACTTATCCGGTCCCGTTCAACGGCTACAAGTTCACCGGCGATCCGTCGATCGCGTTTGACGACGAGGGCGTTGCCTACCTCGCGACCCTCGCGGACGGCGGCAACAACACGCCCGACGTCGTCGTCTCCAGGTCCGCGGACGGCGGCATCACCTGGTCGACTCCCGTCCTGGTCGCCGCCGGGAAGGGCTCGTTCTTTGGCCGTTCCATCTTCCATGACCACCCGGTCCTCGCCGCGTGGGGGGACGGGAACGTGATCGTGACGTGGATCAAGTACGTGATCGGCAATCGGGCCGCGTCGCTCGTGACGGTGCCGCTCGTGGATGCCGTCAGCCACGACGGCGGCAGGACGTGGTCGGGGATCAACGAGATCTCCGGCTCTGCTCCCTCCTGCATGGGGCTTGCGGCCGAGCACTCGTGCGACCAGACGTGGGGCAACGCTCCGGCGGTCTCGCCGACCGGGGACATCGTGGTCTCCTTCTACGACACGTATCTCTACGCGCCCGACGGCTCCACCAACCTGGGGCGAAACACCCACTACGCCGTGCGCGTCGATCCGCAGACGGGCGCTCTCGCCGGCGGGCCGTCCACGATCGGTCTCGCCTACGACGGCATCGTGGAGGGCGACTTTCCCGTGAGCGTGGACGGACGGCAAACCCTCCACGACAGCGAGTTTCGCCTGCTGATGCAGGGCAACACCGCGGCCGATCCCACCGACTCGACAGGACAGCATTTCGCGGTAGTCTGGTTCGACGATCGCAATGCGTCGCTGCCCGTCGACTCCGACCCGTACGAGGCCGCCACCAACAGCGACGTGATTGTCAGCCAATCCTTCGACGGCGGCCAGACCTGGAGCACGCCGGTGGCGATCGCGCAGGCAGGTGATCAGTTCATGCCATGGGCGGCGTACGACTCGAGCGGGAAGCTCCGCGTCGGGTACTTCGACCGCTCCTACGATTCGGCAAACCACATGTACGGCTACACGTTGGCGACAGAGAGTTCGCCCGGCTCGCTGAGCTTCTCACGCCAGCAGGTGACGACCGCCCTCTCGGATCCGACCAAGAACGACCGCTGGTTCGCCTCGAGCGTGGATCCGGACTTTCCCTTCGCCACCCGGTTCGTCGGCGATTACAGCGCGATCGCGACCACCCCGGCGCACGTCGTTGCCTACTGGACCGACATGCGGGAAAACGTCTGCGACGTCCGGTGCGGCGCAGGCGAGAACACGTACTTCGCGCCGATTCCGTGAGGACGGTGTCGAGGAGTCGGGAGAATCTCAGAGCTCAGGAGGGGTCCGGCTCGGCTGTGCGGAAGAACGCAGCAAGCCGCTCGCCGTAGCCGGTAGCGCGCGGGAGGCTATGGCCTGCACCGGGTAGCACCGCCCGCTCGGCGCCGAGGCGTTTTTCGAGCACGTCGCAGACCGCGTCGAAGGCGGCGTTGTGGGCGCCGGAGACGACCAGCTTCGGGAACGGTGCGGCGGCGAGCTCATCCAGGGGGATCTCCGCCTCCCACGGCGGGCGCTCGGCCATCGCGGCCCGAGCACCCTGCTCCAGGCCGGGCGGGAGCAGGTCGGGCAGGGCCATCCCGCTGCCGACGATCGCGAGGAACCCGCGAAGGTACTCCGCCGGCTCGTGCGGTCCCGCCGCGAAGAACGCCTCCAGGTCCGCGATCAGGCGCTCGACCTCCGGGTTCCCGCGCACAATGCCGAACGCCGGGGGCTCGCTCACCGTCAGCGAGCGCACGAGGTCCGGCCGCCGTGCCGCCAGGAGCAGGGAGATCACGCCGCCGTAGGAGTGGCCGACGAGGTGCGCGCCGTCACCGAGCAGCGGCTCCAGCTCCAGCGCCTGGTCCTCGAAGTCGATCCGCTCGAGCGGCGGATTGGGCGGATAGCCGCTCCGGTTCGGGATCACGAGCTCGAAGCGCTCCGCGAGCGGGGCCGCAGACGCGAAGGTCATCTCGCCGTTGGCGACGCTCCCGTGCACGAGCACGACCCGCACCGTTCGAGATCGTACCGGTGAACAAAGTCAGCCAAAAACGTGGCGACTGAGCGCATTTCCGCTGTCACAAGCTCCGACGGCCGTTTGTTATGCTCGCCGCGATGGAGCCCAGTCCCCGCTCGTCCTTCGAGCCTGCCGGCGCGGGCGCGCTTCTGGGAGGCGTGACGGCGGCGAGCGTGGGCGCGGGCGCGCTGATCGGCTGGGCCGCCGGCTCGGTCGGGCTCGGCATCCTGGGCGGCGCGTTCGTCGGCGTCCCGGCAGGCGTCTTTGCCGTCTACCGCCGCTACCGGAACGTCTTTTGACGCGGGTCGGGATCCTCGGAGCGCCGCGGCCGGTTCCGCGGGGCTGGACGCCCGTCGTGGCCGGCGGCCTGGTCGTCGCGCTCGCTCTCCCGGTCTTCATCGTCGCCGGCTGGCCGCTCTCCGGGTGGGTGATCGCAGCGGTGCTGTGGGCCGGCGGCCAGGCCTTCGGGCTCCTGCTGGGCCGCTTCAAGCCGTCGACCGAGAGCCTCGTGGGCTCGGGCGTGCTGGCGTTCGGGATGATGGTGCGCCTGCTCGCCGTCCTGGTCGTCCTCGTCGCCGTCTCCGCGTCCGACTCGGGCGTCGGGTTGGCGGCCGCCCTGTTGTACGGGCTCGCCTACACGGCCGAGCTCACGCTCTCGCTCGTCGGCTACTACAGCCAGGAGCCGACCGCGTGAAGCGCGCGTTCGTCGCCGCGACATTGCTCGCACTGGCCCTGCCGGCGCCCGCCCTCGCGCGCGGCGAGTTCGACCCGACGACGGAGTTCGAGCAGCACGAATGGATCTCGATCCACCTCGGTCCCCTGAACATGTCGATCACGAAGGCGGTCGTGTACCTCTTCATCGGGACGGTGCTGACGATCCTGCTCGGGCTCGTGCTGATGCGCGGCAAGACGCTGAACCGCCGCCAGACCGTCGGCGAGCAGATCTACGAGGTGGCGCAGGTGCAGGTCGCCGAGCAGGGTCTCCCGTCGAAGGCGATCGGGCGCTGGTTCCCGTACGTGGCGACCCTGATGCTCTTCATCTGGGTCCTGAACATCATCGGCTTCATCCCGCTGCCGATCACCGGCGAGACGTGGCACGGCATCCCGGTCTGGGGGATCTACGCAGCGACCTCGTCGCTCTCGGTCACGCTCGCCCTGGCGATTCTCACCTTCGTGTTCACGCACTTCGAGGGGATCCGCTGGAACGGCCCCGTCCGCTACTTCAAGAGCTGGATCCCCGAGGCGCCGAAGCCGCTGCTGGCGCTGATCGTGCCGCTCGAGATCCTCGGGCAGTTCATGCGGCTGATCTCGCTCAGCGTCCGGCTCTTCGCGAACATGCTCGCCGGGCACATCCTGATCCTCACCTTCCTCGGATTGATGTTCATCCTCGAATCGGTCGTGCTCGCGGTCGTCACCGTCCCGGTCGCAACCGCCTTCTACCTGTTCGAGGTCGTGATCGTGGTCTCGATCCAGGCGTTCATCTTCGCCGCCCTGTCCGCCATCTACATCGGCTCGGCGATCGAGCCCGAGCACTAGGAGGTACACGTGATCGCAACCGTCCTTGCAGCTACCACGGGCGACGTCACGAAGGCCGGCAAGGCGATCGGCCTCGCGCTCGGTGTCGGGCTCGGCGCGCTCGGCGCCGGCGTCGGCATCGGCAACATCTTCGCCTCGATGATCCAGTCCGTCGCCCGGCAGCCCGAGCTCCGGGGCGAGCTCCAGGGCATCCAGTGGCTCGGGTTCGCCCTCACCGAGGCGGTCGTCTTCTACGGCCTGCTCGGCTCGATCCTCGCCTACGTCCTCGTTTGATGATCGCCTCGAACGCATTGATCCAGGTCACTCCGGGCCTGATGATCTGGACGGTCGTCTGCTTCCTGATCACCCTGTGGGTGCTGAAGCGCTACGCCTTCGGGCCGATTCAGAGGACGATCGACGAGCGGCGCGAGCGGATCCGGCAGGCGATCGACGAGGCGGACAAGGCGCGCGAGGAGGCGCGCGGCCTGCTCGAGGAGCACCGGAAGCTGATCGGCAGCGCGAAGAGCGACGCCGAGGAGATCCTCGCCGAGGCGCGGAAGGTCGCCGAGGCGAACGAGCGGCGCATGCGCGAGGAGACCGAGGCCGACCGGCAGCGCCGGCTGGAGGAGACGCGGCGCCAGATCGAGGCCGAGACTCGGCGAGCGCTCGAGCAGATCCGGGCGGAGGTCGCCGACCTGAGCCTGCTCGCGGCGACCAAGGTGACCCGGAAGTCCCTCGACGACGAAGACCACCGCCGCCTGATCGAGGAGGCCGTCGGTGAGCTCGACTTCTCCGTCCTCGAGAGCCGCAATTGAGCGTCGTCGACCGCGTCTACGCCCGCGCCCTCTTCGACGCGGCGAAGGAGAAGGGGCGGCTCGAGGCCGTGCACGAGGAGCTCGCCCAGGTCGTCGAGGCCGAGGCGGAGGTGCCGGAGCTGCGCGAGCTGCTGCGTAACCCGCAGCTCGACCCGCGCGCCCGGGCAGGCGCGATCCGGGACCTGCTCGAGGGCGGCGACGAGCTCCTGCGCAACTTCCTCCTCCTACTCGCGGACAAGGGCCGGGCCGCACAGCTCGAGGAGATCGCCCGCGAGTTCGAGCGCCTGGTCGCCGAGGAGGAGGGGATCGTCCGCGCCGAGCTGACGACCGCGATCGAGCTCTCCGACGAGGAGGCGAACCGGCTCCTCCGACAGGTCGAGGAGGCCTCAGGCAGGAAGGTCGAGGCGACGAGGGACGTCGACCCCGACCTGATCGGCGGGATCGTCCTCCAGGTCGGCTCGCACCGGCTGGACGCGAGCATACGCGGGCGGCTGGAACGGCTGCGCCGCGAGCTCGCCGGAGCCTAGTGCCGCTAGCAGGAAACTTGACGCGTCACGTCGTTCAGCCGGCCGTGCTGGAACGTGTAGCAGCTCGACTCCGGCCTCATCTCCCGGACGCTCACGGGCACGTCCATGCGGCAGCGGTAGAGCGCGGCGCCCCGGTAGTCGCCGTGGCGCTCGCAGCGCACGCTGCTCGAGTCGGGGCTCCCAACCCGGACGGCCTTTTCGACGTCGGAAATGCTGGAACCAGACGATCCGCCGCCGCAGCCTGCGAGCACGAGGAGCCCGCTCAAAAGCCCGGCGACCTTGAGATAGGCTGGCGCTCGGATGAGAAAGATCACGGTCCTGTCCATCGTCGCTCTCGGCCTCCTGGCCGCTGCCCCGGCGCAGGCCGGAATCCCCGACCTCTACAGCGGCAGCTGGCCGGCGAAGCTTATGCCCGACAACACCCCGCTCGGAACGATCACCTGGGTCCCGGTGAGCGAGGAGTGGGGGCGGGGCGTGCTGAACCAGCCCTGGGGCGGCGCCCCCTTCACGAACTGCCCGGAGAAGGGGCAGACACGCTTCTTCCTCGGTCGCTACGGGACGGGCGGGAAGCTGATCGCCTGCACGGTCGGCGCGGACGGGCGGAGGCTGCACGGCCGCTACGACGGCGCGGGCGGGGAGTTTCGCCCGGGCAGCTTCGACGTCGCAATCGTGACCGGCCCGAAAGACGAGGAGCAGGAGTTCGAGGGCGTCTACGTCGAGGACGGCGGCATCACGACGGACTGGTGCGGCGAGCTGATCCCGTCCACGAGGCCGGACGTGCTCGCGCCGACGGTCCGCGCGATCTCGAGCTCCGGACGCCCCGGGAGGCCGGTCCGCCTGCGCTTCGCCGCCTCGGACGACCGCAACGTCGTTCGGCTCGCGGTCACGATCAAGCGCGCCGGGAAGACGGTCGGGAGCTTCACCACGGGCTACCGCCGCGTCGACGGCGCCGCCACCTCGCTGCTCTGGCGTCCCCGCCGACAGCTGCGCGGGGCATTCACGTTCTCGGTGCGCGTCTTCGACCGTTACGGGAACGCGAGCAGGCCGAGCACCGCCGCCCTCCGCATCAGGTAATCCTCAACCTCAAGGAGTTGATGTGAAGCTTCGCCCGGAAGAGATCACCTCGATCCTGAAGCAGCGGATCGAGGAGTACGACGTCGAGACCGACCTCGCCGAGGTCGGCACCGTGCTCGAGGTCGGCGACGGGATCGCCCGCGTCTACGGTCTCGAGAACTGCGTCTCGCAGGAGATGCTCGAGTTCGAGCACGGCGTCGTCGGTCTTGCGTTCAACCTCGAGGAGGACAACGTCGGCGCGGCGCTGTTCGGCGAATGGGAGAAGGTCAAGGAGGGCCAGCCGGTCAAGCGCACGGGCGCCGTCGCCAGCGTCCCGGTCGGGGAGAAGCTGATCGGCCGGATCGTCAACCCGCTCGGGCAGCCGCTCGACGGGGCGGGCGCGATCGATGCGAGCGAAAGCCGGCCGCTCGAGTTCAAGGCTCCGGGCGTGATCGCCCGCCAGCCGGTGAAGGAGCCGGTGCAGACCGGCCTCAAGGCGATCGACTCGATGATCCCGATCGGACGCGGCCAGCGCGAACTGATCATTGGCGACCGGACCACCGGCAAGACCGCGATCCTGGTCGACACGATCTTGAACCAGCGCGACCAGGACCTGATCTGCATCTACGTCGCGATCGGCCAGAAGGCCTCCACCGTCGCCCAGGTCTACGAGAAGCTCAAGGACGAGGGGGCGATGGAGTACACGATCATCGTCACCGCCGCGGCCTCCGAGGCGGCGCCGATCAAATGGATGGCCCCGTACGCCGGCTGCGCGATGGGCGAGCATTTCCTCTTCAGCGGCAAGCATGCGCTCGTCATGTACGACGACCTCTCCAAGCACGCCGACGCGTACCGGCAGATGTCGCTGCTCCTCCGGCGCCCGCCCGGCCGCGAGGCGTACCCCGGCGACGTCTTCTACCTCCACTCGCGCTTGCTCGAGCGCGCGTGCAAGCTCTCCGACAAGCTCGGCGGTGGGTCGCTCACGGCGTTGCCCGTGGTTGAGACGCAGGCAGGCGACGTCTCGGCCTACATCCCGACGAACGTCATCTCGATCACCGACGGCCAGATCTTCCTCGAGTCGGAGCTCTTCTTCTCGGGCGTGCGCCCGGCCATCAACGTCGGCATCTCCGTCTCGCGCGTCGGCGGCTCGGCCCGGATCAAGGCGATGAACAAGGTGGCGGGCAGCCTCAAGCTCGACCTCTCGCAGTACCGCGAGCTGGAGGCGTTCGCGCAGTTCGGCTCCGAGCTCGACCCGGCCACGCAGAAGATCCTCGCCCGCGGAGAGCGCCTGGTCGCGCTGCTGAACCAGCCGCAGTACGAGCCGTGGCCCGTCGAGGAGCAGGTGGCGGCGATCTACGCCGGCGTCAACGGCCACCTCGACTCGATCCCGGTCCCGCAGGTGCCGCGGTTCCTTCAGGAGCTCCGCGACCACCTGCGCGCCGAGGAGACGATCCTGAACGAGATCCGGAAGCAGAAGGACCTCTCGGACGACCTGATCGAGCGCCTGAACGCGGAGCTCGACAAGTTCGTCAACGGCTTCAACATCGAGGAGGAAGAGTCGCCGGTCGCGGCGGCTTCCTAGACAGACCCGTGGCGACCGTCCAAGACCTCAAGCGCCGGATCCGCTCGATCCGAAACACGCAGAAGATCACGAAGGCGTTCGAGCTCGTCGCCTCCGCCAGGCTCCGTCGCGCCCAGGCGCGGATCGAGGCGATGCGCCCCTACGCCGACCGGATGATGGAGCTGATGATCGGGACGGCCCGGGCCAGCACCTCGCTCCGCGGCCTGTCCTTGCTCCAGCGGCGCGAGGTGCGGACGGTCGCGATCGTGCCGCTGACCGGCGACCGCGGGCTCGCGGGCGCGTTCAACGCGCAGGTGCTTCGCCAGGCCTTCGCGATCGAGCGGCGGCTGCGGGCCGAAGGGGTGGAGGTGCGCTGGCTCGTCGCCGGCAAGAAGGGCCGCTCGACCCTGCGCTTCCGCCGCTACGAGCTCCAGCAGGCCTGGACCGGTTTCAGCGACCGCCCGTCGTACTCGGATGCGCAGACGATTGCGAACCGCCTTGCCGAGCTGTACGCGAGCGAGGAGGTCGACCGGGTGGTGATCGTTTACAACCACTTCGTCTCCGCCCTCGTGCAGAAGGTGGTCGAGCAGGACATCCTGCCGGTCCCGGAGCACCTACTCGCGCGCGAGGAGGAGGAGGGCGCGAGTGAGGCGGCGCTGCTCGGCGACTTCATCTACGAGCCCGAGCCGGAAGAGATCCTCGAACGGCTGCTGCCGGTCTACGTGGAGACGGAGCTCTACCGGGCGCTGCTCGAGTCCGCCGCCTCCGAGCAGGGGGCCCGGATGACCGCGATGCGCAACGCCTCCAACAATGCCACCGACCTGATCGGGAGCCTGACCCTCGAGATGAACCGTGCCCGCCAGGCGGAGATCACCCAGGAGATCCTGGAGGTCGTCGCGGGCGCGGACGCGCTGACCCAGTAGCCCGTCGCGTCAGTTCCTTGGGGCTGGCAAGGATCTGACGGATGCGCTAACCTCCGCCTGAGGCAAACGGCGACGAGCGTCGTTATGCTTCCGCACCGGCTCGATGTCCACTCAGGAAAAACCCGAGCTTCTCTCGTCCGGCGCCGGCCTCGGCGCGGCGGTCGCTATCGAGACGGGGGCCGAGCTCGGCGAGCTCGCGAACATCCGGGCTCGCGGCTACTGGGAGCAGGTCTGGCGGCGGTTCCGTCGCGACAAGGCCGCGCTCGCGGGCGGCGTCTTCATCATCGTCCTCGTCTTCGCCGCCTACCCGGGCGCCTGGATCGCGTCCAAGCTGCTCGGCCACGGCCCCAACGAGATCTTCAGCGTCAACGCCCTCAATCCGACCAGCCTGCTGCCGGTCGGTCCGTGGACGAACGTGAGGACCCTCGACGGGACCGGTACGCAGCTCTTCCCGCTCGGCGCGGACGGCCAGCTCGGCCGCGACGAGTTCCTGCGCCTGCTCTACGGCGCGCGGGTCTCCCTCGAGGTCGCGGTCGGCGCGACCATCCTCGGGATGATCATCGGCGTCCTGATGGGCGCCATCGCCGGCTACTTCGGCGGCTGGACGGACACCGTCGTCTCGCGCGTGACCGAGATCGTGATGGCCTTCCCGGTGCTCCTCTTCATCATCGCGCTGTCGAGCACGGTCGGCGACCGGCTCAACAACGTCACCCTCGGCTTCCTTCAGCCGGGGGTCGTCACGCTGACGGTGGTGATCGGAGTCTTCGGCTGGTACTACCCCGCAAGAATCATCCGGGCGGTGGTGTTATCCCTGCGCGAGAAGGAGTTCGTGGAGGCCGCCCGCATGGTCGGGGCGAGCGACGCCCGCATCATCCGCTCGCACCTGCTGCCGCACCTGGTCGCCCCGATCATCGTCTACTCCACGCTTATCGTCGCCCAGAACATCCTGCTCGAGGCGGGCCTGTCCTTCCTCTCGCTCGGGATCCCGCTGGGCACGCCGAGCTGGGGGAACCTGCTCTCGACGGCGCCCGACTACTACCTGGCCCAGCCCTGGTTGATGATCTGGCCGGGTCTCGCCGTGCTCGTCACCACGCTTGCGTTCAACCTCCTCGGCGACGGCCTGCGCGATGCATTCGACCCGCGCGCGACGCATTAACACGTTTCTAACTATTCGAGGCTCGGCTCGTCTCAGGGGCTGAGGCGTAAAGCGTCCAGGCCAGCGACTCCGCGCTGGCGCAGGAAAGGAGTCACATGCAGAAGAAGTCATGGTTCTCGATCGCGGTGCTGGTGATCGGGGCTGGTCTTCTTGTTGCTGCGGCGTTTGCCGGTTCGGCAAGCAGCGCACCGCAGAACAAGAGCTCGGCCGCGAAAGTCGGCGGCACCCTTCGAGTCAACCTTTCGACGACGGACCTCGAGTTCACCGATCCGGCGCTCGAGTACGAAACCACCGGGTGGCAGGTCGAGTACGCCACCGCCCTCAAGCTCCTGAACTGGAAGGAGACCAAGGCGCAGCTCTTCCCCGAGGCCGCCACGGCCTTTCCGCGGGTCGGACTTGGCGGGAGGCGGTACACATTTACCATCCGCAAGGGCCTTCGCCTGAGCGACGGCTACCGGGTGACCGCAGCCAGCTTCAAGTACGCGTTCGCGCGTGCGCTGAACCCGAAGATGAGCTCGCCGGCGGTCGCGTTCCTCGGTGACCTCAAGTCCGTGGTCGCAAAGGGTAAGTACACGCTCATCCTCAACCTGAAGAAGCCGCGGCCGGACTTCAACTCGATCGTCTCGATGCCGTTCTTCCAGGCGGTCAACCCCTCGAAGACCCCGCTCGATCCGAACGGCGTCAAGACCTACCCGTCGGGCGGTCCGTACTACATCGCGTCGCGCGACGTCGGCCGCAGCATTGTGCTGAAGCGGAACAAGTTCTACAACGGCAAGCGGCCGCACAACGTGAACCAGGTCAACATCACCGCCAATACGAACCTCGACACGAGCCTGCTTCAGGTCAAGGCCAACCAGCGGGACTACGACATGTTCGGCGTTCCGCCGACGGCTCACGTCGAGCTGCACAGCAAATACCCGAAGCGCTACCACGTCAAGCCGGGAATCATCACCGACTACCTGTCGATGAACACGACCTACGGGTCGGCCGGTGAGAACATCAAGAACCACTCCTGCTTCAACGGCTACGTCGGCCTCGGTGTGCGGACGCGGAAAGCGGTCAACTACGTCGTCAACAGGCCTGCCTCACTGGCTGCCCGCGGCGCCTTTGCCGGCACGCCGACGAACCAGATCCTCCCACCGACGATGCCGGGCTTCCACAACTGGAAGACGGAGATCGGCTACCCGACGGGGAGGCCGAACGTGGCCAAGGCCAGGTCGCTGAAGCCGAAGAAGTGCAACATCGTCTTCTACGCGAGCACGAGCCCGATCTCGGTCGCGATCACGCAGATCATCAAGTCCGATCTGAACAAGATCGGGATCAGCTCCAACATCAAGCTGTTCCCCTTCGCCGTCCGGATCGCGAAGGAGGGCCACCGTGGTGAGCCCTTCGACCTCGATCTCCAGGCGTGGGGCGCGGACTACCCCGACCCCGTCGACTTCGTCGACATTCTCCTGAACGGGAACAACATCGCGGCGGAGAACAACAACAACAACGCCTACTTCAACAACAAGACGTTCAACAACAAGATGGAGCTCGCCGGCCGGATCTCGAACCTGCCCAAGCGGTATGCCGCGTGGGCGGCGATCGACCGTGACGTGATGAAGGACCAGGCTCCTCTGGCGCCGCTCTTCTTCCGCACGGTCCGCGAGTTCACGTCTTCGCGGGTGAAGAACTACTCCTACCAGCCGATCTACGCCCAAATGAACTTCAACGCGGTCTCCTTGGGGTAGGGCAAGGAGTTCTGAATGGATTCTCGGAACGAGGCGCCGGCTCCGGCCGGCGCCTCGTCGTCCGTTTGGGAAGGACAAAGCTGCGGTAGAGTTTCGCCGCACGTGACGACGAACAGCGCGAAGACCAGGTGATCCGCTACATCATCCGGCGGCTGCTCTGGGCGGTGGTGCTCTTCCTGGCCGTCACCGTCGTCACCTACATCATCTTCTTCATCATTCCGGCCGACCCGGCCCGAGCGGTGGCCGGGCGGAACCCGACGCCCGCGATGATCGAGAACGCGCGGCACTACCTCGGGATCGACAAGCCTGTCTACATCCAGTACCTCAGGTTCCTCAAGCGGCTCGTTCTCGAGCAGAACCTCGGCCGCTCGTTCATGAACCGCGAATCGGTCAACTCGGAGGTCGGGAAGGCGGCGCCGGTCACCGCCTCGCTCGTTTTCGGCGGCGCCATCGCCTGGATGCTGATCGCGCTTCCGATCGGGATCCTCTCGGCCTTGCGGCCGCGCTCGCTCTTAGACCGGGCTTCGATGACCTTCGTTCTGATTGGGATCTCGGCTCACCCGATCTGGATCGGGCTGATCTTCATCTACTTCTTCAGCTACAAGTGGGGCCTCACCCCGATCTCGGGCTACTGCGACTTCATCAACCCATCAGTCGGAGCCGACTGCGGGGGGCCGGTGCAGTGGGCCTACCACATGATTCTCCCGTGGTTCACGTTCGCGATCCTCTTCGCCGCCCTCTACGTCCGGATGATCCGGGCGAACGTGATCGAGGCGATGAACGAGGACTACGTGCGCACCGCGCGCGCAAAGGGGGCGCCCGAGTCCAAGGTGATCCGCGTGCACGTGCTGCGAAACGCGCTCCTGCCGGTCGTGACGATGCTCGGGATGGATATCGGCCTCGCTCTCGGCGGCGCGATCTTCACCGAGTCGGTCTACGGCCTGCCGGGCCTGGGCCGGCAGGCGGTCCAGTCGCTGAACGCGCTCGACCTGCCGACGGTGGAAGGGATCGTTGTCTTCGCGACGATCGCGATCATCGTCTTCAACCTGATCGTCGACCTCCTGTACGCGTGGATCGATCCCCGGATCAGGCTGGCCTGAGGCGCGACCGATGTCCCTGCTCGAGGTACGCGATCTAAAGACGCATTTCCGCACCGACGACGGGATCGTCAAGGCCGTCGACGGGGTCAGCTTCAGCGTCGAGAAGGGTCAGACCCTCGGGATCGTCGGCGAGTCGGGGTGCGGCAAGAGCGTCACCTGCCTGACGATCATGGGCCTGAATCCGAAGGCGACGACGATCTCGAGCGGCGAGGTGCGCTTCAACGGGCAGGAGATCCTGCACGCCTCGGCCGGGAAGCTGCGCGACATCCGCGGGAACGAGATCGCGATGATCTTCCAGGAC
>DASXQY010000124.1:0-40051 GCA_036506915.1 Gaiellaceae bacterium | reverse complement strand
GGAGCTGAAGGAGAAGGTGCTGCCTCCGCTGGACGACGACCTGGCGCGCGCCGCGAGCGAGTTCGAGACGCTCGACGAGCTGCGCGCCAACGTCGAGCGTCAGATCCGCGAGGTGCTCGAGGAGGAGGTGGAAACGCAGTTCCGCTCGGCGGCGGTCGACGAGCTCATCCGGGCGTCGAACGTCCAGGCCGCCGGGCCGCTCGTCGAGGCGCGGACGCGTGAGCTTTTGAACGCCCTCGGCCGCTCGCTCGAGCGGCGCGGCATCAGCGCCGAGGCCTACCTCCAGCTCTCGGGCCAGAGCGGCGACCAGCTCGTCGAGCGGATCGGCGCCGAGGCCCAGCTCTCGGTCGGGCGCGAGCTCGTGCTCGAGGCCGTCGCCGACAAGCTCGGCCTCCAGGTCACGGACGAGGAGATCGAGGAGCTGATCCGCGAGCAGGCGGAGCTCCACGAGGACGATCCCGACCAGGCCGTCGAGCAGGTCTTCTCGGGCGGCGGCCACGAGGTGCTTCGCGGCGACCTCCGACTGCGCAAGGCGCTCGACCGCGTCGCCGCCGAGGTCAAGCGGATCCCGGCCGAGGTTGCCCGCGCGCGCGACGAGATCTGGACCCCCGACAAGGAAACGCCCCCGACCGAGACGAAACTGTGGACCCCCGGCAGCAAGGAGCCAGCATGAGCCCGTTGATCCCGATGGTGATCGAGCAGACCTCGCGCGGCGAGCGCGCCTTCGACATCTACTCGCGCCTGCTCAACGAGCGGATCATCTTTCTAGGCACACCCGTCGACGACCAGATCGCCAACCTGATCATCGCCCAGCTCCTCCACCTCGAGTCGGAGGATCCCGACAAGGACGTCTCGATCTACATCAACTCGCCGGGCGGCTCGGTGTACCACGGGCTCGCGATTTACGACACGATGCAGTTCATCAAGCCGGACGTGCAGACGATCTGCGTCGGGACGGCGATGTCGATGGGCGCGCTCCTCCTCGCCGGCGGCGCGAAAGGAAAGCGGATGGCCCTGCCGAACGCCAAGATCCTGATCCACCAGGTCTGGGGCGGCTTCCAGGGGCAGGCGACCGACATCGAGATCCATGCCCGGGAGACGATCGCCCTCAAGCGCCGTCTCGAGGAGATCATGGCCGAGCACACGGGACAAGACATGGACAAGGTTTCGAAGGACATGGAGCGCGACTACTTCATGACCCCGGGAGAAGCCAAGGAATACGGCATCATCGACAACGTGATCATCCACCGCGACACAGCCAAGGACGGGGCCAAGCCCTAGGAGCGTTGGTCTTAGCCTGATGATCTCGACCGGTCATTTCAGACGGTTGCGCGCCGGAGCCGCGCAACCTGAGGGCGGCGCCGACAAGCGGCACCTAGCCCCCGAGGCGATTTCGAGGTAAAAGGAGACAGAGGTGGCGCGCGCATCCGACGGCAATGAACAGCTGCTCTGCAGCTTCTGTGGCAAGAGCCAGCGCCAGGTCAAGAAGCTGATCGCAGGTCCCGGCGTCTACATCTGCGACGAGTGCATCGACCTCTGCAACGAGATCATCGACGAGGAGCTCACCGCTCCCGCCGCGCTCGACCTCGACAACCTCCCGCGCCCGCGCGACATCTACTCGGTGCTGAACGACTACGTCGTCTCCCAGGAGGAGGCGAAGCGCACCCTCGCGGTCGCCGTCTACAACCACTACAAGCGCGTCCAGATGGCGGCAGAGGACGACGACGTCGAGCTCCAGAAGTCGAACATCCTTCTGCTCGGCCCGACGGGCTGCGGGAAGACGCTGCTGGCGCAGACGCTGGCGCGGATCCTCAACGTCCCGTTCGCGATCGCGGACGCGACGGCGCTCACCGAGGCGGGCTACGTCGGCGAGGACGTCGAGAACATCCTCCTGAAGCTGATTCAGGCGGCGGACTTCGACATCAAGAAGGCCGAGACCGGGATCATCTACATCGACGAGGTTGACAAGATCGCGCGGAAGGCGGACAACCCGTCGATCACGCGTGACGTCTCGGGCGAGGGCGTCCAGCAGGCGCTGCTGAAGATCCTCGAGGGGACGGTGGCCTCGGTGCCTCCGCAGGGCGGTCGCAAGCACCCGCACCAGGAATTCCTCTCGATCGACACGACGAACGTCCTGTTCATCTGCGGCGGCGCGTTCGCCGACCTGGAGAAGATCATCGGCAAACGGATCGGCAAGCACGCGGTCGGCTTCGGCGCCGAGATCCGCTCGCGGAACTCGTTCGAGGCCTCCGAGATGCTCTCGCAGGTGATGCCGGAGGACCTGCTCTCGTACGGGCTGATCCCGGAGTTCATCGGGCGGCTGCCCGTCGTCTCGGCGGTGCACCAGCTCCAGAAGGAGGACCTCGTCCAGATCCTGACCGAGCCCAAAAACGCGCTCACGCGGCAGTACCAGCGGTTCTTCGCCTACGACAACATCGAGCTCGTGTTCACCGAGGAGGCGCTCTGGGAGATCGCGGAGAAGGCGCTGGCCCGGGAGACGGGCGCCCGCGGGTTGCGGTCGATCATCGAGGGGGCGCTGCTCGACGTGATGTTCGAGCTGCCGTCGCGCAAGGACGTCGTCAAGTGCGCGATCACGCGGGAGACGATCGAGAAGGGCCTGAAGCCGACGCTCGTCACGAGCGCCGGCGCCGACGACGAGCACGAAGAGCTCGCCGAAGAGTCGGCCTAGTAGGAGGGTTTGACGAAATACCGCCTGAGCCGCCGGGCCGCGCTGCTCGCCCCGATGCCGCGTCCTCGGTCGCGCCCGTACCTTTCAGGTACGAACGCTCCCTGCGTCCTTGCCTCGGAACGAGCATCGCACCCCGGCGACGAGCGCCATTCCGCCAAACCCTCCTAGGTTCCCGTCTCGGACTCGGCGGCCTTCGCGCGGCCGAGGATCTCCCGGAGGCGGAGCGTCCGCAGCATCGCGAAGATCGCCACCGCCGCGATCGCGACGTTGAAGATCGTGATCGCGACGTATTGGCCGACGCTGAACGCGAGCAGCTGCGAGCTGGGTGCCTGTCCCTTGAGGACGTAGACGAGCAGCCCCTGCTTCGTGCCCGCGCCGCCGGGTGAGAACGGCAGCAGCGTCGCGATGCTGTCCACCACCTGCGCCAGGAGGGCGTTGTGAATCGAGGCGTGCACGTGGAACGCGCGCAGGAACCAGTAGAGGGATGCGATGCGGAACACCCAGCTGAGCAGCTGCCAGCTCGCCACCTCGCGCGCGTAGCGCGGCCGGTCGCGCAGGATGGCGACGCCGCGGCCGATCCGCGTCTTGAAGTCCTCGACGTGACGGGACGCCCACCAGGAGAACCAGATGACCGCGACGGTCAGCAGCGCCACCACGGTCGCCGTCAGACGCGAGTGGCTGAAGAGCCAACCCCAGTCGAAGGCCGGGACGCTCGGCAGGACGCTGAGGCTCGGCAGGACACCCTGCGTCAGTGCCCAGACGAAGATGCTTGTCGCGAGCAGGATGTCCAGCAGCGTCTCGGTGAAGAGCGTCGAGGCCAGCGTCGTGTACGTCGTGTCCGGCAGTCGACGGCGGACGAGGTACAGCTTGACCAGGTCGCCCCCGCGGCCCGGCACGATCGCGTTCACGCCGACACCGGCGACGTAGGCGCCCAGCACGGGCCGCCACGGCACGCGCACCTCGGGGTACGCCGCCTGCAGGATGTTCCGCCAGGCGAACGTCCTCACGAACACCTTGGCGAACTGAAGCCCGAGGGCGATTGCCAGTGCCGCCCAGCTCACGCTCGCTAGCTCCTCGCCGAAGACCCGCACCGCGTGAAAGAACTCGCCCACGTCTCCGTAAACTTGCCTCATGGAGCCGCTCTACAAGCCCGGAGGCGTCGAAGAACGCTGGCAGCGGACGTGGGAGGAGGAGGGCCTCTACAACGCCGAGGCCGGCGATCCGCGCGAGCCGTTCGTCATCTGCCTGCCCCCGCCGAACGTCACCGACCGGCTGCACATGGGCCATGCGCTGAACGGATCGGCGCAGGACGTGCTGATCCGCTGGCACCGGATGCGCGACTTCAACACGCTCTGGCAACCCGGCTACGACCACGCCGGGATCGCCCTCCAGGCGGTGATGGTGAGGCGGCTCGCCGCCGAGGGCCTCACGCTCCAGGACGTCGGTCGGGAGAAGTTCGTGCAGCTCTGCTGGGATTTCATCCGCGACTACGGCGGCCAGATCATGGGCCAGCTCCGCTCCCTCGGCGCGTCGCTCGACTACCGGCGCCACCGCTTCACGATGGACGACGCGTACACGCGGTCGGTGATGCGCTTCTTCGCGCACCTCTTCGGCAAGGGCTACGTCTACCGCGACACCCGGATCGTCAACTGGTGCCCCGGCTGCGCGAGCACGGTCTCCGACCTCGAGGTGAACCACATCGGGGTGGATGACACGCTCTATTGGATCCGCTACCCGCTCGCGGAGGGAGACGGACACGTCACGATCGCGACCGTCCGGCCGCCGACGATGCTCGCGGACGTGGCGGTGGCGGTGCATCCGGACGACGAGCGCTACCGCGGGCTCGTCGGCAAGGAGGCGATCGTGCCGGTCGCCGAGCGGCGCGTGCCGATCATCGCCGACGAGCGGGTCGATCCCGGGTTCGGTACCGGCGCGGTCAAGATCACACCCGGACACGACCCGATGGACTGGGAGATCGGGCGCGACCACGGGCTCCCGGAGCCGATGGTGATCGGGCCCGACGGCCGGATGAGCGAGGAGGCCGGCGAGCTCGCGGGCCTGACCCAGGAGGACGCCAGGGGGCGGATCGTCGAGCAGCTCGAGGAGCGGGGCCTGCTCGAGAAGCGGGAGCCGTTCCGGCACGCGGTCGGCCACTGCGACCGCTCCGGAGACCGGATCGAGCCGCTCGTGCTGCTCCAGTGGTGGGTCGAGATGACGGAGCTGGCCAAGCCCGCAATCGCCGCTCTTCGCGACGGCCGCGTCCGCTGCAAGCCCGAGCAGCAGACGAGGGTGATGCTTTCGTACCTCGAGAACATCCGGCCGTGGTGCATCTCGCGCCAGCTCTGGTGGGGACACCGGATTCCGGTCTGGTACTGCCCCGACGGGCATACGACGGTCGCGGAGAGCACGCCTGACGCGTGCGCCGAGTGCGGAAGCGGCGAGCTGTCCCAGGAAGAGGACGTGCTCGACACGTGGTTCTCGTCCGCGCTCTGGCCGTTCGCCACCCTCGGCTGGCCCGAGGAGACGCGCGACCTCGAGACGTTCTACCCGGGCGACGTCTGCTCGACCGGGCGCGACATCAACTTCCTCTGGGTCTCGCGGATGATCTGGGCGGGGCTGGAGATGATGGGCGAGGTTCCCTTCGAGTGGGTCAACTACCACGCGATGATCCTGGCCCCGGACGGGCGCCGGATGTCCAAGAGCCTCGGCACCGGGATCGACCCGACCGACCTGATCGCCGAGCACGGCGCCGACGCGACGCGCTACGGCCTCCTGAAGATGTCGTCCTCGCAGGACGTCCGCTTCGCTCCAGGGGCGATCGAGGAGGGCCGGAAGCTGGCGAACAAGCTCTGGAACGTGTCGAGATTGCTGCTCGCAAACGTGGGGGACGCGAAGCCGGAGCTGCGCCCGCGCGCGCTCGAGGAGCGCTGGATCGTCGCCCGGCTCGACCGCGGGCAGACCGAGGTCTCGGCGCACCTGGACAACTTCGAGTTCGCGGCCGCGACGAACGTCCTCTACCACCTCGTCTTCGACGACTTCTGCGACTGGTACGCGGAGGCGATCAAGCCGCGGCTCTACGACGGCGACGCCGACGCCCAGGCGACGGCACTCGCCAACCTGGAGCGCCTCCTCGAGCTGCTGCACCCGGTGATGCCGCACGTGACGGAGGAGATCTGGTCGAACCTGCCCGACCGTGAGTCGCGCCTGATCGTGGCGCCGTGGCCGACCGAGACGTTCGCGGAGGCGAGTTACGACGAGGACTTCGAGCCGATCCGGACGGCCGCCGAGGTCTTCCGCCGGGCCGGCGTGCGGCCGTCCCTGGCCGAGGAGCGGGAGCGCATCTTCGAAGCCGTCGTCAAGCCGGATCGCGTCAGGGTAGACGGGGGCAACGTCGAAGCGGAGATCGAACGCCTGCGTGGAGAGGTGGCCCGCGCCGAGGGGATGCTGGCGAACGAGCGCTTCGTCGAGAACGCGCCCGAGGAGGTCGTGGCCGCAGAGCGCGAGAAGCTCGAACGCTACCGGCGCGAGCTCGATGCGCTCTCCGGCTAACAGCGGCTGGCTCGAGTCGCTCTCGCCCTGGCCGGAGGAGTTCGGCCTCGGGCGGATGGGCGCGCTCCTCGCCGAGCTCGGCGAGCCGCAGCGGGCCTATCCGGCGATCCACGTCGTCGGCACGAACGGGAAGTCGACCGCGACCCGGCGGGCCGCGGCGTTCCTCGAGCGCGAAGGGCTCCTGACCGGCGCCTACACCTCGCCGCACGTCTCGGGCTGGAGCGAGCGGATCCAGGTCGGCGGCGAGGACGCCGGGCTGGAGCGGGCGCTCGCGCGGGTGCGGCCCTCGGCGGAGCGACTCGGGGCGACCCAGTTCGAGGTCCTGACCGCGGCGGCCCTGGCCGAGTTCGCGGCGGCTGAGATCGACGTCGCGGTCGTCGAGGCCGGGCTCGGTGGCCGCCTCGACGCAACGAACGTGCTCGCCGCCGGGATCGTAGTGCTGACGAACGTCGCGCTCGATCACACCGAGGTGCTCGGCTCGACGAGGGAGGTGATCGCCGCGGAGAAGCTCGCCGTGGTCGCACGGGGCGCTACGGTCGTGCTCGGCGAGCCGGACTGGGAGGGGGCCGCGCGCGCACGGGGCGCGGTCCGGATCGTCCACGCGCAGGACGTGGGGCGCGCCGCCGCCGAGGCGTTCCTCGGTCGGCCGCTCGAAGGGGACGTCGACGCGGGCCTCCCCGGCCGGTTCGACGTGGTCGGCGAGGACGTCTTCGCCGGCGCGCACAACCCGGCGGGGGTCGAGTGGCTGCTCGCACGGCTGGCGCGGCGCGACTACATGGTTGTCGCGTCGATCCTCGCGGACAAGGACGCCGAGGCGATGCTGCGGTCGCTCTCGCGCGTGGGTCGGATCCTCGTCGCCACTGAGTCCGGCAGCTTGCGCTCGCTCCCGGCGGCGGAGCTCGCGCGGCAGGCCGCGCCGGTCTTCGACACGGTCGAGACGATGGCCGATCCGGGCCAGGCTGTCGCGCGCGCGCGCGAGCTCGCAGGCCCGGAAGGAGCCCTCCTCGTCACGGGCTCGCTCTACCTGCTCGCGGACCTCAACGTCCGACTTCAGCGAATACCATGAGCAAGCTCGGCGAGAAGCTGAGCGTCTTCGCCGTCGCCGTGATCGTCGTCGTGGCGATCGTCGGCCTAGCGTTCGGCGCCGGATATCTCGTCGGGAAGCTTCTCCTGTGAGGGAGGCGTGGTGATACCAGCAGCGGACAACGGACTCTTCGACTTCTTCAGCGCCGGGACGTGGGCGGTGATCCGCAACCTGTCGCTGTTCTTCGTCGCCGTCTTCTGGCTGTCGGTCACCTTCTGGGTCTACAAGGACGCGCGGCGGCGGATCGAGGACCCGTGGCTCGTCGGGATGGCGGTCGTGCTCGGGCTCCTGCCGCCGTTCGTGGGTGCGCTCATCTACATGCTGTTCCGGCCGCCGGAGTATCTCGAGGACGCGCGCGAGCGGGAGCTCGAGATCAAGGCGATGGAGCAGCGGCTCGCCCGGCGCGACCTGCACTGTCCGGTCTGCCGGGCCGAGGTGGATCCGGCGTTCCTGGTCTGCCCGGTCTGCACGACGCGTCTGCGCCAGTCGTGCCGCAACTGCAAGCAGCCGCTCGAGGCCCTGTGGCAGGTGTGCCCGTACTGCGAGACCCCGATCGAGCCGGCGGCGGTTGAGCTCGGGCAGACGCAGGCGCTGGCTCCGCCCCGGCGCGGGCGCCGCCGGTAGGGCCTAGACTCCGCCGCCGTGGCGGTGGAGCAAACGTTGGTCCTAGCGAAGCCGGACGCGATGGCGCGCGGGCTCGCCGGCGAGATCCTCGTGCGGCTCGAGCGGCGCGGCCTGACCGTGCGCGCGGCAAGGCTGGTCCTGGTCGAGCGCTCGCTCGCCGAGCGACACTACGCGGAGCACGCCGAGAAACCGTTCTTCGGCGAGCTGGTCGAGTTCATCACGTCGGGCCCGACGCTCGCGATGGTGCTGGAGGGCGAGTCGGCGATCGCGGTCGTCCGGACGACGATGGGCGCGACGAACCCGGTCGAGGCGACGCCCGGCTCGATCCGGGGCGACCTCGCGCTCGCGATGCCGGACAACCTGGTGCACGGCTCGGACTCGGCGGTCTCGGCGCGGCGCGAGATCGAGCTCTGGTTCGGCGATGAGCCTTTCTGAGCACGCGCGGCGGAACCAGGCCCAGTGGACGAAGTGGGCACCGGACTACGCAGAGCGGGCGCCCCTCGGTTGGGAGCGAGACGAGATCACGTGGGGCATCTGGAACGTGCCCGAGGTCGAGCTGAATGCGTTGCCGGAAGTGGCCGGCAAGGACGTCGTCGAGCTCGGCTGCGGCACGGCGTACTTCTCGGCCTGGTTAGCGCGCCGGGGCGCGCGGCCGGTCGGAGTGGACGTGACTCCGGCGCAACTCGAGACGGCCCGCGCGATGCAGGCACGCTACGGGATCGAGTTTCCGCTGCTCGAGGCGAGTGCCGAGGAGGTGCCGCTGCCCGACGCGAGCTTCGACGTGGCGCTGTCGGAATACGGAGCCAGCATCTGGGCCGATCCGTATCGCTGGATTCCCGAGGCCGCTCGCCTGCTCCGGCCCGGAGGAGAGCTCGTCTTCTTGGTGAACGGCACGCTCGCGGTTCTCTGCTGGCCCGAGGTCGAGGACGCGCCGCCGGGGACGGAGCTGCAGCGTCCGTACTTCGGCATCCACCGGTTCGAGTGGCCGGGCGACGATTCGGTCGACTTCCATCTCGGCTACGGCGACTGGATCCGGCTGCTGCGCGCAAACGGGCTCGAGGTAGTCGACCTGATCGAGATCCAAGCGCCTGAAGACGCGCAGCCGGTTAGAAATCCCGAGATGCCGACGCCCGAGTGGGCGCGCCGCTGGCCGAGCGAGGAGATCTGGCGCGCCCGTAAGCGGGCGTGAGCGTTCCGCCGGCGCCGCCGTTGCTGCTGGCGTCGAGGTCGCCGCAGCGAAGGGCGATTCTCGAGCAGCTCGGAGTTCCGTTCGAGGTCGTCGTGCCGCAGTACGAAGAGGGCCTGGGGGGCGAGCCGGTTGAAACGGTGCAGGAGCGTGCGCGGGGAAAGGCTCGCTCTGTGGCGTATCTCGCCGGCGAGCGGCCCGTCCTCGGAGTCGACACCGAGGTCGTGCTCGACGGCCGGGCCTTCGGGAAGCCTCACGAAGCAGGCGAGGCGGAGGCGATGCTGGAGGCCCTGGGGGGCCGGGCGCACGAAGTCGTCTCCGGCCTGTGTCTGGTCACGCCAGGGTGGGAGGTGGTCGAGCACGACGTTACGCGCGTGGCCTTCCGTCCGCTCGACGCGCGCGACCTGGCCGCGTACGTCGGCACCGGCGAGTGGCACGGGCGGGCGGGCGCCTATGCGATCCAGGGTCGGGGCGCCGCGCTGGTCGAGCGCATCGAAGGCGACTACCTCAACGTCGTCGGCCTTCCGGGCGCCCTGCTCGTCCGTCTGCTGGCCGAATGCTTTCCCGGCGTCTACGGGTTCGGCTGATTCGGACCTGTCCCGGGGTCAGACCCCGGGACAGGTCCCGAAAGGTCAGGGCGGCCGCGCCTTCTGCGGCGCCTCGAGGACGAATCGGCAGAAGTTTTCGCGGGCCCGGGTTGGCTCGCGGCCGAACATCCCGAGAATCCACTCGACGGTGAGAAACGCAGCCTTCCGCACGTCGCCGACGAGCGCCCGGTAGCTGCTCCACCGCCAGCCGGCGGCGTCCTTGCACAAGCCGGCGCGGACCGGATTCAGCACCACGTACCGCGAGACCTCGAGCAGGTGGTATGAGCTTTCGATTAGCTCCGAGAAGAACCGGCCCTGGAATAGGTGGCCGTTGTAGCCGTAGCGCACGTTGAACCACTGCGCGTACGTGCCGTTGAGGAGCTGCATTCCCTCCGAAATGTTCGGCTCGGGAGTCTCCAACACCAGATGAAAGTGGTTCGGCATCAGGCAATACGCATGGCAGCGCCACCCGAAGCGCTCGATCACCGCGGCGAGGATCGCCAGGAAGCGCTCGTAATCCCGGGGGCACGTGTAGATCTTCTGGCGGCGATTACCACGTGCGCCGATGTGGTAGAGGGCGCCGGCGAGTCGAAGACGGAGTGGCCGTGGCATTCGTCGAGGGTAGGAGCGGACGGCCGCACAGGCACGCGTTCGTGGCACCTTCGACGCAGTTTCGATCGACTCCCGCGACCCTTCCCCCGGGGTCAGACCCCGGGACAGGCCCCGAACGGACACTGGGCGGGGGGTCGAGAAGGGCGCCACCTAGCTACACTCGGGCGGGCGAGATGGGTCTATTGGGCTACTTCAACGGCTTTGGCGGCCGTGACATGGCTGTCGATCTCGGCACGGCGAACACGCTCGTGTACGTCAGGGGCCGCGGCATCGTCCTCTCCGAGCCGAGCGTCGTCGCGATCGACCAGCGCACGGGCGAGGTGCATGCCGTCGGCGTCGAGGCGAAGCGGATGCTCGGCCGCACCCCCGGCACGATCTCCGCCATCCGCCCGCTCAAGGACGGCGTGATCGCCGACTTCGACGTCACCGAGCAGATGCTCCGCCACTTCATCCAAAAGGTGCACCAGCACCGCTTCGCGCACCCGCGTGTCGTCGTCTGCGTCCCGTCGGGCGTCACCGGCGTCGAGAAGCGCGCCGTCGAGGAGGCGACCCTCAGCGCCGGCGCGAGGCAGGCCTACCTGATCGAAGAGCCGATGGCCGCCGCGATCGGTGCGGGGCTTCCCGTCGCCGAGCCGACGGGGAACATGATCGTCGACGTGGGCGGCGGCACGACGGAGGTCGCGGTCATCTCCCTCGGCGGGATCGTCGTCAGCCAGAGCCTGCGCGTCGGCGGAGACGAGATGGACGAGGCGATCATCAGCCACATCAAGACCGAGTACAAGCTGCTCGTCGGCCAGCAGACCGCCGAGGAGATCAAGCTCGAGGTCGGCTCGGCGTTCGACCTCCGCGAGGAGGTGCAGGCGGAGGTCAGAGGCCGCGACATGCTCACCGGCCTCCCGAAGACGGTCATCCTCAGCAGCGAGGAGGTCCGTCGCGCCCTCGAAGGCCCGGTCAGCCAGATCATCGAGGCGATCAAGTCGACGCTCGACAAGACGCCACCCGAGCTCGCCGCCGACATCATGGACCGCGGCATCGTCCTCGCCGGCGGCGGCGCGCTCCTGAACGGGCTCGACGAGTGCCTCCGCCACGAGACCCAGATGCCGGTCCACCTGGCCGAGAGCCCGCTGACCTGCGTGGCCGTCGGCTCCGGCCGCAGCCTGGAGGAGTTCGAGGCGATCCACCGGAGCCAGACCGCAAAGCGGCGCACGAACCACCGACCTTAGAAATTCGCGGCGCGCCGAGGTCTTTCCTACACTAGTTCGTTCCCGTGCCACGGAACCGCACCGCACGTCTTGCGGTCCTGGGGTCCCCCGTGCCTCGCTCCAGGCCCGCCGGGTACTCCTCCCGCAGCGCCACCGCCCTCAAGCGGCGGATCGTGGCGGGCGTGCTGGTGCTGCTCTCGCTCGTCCTGATCACGATCTACTTCCGCGAGCCGGCGGGGGGCAGCCTGCACGGCGTGCAGAGCGCCGGCGCCACCGTCTTCCGGCCGTTCGAGGTCGCCGCCGAGCGCGTCGCGCGCCCGTTCCGTGACGCCTACGGCTACTTCGCGGGCCTGATCCACGCGAAGTCGCAGAACGAGAAGCTGCGCCACCAGGTCGACGTCCTCAGCCAGCAGGCGATTCAAAACGCGAACGCCGCCGCGGAGAACGTCGACCTGAAGAAACAGCTCAGGTATGTCAACTCCAGGGAATTCCCCCAGAAGTTCACGTCGGTCTTCGCGACGGTCGTCTCCCGCCCGCCGAGCGAGTTCCAGCAGCAGGTCGGGATCGACCGCGGCTCGAGCAGCGACATCCGCCGGAACGATCCCGTCGTCACCGCCGACGGCCTGGTCGGCCTCGTGACCGCGGTCGCCCACAACCAGGCGCAGGTGACGCTGCTGACGGACCCGAGCGTCCAGGTCTCCGCGCTCGACCTCAACACCGGCGCGTCCGGCGTGGTGAAGCCGGGCCAGGGCCGCGGCACCCTCTCGCTCACGCGCGTGGACAAGGCGCAGACGCTGAACGAGGGCGACGTGATCGAGACCGCAGGCTGGCACACGAAACGGCTGACCTCCATCTACCCGGAGGGAATCGCGATCGGCTTCGTCATCGGCGCCTCGCAGAGCGAGGTCGACCTCTACTGGCAGGCCCAGGTCGATCCGAGGGTCGACTTCGACTCGCTCAGGTCGGTGATCGTGCTGGTCCCGAAGTCGCGGGCGGCGCGGTGAGCGTCGTCGAGCCCGCCAAGGTCGGCGCGCTCGTCTTCGTGGCCGGAATCCTCCAGGTGACGATCTTCTCCGACATCGCCATCCTCGGCGGCTACCCCGACGTCGTCCTGCTGACCCTGGTCGCGATCGCCCTCCTGCGCGGCTCGATCTACGGCGCGAGCGCAGGCTTCGCCGCGGGCCTGCTCGTCGACACCGCGAACCTCGCCACGCTCGGAGTGACCTCGCTCCTGCTCACCCTGGCCGGCTACTGGATCGGCCGCTACGGAGAGACAACCGGCCGCGACCGGGCCCACGCGCCCTTCGTCTCGGTCGCCGTTGCGACGATCCTCGTCCAGTTCGGGGCGCTCTTCCTCCACTACATGCTCGGCGACCAGGTCTCGGCGAAGACGGTGCTGGTGGAGGCCCTCCCGCCGAAGGTCGCGCTCAACCTCCTCCTGACGCTTCCCGTCTACGCGCTCGTCCGCCGGGTCCTCGCGCTCGCGTCGCAGCCCGAGACGGCGACCGAGGTCAGGCTCCTTGGCTAGCACCGGGGCACGCGCACGCTCCGAGCACCCGCGCCGGTTTCTCCCGCCCGACCCACGGGTCGAGGGACCGTACCGGTTCACGCCGCAGCTGGCCCTGCGGCTGGGAATCCTGGGCGGGGTCGCCCTGCTCGTCTTCGGCGTCCTCTTCTTCCGGCTCTGGGCGCTCCAGGTTCTCTCCGGGCCGCAGTACCTCCAGGCCGCCCTCGACAACCAGCTCCGCTCGGTGCGGGTCGAGGCGCAGCGCGGCCAGATCCTGGACCGCAACGGGCACCCGCTCGTGACCAACATCGCGGGCACCGCCGTCCAGCTCGCGCCGTCGGACCTGCCGAAGACCTGGGCGGCCCGGCTGGACGAGCTGAGGCGCCTCTCGCACGTCGTCCAGGTCCCCGTGAAGCAGCTGCTGCTCGAGATCAAGCGGCGCGGGAACGATCCGGTCACCCCGGTCACGGTCCGCGAGTCGGTCAAGCGCGACGCGCCGATCAACTTCCTGCTCGAGCACGGGGACAGCTTTCCAGGGGTGCGCGTGGTCGATACGTTCCTGCGCGGCTATCCGTACGGCTCGCTCGCGGCGCAGCTCCTCGGTTACACGAGTGAGATCTCGCCCGAGCAGCTGAAGCGGCTCCAGCGGAAGGGCTACCAGCCGGGCGACCGGATCGGCCAGACCGGGCTCGAGGCGAGCTACGACTCGTACCTGCGCGGACGGGCGGGGCTCGCTCAGCTCCGGGTCGACTCGCTCGGCCGGCCGCGCAGCCAGCTCGTCGTGCATCGCACGCCGGTCCCCGGCGAGTCGATCAGGCTCACGCTCGACATCGGGCTCCAGCGGGCCGTCGAGCGCGCCCTCACCTACGGGATCGAGAAGGCGCGCCTGAACGGTCAGTGGGCGGCGAACGGCGGCGCGATCGTCGCTCTGGACCCGCGCGACGGCTCGATCCTCGCGATGGCCTCGAACCCGACCTACGAGCCGAAGCTCTACACCGGCCGGGTCAGCACCAGGCGCCTCACCAACGCCGGGCTGATGCCGAAGACCGCCGAGCAGCACAACTTCCCTTCCGTGAACCGTGCGATCAGCGGCCTCTATCCCTCCGGCTCGACCTTCAAGCCGGTGACCGCCCTCGCCGCGCTCGAGACCCATGTGATCTCACCCTCGACGACGCTCGAGTGCACCGGCCACTACACCGTCTACAAGGAGGACGGGACGGTCGCCCAGGTCTTCAACAACTGGGACCCCTACGCCTCGTCGGCGATGACCCTCCCGACCGCGATCGCGGCCTCGTGCGACACCTTCTTCTACCAGCTCGGCTACGACTTCTACAAGCTGCCGCCCAGCGCGGGACATCCGCTCCAGGCGTGGGCGGCCAGATTCGGCTTCGGGCGCAAGACCGGCGTCGACGTCGGCCCCGAGGAAAGCGGCCTGCTGCCGACGCCGGAGTGGCGCAAGCGCACCTTCACGGCCAAGACCGATCCCGGCAACTGGCAGATCGACCGGCTCTGGAAGCCCGGCGACTCGATCCAGCTCACGATCGGGCAGAAGGATCTGCTCGTCACGCCGCTCCAGCTCGCCCGCTTCTACGCGCTGGTCGCCAACAATGGCAAGCTCGTGCGCCCACACCTCGTCGAGAACGTCCAGGAGGGCGGAGGCGGCCGCTCCCAGCCACGCGTGGTGCACCGCTTCACCGCCCCGGCGCCGCAGCAGGTCAACCTCGACCCGACCGGGCTCGCGGCCGTCCAGTACGGCCTCTTCCAGGCGACGCACGCGAGCTACGGCACCTCGTCGGCCGTCTTCGGCAACTTCCCGGTCGACATCGCCGGCAAGACGGGCACGGCGGAGAAGTTCGTCCCCGGCCTCCCCGAGAGCCAGTCGGACCAGTCGTGGTTCTGCGGCTACGGGCCGGTGAACACGCCGGAGCCGCCCAGAATCGTCGTCTGTGCGCTGATCGAGAACGGCGGTCACGGGGGCGACGCGGCCGCGCCCGCCGCGCTCAGGGTGTTCGAGAAGTACTTCCACGTCAGGGCCGGCCCGACCGGTCCCGTCTACTCCGACTGATGATCGAAGCCGTCGACACGAGAGCCAGGGGCCTGCGGCCCGTCCGGAAGGAGACAGTCGAGGTCGCTTCGCTCGTTCGCCGGCTCGACTGGCTCCTGCTCGGTGCCGTCGCCGCGCTCGTCGGCTACGGCCTGTGGGCGATTGCGGGGATCACCCGGCACGACATCCCGGGCGACTCGAGCTACTACGTCGTCCGCCAGGGCGTGTACGCGGCCGCCGGCTCGCTCGGGCTCGTCGCGCTCGTCCTCGTCGATCCGGACTACTACCGCCGCTACAAGCGGCTGATCTACGGCGGGACGGTCAGCGTGATGCTGCTCGTGCTCCTGGCCGGGACCGTCTCGCGCCACTCCAAGCGGTGGCTCGACCTCGGCTTCTTCCGCTTCCAGCCCTCGGAGTTCGGGAAGCTGCTCTTCGTCCTCTTCCTCGCCGGCTTCCTCGCCGATCGGGCGAGGCGCCTCGGTGACCCGCGGACGGTGCTCGAGGCAATCGCGTTCGCCGCCGGGCCGATCCTGCTCGTGTTCGTCCAGCCCGACGTGGGGACGGCGATGGTCTACGCCGTCGCGCTTGCCGCCGTCCTGTTCGTGGCGGGCACGCGCTGGACGCATCTCGCGGCGCTCGGTGCGGGCGTAGTCGCCCTCGCCGTGGTCGTCCTCTGGCTGCTTCCCTCGGCGGGCGTCGACGTGCTCAAGCCCTACCAGAGGGAGCGCCTGACCCACTTCACCCATCCCGACCAGGACCCCGCCGGCGCCACCTATAACGTGACTCAGTCGATCAACGCGGTGGGGGCGGGCGGGGTCGACGGCCGCGGCGTCGCCGGAGCGACCCAGACCAATCTGAACTTCCTGCCGGAGCACGCCACCGACTTCGCCTTCGCCTCGCTCGCCGAGGAGCGCGGGTTCATCGGCGTCTCGGCGCTGCTCCTCCTCTACCTGCTCGTCGTCTGGCGAGGCCTGAAGATCGTCGCGGTCGCCCGCGATGCGTTCTCCGCGATCGCCGCGGGCGGGATCGTGGTCGCGTTCCTCTTCCAGATCTTCGTCAACGTGGGCATGTCGATCGGGATCGCCCCGGTGACGGGAATCCCCCTCCCGTTCGTCAGCGTCGGCGGCTCCGCGATGATCGCGAACCTGCTCGCGATCGGCGTGCTCGAGGCGATCCACGTCCGCGGCGCGGGCGTGCGGCGCAGGCGGCTCGCGGCCTGAGCCGTTTATAGTCCCGCCGCCCAGTTCACTCCACGAGGGGGAGGAGATGACCAGACGCTTTATGCGCCTGAGCGTCATCGCCGCCATGGCCGCAGGGGCCCTGGCGCTCGCGTCGACCGCGCTCGGCCAGAACTACGTCGTCCTCTACAAACAGCAGGCGGTGCCCGCCGACGCGGCGCAGTCCATCGCCAGGGCGGGCGGGACGCTCGTCTACAGCTACAACCAGATCGGGGTCGCGATCGCCCGCTCCGACAGCGCCTCGTTCCGCGCGAGCCTGCTCACGGACAACCGGATCGAGAACGCGGCGGGCACCGCGGGGTACGCGACCCAGGTCGACGGAGCCGCGGCCGACGCCGAGGGACCGCCGCCGGGCGACCTGCCCAACTCGCCGGCGACCGACGCGGACAACCTGTCGCCGCTCCAGTGGGACATGCGGCAGATCCATACGCCGGAAGCCCACGCGATCACCGGCGGAAGCCCGTCCGTGCTCGTCGGTGACATCGACACCGGGCTCGACTACACGCATCCGGACCTGGCGGCGAACGTCGACAGCGCCAACAGCGTCAACTGCGTCAGCGGCGCGCCCGTGCCGGGCGCCGTCGCCGCCGACGACGACAACGGGCACAGCACCCACACCGCCGGGACGATCGCGGCGGCCTCGAACGGGATCGGAATCGTCGGCGTCGCGCCGAACGTGAAGATCGCGGGACTCAAGGCGGGCAATGCCGACGGGTTCTTCTTCCCGGAGGCCGTCGTCTGCTCGTTCATCTGGGCGGGAACGCACGGCTTCGACGTCACGAACAACAGCTACTTCGCCGACCCGTGGCTCTTCAACTGCCGCAACGATCCGGTGCAGCGGGCGATCTGGACGGCTGAGCGCCGAGCGATCAAGTTCGCTCAGCAACACGGGGTCGTCGTCGTGGCGGCGGAGGGCAACCAGTCGGACGACCTCGCGCACCCCACCCAGGACCAGACGAGCCCTGATGACACGACGCCGGTGACGCGGGACATCACGAACGCCTGTGCCGTGGTCCCGGTCGAGGTCCCGGGCGTGATCGGCGTCACCGCGGACGGCAACAGGAGCATCAAGTCGTACTACTCCAGCTACGGCATCGGCACGGCCGACGTCGTCGCGCCGGGCGGCGACCGGCGGCTTCAGGTCACCGCGGAGGCTCCGAACGGGCGAGTGCTCTCGACCTACCCGGCGAAGTTCTTCGTCGTGTCGCCGCTGGTGATCAAGGATCCGACGAACCCGAACGCGGTCTACGCGTACCTGCAGGGAACGTCGATGGCCTCGCCGCACGTGACGGGCGTGGCTGCGTTGATCGACAGCTGGTACGGGCACCTGAGCCCGGGTCGCGTTGCCGCGATCATCGGGCAAACCGCAGATCCGATCGCCTGCCCGGACCCGGTGACCCTGGCGCTCTACGCGCCCTTCCCGGCGCTCGACGGCGGAGCACCGCAGACGTGCCAGGGCGGACTCGGCAACAACGGCTGGTACGGCAGTGGCCAGGTGAACGCGCTCAGCGCAATCACGCACTCGCCATAGCGAACACGAACTTCGTCATCACGAGGGGCCGGCCCGCGCCGGCCCCTCGCTCCGTCCGGGGGCGGACCTACCATCCCGCCATGGCCGCCAGACGAGAAGCCGAGGAGCTGCTGCTGATCGAGGAAGCCGATGCCTGGTTCGAGTACCTCGAGGCGACACGGGGACAGTCCGCCGTGCGGTACCGCGAGCTCGAGCCCTGGGCGTGGGCGCGCCTGAACCAGCGGCTGCGCGCGGTCCGCACGAAGCGCGCGAAGCTCCGCCCCGCCGCAGCCGCGTAGACCCACTTGTCGCCGACCGCGGCGACCGCGGGCGGCGCTGCTAGCCTGTCTGCGTGCCCATGATTTTTGAATTCAAGCTGCAGCGCGCGCTCCGCCCGCATGAAGTGCCAGGCGATCGCAGCGCGCGCGCCGAACAAGGAGATTTCACTTGCTGCGATGGTTCCGGCGGCAGAAGCCGCAATCCGACGAGCGCGTCGACGAACAGCGCGCTCCAACCGCACCTCCCAAGCCCGTAACCGAGCCGCCCGCCCAGGCGGGCGCTACCGAATCAGAAGCCGTCCGTAAGCGCCGCCGGCGCGGAAGTCGGGGCGGCCGCGGGCGCAAGCGCCCTGCCCAGGCCCAGGCCAAGGAGACCGCGGCGAAGCCGGCGGCAGCTACGACGAAGAAGAAGACCGAGGAAACCCGCCCCGAGCGCCGCCCCGCCGCGCGCAAGCAACGCCAGCCACGCCGGCGCACCCCCGCGCGTCGTCCACCGCTGCCGCCTGCAAAGCGCGAGCTGCTGATCTCGGTCGACGTCGGCGAGCAGCGCGTCGCCGTGGTCGAGGACGACCGGGTCGCCGAGGCGTACATCGAGCGGCCGGAGCGCCGTTCGATCGCGGGCAATATCTACAAGGGAGTCGTCGACAACGTCCTCCCCGGGATGGAGGCCGCCTTCATCGAGATCGGCCTCGAGAAGAACGGCTTCCTCTACGTGGACGAGGTGGTCGTCCCCGAGCTCGAGGGCCGCTCTCACGGCCGGAAGATCCAGGATTTGCTCAGCCGCGGCCAGGAGGTGCTCGTTCAGGCGGTCAAGGACCCGATGAAGTCGAAGGGCGCTCGCCTGACGACGGAGATCTCCCTCCCGGGCCGGTTCGTCGTCTTCGTCCCGAGCGGCGAAGGGCTCGGAGTCTCGCGCCGGCTCGAGGACGACGAGCGCACCCGCCTGCGCGACATCCTCAAGGGCCTCGACGTGAAGAAGGGCGGCGTGATCGTTCGCACGGCCGCCGAGGGGGCGTCCGCCGAGGACATCGAGCGCGACCTCGTCTTCCTCCAGCGGCTCTGGAAGACGATCGAGACTCGCGCGAAGAGCGCGAAGCCGCCGTCGCTCGTCTACCAGGAGTCCGAGCTCCCGCTGCGGGTCGTTCGCGACCTCTTCACCGGCGACTTCGTGAGCGCGCAGATCGACCACGAGCGCACCTACAAGCGGGTGATCGGCTACCTGAAGAAGACCTCGCCGCACATGGCCGAGCGGGTGCACCGCTACCGCGACAAGACCCCGCTGATGGAGGCCTCGGGCGTCGATGCCGAGATCCGCTCCACGCTCTCCCGCCGGGTCGACCTGCCCTCGGGCGGCTACCTCGTCTTCGACTACGCCGAGGCGTTCACCGTCATCGACGTCAACACTGGCCGCTTCGTCGGCTCGCGCTCGAAGTCGTCCGGCGGTCGCCTGGAGGACACGATCACGAAGAACAACCTCGAGGCGGTCAAGGAGGTCGTGCGCCAGCTGCGACTGCGTGACGTCGGCGGGATCATCGTCATCGACTTCATCGACATGGCGAACCCGAAGAACCGGGCCACCGTCGAGGAGGCGCTGAAGAACGAGCTCGAGCGCGACCGGACGAAGACCTACGTGGTCGAGATCTCGCCGCTCGGCCTCGTCGAGATGACGCGCCAGAACGTGACCGACGGGCCGCGCGAGATCCTGACGCGGCGCTGCACCGTCTGCGGCGGCGACGGGGTCGTCCTCTCCGAGGCCTCGGCCGCGGTCGACGCCGAGCGGAAGTTCCGCGCTCTCGCTGCCGGCGCGCCCCGGACCAAGGCGTTCAAGGTCGAGCTGAACGCGAAGGTGGCGAGCATCCTGATCGGCCCCGGCGCCTCGCGGCTCGAGGCGATCGAGGAGGAGACGCGACGGCGCTTCCTGATCGACGCGCGCGAGGACGTCCCGACCGACCACTTCGAGGTGCTCGACAAGGGCACGCTCGGGCGGCTCGCGCCCAAGGGGCCGGTCGAGGAGGGCGCCGAGCTCGAGCTGAAGCTCGTCGAGGTCGGTCTGCACGATCTCGAGGCCGGCGTGGGCAAGCTCGATGGCTACACGATCTCTGTCGGCGGCGCCTCCCGGCTCGTCGGCAAGAAGGCGAAGGTTCGTATCGAGCGCGTGCTCGACGGGACCGCGTACGCGACCCTCACCGGCGCCCCCGCCGAGTCGGCCGCGCCGATCACGGCCGAGGGCGAGGCCGAGAAGCCGACCCGCAAGCCGCCCGCGAAGAAGGGCCGCAAGGAGACGCCGGAACCCGAGCCGACGGACGAGGCGGAGGCTGAGGCAGTTTCGGAGCCCGAGCCCGAGCTGGAGGCCGAAGCCGGGCCGGATGCGGAGCAGAAGCCGAAGAAGAAGACGAGGCGTGGCTCCCGGGGCGGACGCCGGCGGCGAAAGAAGCCGGAGAGCGTGTCGGCGGCCGGAGCCGAGAACGGCGAGGCCCCGAAGATCCACCTCCCCGATCCGGCCCTGGGCCGCGCCGCGCCGGCCGAAGCCGAGACCGTGACCGCGCCGGAGCCCCAGGCGGCGCCCGAAGACGGCGCCGAGCCGCCGGCGAAGCCGAAGAAGAAGACCAGACGCGGCTCGCGCGGCGGCCGCAGGCGCCGGAAGAGCGGCGCGTCGGCGAGCGGCACCTCGTCCGGCTAGCCGAACAGCGCCCGCCGCGGGCGGAAGAAAGCCACGTAGACAAACGCGGCGGCAACGACCATCGCCGCCCAGGCGAGTGACGCCGTGGGATGGAGGACGTTCGGGATCTGCCAGGCGGTCCAGCCTCGCTTGACAATCTGCTCGATCCAGAGGTCCTCGACCTGGTTGGTCAGCCCGTACACGAGCATCAGGGAGAGATAGGCGGCCGTCACACCCCGCAGCACGGGCCGGCGGATGCCGCCGAGGAGGCGCGACAGGAGCAGGGCGGTCACGGCGAGCAGGAACCCGTCCATCCCGTGGTGGTGGCCGTGATGGACCGCCGCGTGCGAATAGCCGGCGCCGGGCTCGGGGACCACCTTTCCCGTCTGGAAGATCGAACCCAGCACCGGGACGCCGTCGAGGAAGAAGCCAAGCTCCGCGGCGATGTAGGGCGCGGCGAAGAAGAGTGACGTCCCGCCGACGGCGAGCCGCGCCCGATCTCCCGGCCGGGTTGTGCGAACAGGCTCGGCTCTTCCGCGGAGCGTCGCCCAGACGGTGAGGGCGACGGCGGCCGCGACTCCCAGGACAGCCGGGAGGTTCGCCCACTTCGGGTCGAGATGGCTCTCCGTCTGAACGCCCGGGTACGCGACGGTGGCGCAGAGGACGAACGCGAGCAGCCCGGCGACATCGGAGCGACGGTCGTCCAGCCGGTCGACGACGATCGGCAGCACGCCGACCGCCGCAAGCGCCGCGGAGAAGCTGATGAAGACGAAGGCGCGGCCGGCGCCGCCGACGAGGCCTTCGTTCATTACCTTCCAGGTCTCGCGCGGGGGTAGGCGCCAGTAGGTCTCGAAGACGGCTACGGCAGTGAGGCCGAACAGCAGCCAGACCGCCCATGCCTCGAGGAGCCCCGCTCTTTGCGGCCGGCGCGCGTTCACGGCTACACTGCCTCCTCGCGGGCGTGAGGCCCGCGTTTCGGTGCTATGGCTGGCTACGCGATCATCTCACTCGGCGGAAAGCAGTACCGCGTCCGCGAGGGCGAGCGCCTGCTCGTCGACCGGCTGCCGACGGCGGAGGGAAAGACCTTCCATCCGGACGTGCTGATGGTCGGCGGAGACGGCGCCTTCGAGCTCTCGCCGCAGGGCGTCCAGGTGACCGCGAAGGTGGTCGGATCGCCGCTCGGCCCGAAGATCCGGATCGGCAAGTACAAGCCCAAGACGGGCTATCGCCGCCACACGGGCTTTCGGGCCAAGCTGACCCAGATCGAGATCCAGTCGATCGGCGGCGCGAAGCGAAAGGCGGCCGCGAAGGCGGAGGAGCCCGCCGAGCCAGGAGTGGAGGAGCTCCCGGCCGGCTACGCGAAGCTCACCGTTGCTCAGATCGGCGAGCAGACAGCGAGCTGGAGTGCAGAGCAGCTCGACGCCGCGCTCGAGTACGAGCAGGCTCATGCCAACCGCAAGGGCGCGATGGCCGCGCTCGAGTCGGCGAAGAAGGAGAAGGGAACCTAGATGGCTCACAAGAAGGGACTCGGCTCTTCGCGGAACGGGCGCGACTCGAACCCGAAGATGCTCGGGGTGAAGGTCTTCGACGGCCAGGGCGTCACTGCGGGGACGATCATCGTCCGCCAGCGGGGCACCCGCTTCCGGCCCGGCCCCGGCGCCGGGATCGGCCGCGACGACACGATCTTCGCCAAGCGCGACGGCACCGTGGCATTCAGAACAAGCGGCGAACGCCGCTTCATCTCCGTTCAGTAGCAGCCTACGGCTCCGATGTTCGCGGATCGCGCCCGCATTCATGTGCAGGCGGGGCGCGGCGGCGACGGCGCGCTCAGCTTCCGGCGCGAGAAGCACGTTCCTCGCGGCGGCCCTGACGGCGGCGACGGCGGGCCCGGCGGCGACGTCGCGCTCGTCTCGGACCCGGACCTGCGCGACCTCTCCGGCTTCCGGCCGAAGCAGCGCTTCAAGGCGGGCAAGGGCGGTGCCGGCGGGGGCTCCGGCCGGCACGGCGCGGCCGGAGCCGACGTCGAGCTGAGCGTCCCGGCCGGGACCCAGGTGCTCGACGAGGACGGGCAGCTAATCGCCGATCTGGCGGGCTCGGGCGCACGCGTCGTGATAGCCCGCGGCGGCTCGGGCGGCCGCGGCAATCGTCGCTTCGCCACCCCGACCCGCCAGACCCCGCGCTTTGCGGAGACGGGCCTGCCGGGAGAAGAGGCGACGCTCGAGCTGCGGCTGAAGCTGCTCGCCGACGCAGCCCTGGTCGGGCTCCCGAACGCAGGCAAGTCCTCGCTGCTGGCGCGCATCTCCAACGCCAGGCCGAAGATCGCGGACTACCCGTTCACGACGCTCCAGCCGGTGCTGGGAACCGTGGACACCGACGAGCGCCAGCTCGTCGTCGCCGACGTCCCGGGACTGATCGAGGGCGCGAGCGAGGGCGCGGGGCTGGGGCACGAGTTCCTCGCGCACCTCGAGCGCGCGCGCCTGCTCGTCCACGTGATCGACGCCTCCGAGGGCGATCCGCGCGAGCGGTTCGAGGCGATTGACCAAGAGCTGGCCGCCTACGGCGCGGGCCTGGCCGAGCGTCCGCAGGCCGTCGTGCTGAACAAAGTCGATCTCCTCCGCCGCCCGCCGAGCTTTCAGCTCGACGACCGGCGGATAGTTGGGGTGTTTCCTCTCTCTTGCGCGACCGGAGAAGGCGTGACCGAGTTCAAGAGAGCGCTCTTGACATTCGTGCCTCCGATCCCGGAGTCGGCGTCGGCCGAGTCCGGGATGGCGTCCTTCCTGGTCTACCGGCCGCGGCCGGACGCGCGCCGTGGCTTCCGCATCCTGCGTACCGACCGCGGCTTCCGCGTCTCCGGCCGGGCGCCGTCCGAGGAGGAGCTCGAGCGAGCCCTCCGCGACGCCGGTGCCAAGACCGGCGACGAGGTCGAGGTCGCGGGCGAGGTGCTCGAATTCCAATGACAGGCATCCTCGGCGGCACCTTCGACCCGCCGCACAACGGCCACGTCGCCCTGGCTCGGGCGGCGCTCGAGCGGCTGCCGATCGACCGTTTGTTGGTGCTGGTCGCAGCCGATCCCGGCCACCGGCGCGTCGTCGCCGACGCCGAGTCGCGGCTGCGGCTCGCACGGGCCGCGTTTGCAGGCCTGCCGGCGGAGGTTGTCCGGGACGAGAACCGGTTCACCGTCGACGCAGTCCGCGGCGGCCGCTTCGGCGAGGCGCTGTTCGTCGTCGGCGCCGACGAGGGCGCGGCCTTCCCAACGTGGAAGGAGCCGGAGGAGGTGCTCCGCTGGGTCCGGCTCGCGGTCGGCACGCGCTCCGGCTACGCGCCGCCCGACCTCGCCCGTTACGGCGACCGCGTCGTCTCGTTCGAGCTCGAGTCGCCCGACGTCTCCTCCAGCGAGGTCCGCGAGCGAGTCGAGCGCGGCGAGCGGATCGACGACCTGGTTCCCGACGCCGTCGCGGAGGAGATTGCCGGACTCGGCCTCTACCGCGGCTACACTGAGTCGGAGACCGAAAAGGACCCGAAGAGACCCTGACGCCACTCGAACACGCCCGCCGAATCGCCGGCCTCGCCCAGGAGAAGCTGGCGCAGGACGTCCTCATCCTCGACATGCGCCCGGTGTGCTCCTACACCGACTTCTTCGTGCTCTGCACCGGCCAGAACGCCCGCCAGACGAAGGCGATCTGGGACGAGGTGCACGAGCGGATGAAGCACGACGAGCGCGCGATCCCGCAGTCGATCGCCGGAGAGCGGGAGGGCCGCTGGATCGTCGCCGACTACGTCGACGTGGTCCTCCACGTCTTCAGCCCCGAGGCCCGGGAGTACTACCGCCTCGAGGAGCTGTGGGGCGACGTCCCCTCGGTCGAGCTCGCCTCGGCGACGGCGTAAGTTGTCGTCCGATTAGACAACTACACTGGTCTGGTGGAGATGACCACCGACCAGAAAGGTTCCGTTGCCGAGCTTGGAATCACCCATCACGCCGCGAGACTTGGCGTTGGCGTCTTCCGTCCGCTGACTGACGGACATCGTTATGACCTAATCTTCGATCTCAGGGGGCGTCTTTTGCGGGTTCAATGCAAGACCGCCGCCGCGTATGGCGATGTGCTGGTTGTTCGCTGTCGATCCTGCCGCCGAACTGCCACCGGGTTCATCCGCCGCTCGTATGACGTCGACGAGGTCGATGTGATGGCTGCGTACTGTCTCGAACTCGACCGGTGCTACCTGTTGCCTCCCGAAATCTTCGCGGGCCGGACCGCCGTCCAGCTTCGACTCGCACCCACTCGGAACAATCAGCGGCGAGGGATCAACTGGGCGGAAGATTTCGAGTTCGCGGCTACACTGGGGGCTCTCGGGGCCATAGCTCAGTTGGGAGAGCGCCTGCCTGGCAGGCAGGAGGGCACGGGTTCGAGTCCCGTTGGCTCCATAGCTTCGCAAGCCCATCTCAACGTTTAGCTTCCTGGTTCACGGTCGGGTACCGGACCGGCAAGCCCGGTAGCTGCGACACCTTTGCCGGTCGAATCTAGGCGGGAGCCGGTTCCTTGACCCAATCTCGGGTGAGGTAGAGCCAGAACGCGAGGCCGGCGTACTCCCGGTAGCGGCGAAAGCGCCGCTCGATCGTGCGGTCGCCCGCCTTGCGCCCGTTGACGCGGGCGTACTTCGGCCTCGTCCAGGAATCGAGGATCAGGCGGGAGTAGCGGCCGAGCAGCATCATCATGTGCGCGGTCGCGTACGGGCCGCAGCCGGGGAGCGCCAGCAGGCGCTCGGCGACCTCGTCGTCCGGCTGCTCGGGGTCGTTCAGCGCCTCGAGGTCGAGGCTTCCGCCGGCGACGTCGGCCGCCAGGGAGCGCAGATAGGGCCCGCGATAGCCCGCGCGAACGACATCGCGGTAGAAATCCTCGCCTGCCTCTGCCATCGCGGCCGGAGCGGGGAATGTGCGGCGGCCGTCCGGCGCCTCGATGCCGAGCTCGGAGACGAGCGCGGTCGTCATCCGCACCGTCGCGGACCAGGCGCAGTTGGTGGTGCAGATCGTCTTGACGACGTCCTCGAAGACGGTCGGACTACGAACCATCCGGCCGGCGCCCGCGCTTGCCCAAACGAGGTCGGGGTCGTCGCGTGCCGCCTGGTAGAAAGGAGAGAGGTCGGCGTCGAGGCGGAGGATGTGCCGGGCGGCCTCGGCGAGGGCGACGGCGTCGCGGGTGCCGATGTCAAGCCCCTCGACGAGCGCGAAGCCGGCGCGGCCCGCACGGATCCGGATCGTACGGGCGCGGCCTCGCGGCAGCGCCAACGTTGTCTCGAGCGTGCGCGCCTCCTCGTCGATCAGATTCGGCGGCAGGTCGGCGAGCCCGTGTGAGGCGAGCGTACGCCAGAGGTCGACCGGCTCGCCGCCCGCGCCGACGAGCTCAAGCTCGGCCGACCATTGCTTCGCCATCTCCTGGTCGAACGTGCCCACGGACGAGACATTCCCGTGAGACTTCGGACCTTGAACCGTCGCAGGTAGCGGTATAGCGTCGCTCGCGTGTTGCGAGCCGCAGTGGTTGTCGCAGCGGTGGTCGTCATCGCAGGTCCGAATGCGGTTGCAGATCCGCCACCATCGCCGCCGAACGACAATCGCGCAAATGCGACGCCCGTCCATCCTCCCGTAACCGTCAGGGGCACGACCGTGGGCGCGACGGACGAGAAGAACGACCCCCGTCCGTCGTGCCGTCCGGTCGAGTCGACGGTCTGGTACCGGATCGGCAATGCGCCTACTGGGAGGATCGTCCTCCGCCTCCACGCGGACGGTGACCTCGACGGCGTCCTCGCTGCCTACGAGGTTCGGAGATCGCAGCTGATCCCGGTCACATGCGACGCTACGGACCAAAACGGCCGCGCCGAGTTCGTGTTCGATGGGAAGGGTGGCGCGAACTACCTCATCCTCTTCGGGCGGCTCCGCGATTCTGTCGACGGCACCTTCACGCTCAGGGTCACGGCACCCGGGCCCAGCTCGAGGCCGCCGGGCACGCCGTTGCCGGCCAAGGGAGTGCGATCGACGCTCAACCCGCTTGAGCACCCGGACAAAGCGTGGTCGACGGTGATGCGGGCCGGGACGACGTACAAGATGAACCTTGTCCCACGTCGTGGACAGTGCGTCTCATTCAGCGTCCTCGTCCCTGGGACGCGAGATTTCAGGAACGCCGCGCCCGTGATCCGACGCGAGTGCGGCGGCTATGCCACGTACACCCCCGGACCGAGGCTCGGCGGCCGCTACAGCGTCTTCGTCGAGGCCCGCGGTAGTCGGTCGGTCACGCTGCGCTACCGGCTTCAGGTCGCTCGGGCCGGGCCTGACGACATCGGGCCGGGCCGCCCACTGGCGAACCAGCAGACGCAGAAGGGATCGCTGAACGGGTCACGCATCAATGTAGTCAACTTCTTCCACTTCGACGTCGTCCGCCAGAGCGACGTGACGCTGCGCCTGCGGGCGGGCGCGCGCGCACAGTTCGACCTGGTGCTGCTCTTGGAGACTGGCCGCGTACTCGACTGCGAGTGCGGCGGCTCAGGTGGCGCCTACATTCGGCGCGGGCTCACAGCCGGTCACTACTTCGTGGTAGTCCGCGCTCGAGAGGGCAGCGGAGGCTCGTACCGTCTCTCGCTCCTGATGCGCGAGATCACGCAGACGCAGGCGCTCGTGGCCGGAAGCAGGCTGGTCACGCTGCCTCCGGGTCAGACCGCGAATGTGGAGGTGCGCGTCACGCCGTCCTCAGCAGGTCGTGTGCACATCCGCATCGACCGTTTCCTCCTGCTTGACGGCTGGGTCTTCTCGCGAGTCGTGAGCCTTCAGACGGGTGCCAATGGCGTCGGGCGATTTTCGTGGAGGCCGCCGGCGCTCGGGCGGTGGCGACTGCGTGCCTTCTTCCGCGGGACACGGACGGCGAGTCCTAGTTCGAGCGCGTACCTCATCATCAACGTCCGGTCGTAGCGAGAACCGCTAGCCGTGGCTCTTTGGTGCGGACGGCCAAGATTCCGACCCGGGAGCGGCAGGACGGGGACGGCGAGCCTCCACGCCGAGGGCGAGATGTACGAGCTGGCGCTGAAGCTGCTCGCCGAGCGCGGCTACAACGCGACGCCTGAGCGTGTGAAGACCGTCGTCATCATCAAAAGTCGAAGGAGCGGCGCCGCTGATCTCCCCCGCCCATGAGTCGGGCCGAAGCGAGCGGGAGATCCGCCAGCAGTGGGTGCGCTACTTCGATGCGGTCAACCAATCGAAGGTGCTGGGCGCTGGAGCACACACCGGTATGGACGAGGCCAACCCCAACCGTGACTTCCGGCTGATGTAGCCCGGGCGCCGTGAAGGCAGTCCACGCTCGCGTCCGCGGCAGGGACGCCGACGCAGGCCGGCCGCTTCACGCCGGCGAACCCCGTATGACGTCTGACCCCGAGCTGACCGTCTGGGCGAACCCGACCCTGGTCGAGACGCCGATGAGCGTCTAAGGGCGATTCGTAGGCGCGGAGATCCCGAGGAGCAAGAGCGCGACTACCAAGAGATAGCCTTCACGATCTAGCGGGATCGTCTCTAGGTTCAAATGGTCTTGACGACATCCTCGAAGACGGTCGGGCCGCGGAGCATGCGGCCTGCGCCCGTCGCCGCCCAGGAGAGGTCGGGATCCTCGCGCGCGGTCTCGTAGAAGCCGGACAGGTCCGCGTCGAACCGGAGGATGTGACGCGCGGTCTCTGCTAGCACCGTCGCGTCGGCGGCGCCCACCCGTCCGGCCGTGGCTTCGACGAGCGCGAAGCCGGGCCGCCCGGGCCGGACCGGGATCGTGCGCGCCCGCCCTCGCGGAAGTGCCAGGGTCTAGGTCGACGGGCTCGCCGCCGGCTCCCTTCAGTTCGAGCTCGGCAGACCACGGCATCGACCTGGTCGAACGTGTCACCGCCTGAAAGATTCCCCGTCCGTCTGCGCCGCTGAACCGGGACGCCTGCATTTGATAGAGGCTTGAACCGTGGCGATTCTGGGCGTCGACGTCGGCGGCACCTTCACGGACGCTGTCCTGCTGGAGGACGGCGAGCTGCGGACGGCCAAGGTCCCGACCGCGTCGCGGCAGGAAGCCTCGGTGGTGGCCGCGGCCAAGGCCGTGGGGGCGCGGGAGGTCGAGCGCTTCACGCACGGGACGACCGCGGCGACGAACGCGCTCCTCGAGCGGAAGGGCGCGCGGACCGCGTTCGTGGCGACTGCGGGCTTCGAGCACATGCTCCATCTGCGGCGGCAGGCGCGGGCGCATCTGTACAGGCTCTGCGAGGACCACCCGGAGCCGCTCGTTCCGCTCGAGCGCTCCCACGGCGTGCGCGGGCGGATCGGGCCCGAGGGCATCCTCGAGTCGCTCGACCTCGACTCGTTGCCGCAGCTCGGCGAGGACGTCGAGGCGGTTGCGGTCTGCCTGCTGTTCTCGTTCCGGGACGCGTCGCACGAGCGGGCCGTGACGGAGGAGCTGCGGCGGCGGCATCCCCGGGCGAGGGTGGTCGCATCGCACGAGGTGGCGCCCGAGTTTCGCGAGTACGAGCGGGCCTCGACGACTGCGGTCGACGCGTATCTGGGCCCGGTGGTCTCGCGCTACCTCGCGGCGCTCGGAGCCGCGTGCGGCGCGGCGGGGCTGCCCGAGCCGCTCGTGATGCGCTCTTCCGGCGGGGTCGCGACGCTGGCCGAGGCCGCCGCCCACCCGGCGCTGGCGCTCGTCTCGGGGCCGGCCGCCGGTGTGGTCGGCGCGGCGAAGGTCGCGCGGGCTGCGGGAATCGAAGATGCGATCGCGCTCGACATGGGCGGGACGTCGACCGACGTGTGCCTGATCGCAGGCGGCGAGGTGAAGCGCGCGGCCGAGCGGGAGGTCGCGGGCCTGCCGTTGCGGTTGCCGACGGTCGACCTCCAGACGGTCGGCGCCGGCGGCGGCTCGCTCGTCTGGCAGGACTCGGGAGGCGCGTTGCGGGTCGGGCCGGAGAGCGCGGGCGCCGACCCGGGGCCGGCGTGCTACGGGCGGGGTGGCACGCGCCCCACCGTGACGGACGCGAACCTGCTCCTCGGGCGGCTTCCGGCGCGGCTGGCCGGCGGGCTCGAGCTCGACCGGGCGGCGGCCGAGCGGGCGCTGGCCGGAATCGAGCCCGACGAGGCGGTGGCCGTGGTCAACGCCGAGATGCTGCGTGCGCTTCGGCTCGTCTCGGTCGAGCGGGGCCACGACCCGCGCGACTTCGCGCTCGTCGCCTTCGGCGGTGCCGGGCCGCTGCATGCGTGCGCGCTCGCCGAGGAGCTCGGGATGGGGACGGTGCTCGTGCCCGAGGCGGCCGGCGTGCTGTCCGCGCTCGGCCTGGTGGCGAGCGACGAGCGGCGCGACCGGGTCGTCTCCTACCTCTGCCAGCTGGAGGAGGCAGGCGAGCTTCCGGCCGAAGGAGAAGCCGACCTGCGTTACCGGGGGCAGTCGTTCGAGCTGACGGTGCCGCTGGAGGCCGACCTGGCGGGGGCGTTCCATCGCGCCCACGCGGCACGGTATGGCTACGCCGACCCGGAGCGGGAGATCGAGCTCGTCGCCGTCCGGACGGCGGAGGTGCGGCCCGGCCCGCCGCTCGACCTGCCGGCCGCCCCGCCGCTCGAGGCCGAAGGCCCGGCGACGATCGAGCTCGAGGGCGCCACCTGCTGGCTTCCCCCTGGGTGGGTGGGGGTTAGGGATGGGACCAGTAGCACGCTGCGGCTCGTGAAAGTGTGACGAGACTGTGACGATTGAGCTTCAGATCATCGGCGCCGCCCTCCGGTCGATCGCCGACGAGATGGGCGCGGTGCTGATCCGCTCGGCGTTCTCGGCGAACATCAAGGAGCGCCGCGACTGCTCGACGGCGCTCTTCGACCGCACCGGCCGGATGATCGCCCAGGCCGAGCACATCCCGGTCCACCTCGGCGCGATGCCCGACGCCGTCGCGGCCGTGCGCGCGCACGATCCCGGCCCGGCCGACGTCTTCATCCTGAACGACCCCTTCGCCGGCGGGACACACCTGCCGGACATCACGCTCGTCACGCGCACGCGCATCGGCTACGCGGTCACACGCGCGCACCACGCGGACGTGGGCGGGATCGAGCCGGGCAGCCTGCCGGCCGGCTCCCGGCGACTCGAGGACGAGGGCGTCGTAATCCCGCCGACGAGGCTCGACGACTCGACGCTGAATGCCCTCGTCGCGCGCATGCGCAACCCCGAGGAACGCCGAGGCGACCTGCGCGCCCAACTCGCCGCCCACCGGCTGGCCGAGCGGCGCCTGGAAGAGGTGTGCGAGCGCCGGGGCGACGCTCGCGTCGAGGCCGCGACGGACGAGCTGCTCGCGTACTCCGAGCGGCGCGTCCGGAGCGCGATCGAGCGCCTGCCGGACGGCCGGTACGAGGCCGCCGACGCCCTCGAGGCCGTCGACGGCGGCGAGCTAGAGCTTCACGCGTCGGTCTCGGTCGGCGGCGACGAGCTCGCGATCGACTTCTCGGGAACCGCGCCGCAGCACGACGGGAACCTCAATTGCCCGCTCGCCGTCACGCGTTCGGCCTGCTACTTCGTCGTCCGCTGCCTGACCGATCCCGACGTGCCGGCCTCGGGGGGCGCCTTCGCTCCCGTGACCGTCACCGCCCAGGAGGGCTCGCTCGTCAACGCGCGCCCGCCCGCCGCCGTCGCCGCGGGGAACGTGGAGACCTCGAGCCGGATCGTCGACGTTCTCTTCGCCGCTTTCGGCCTGGCCGTCGAGGTGCCCGCCCAGGGCCAGGGGACCATGAACAACCTCACCCTAGGCAACGACCGCTTCACGTACTACGAAACCGTCGGCGGCGGGCAGGGAGCATGCCCGGACGCCGACGGCCCGTCCGCGGTGCACGTTGCGATGTCGAACACGCTCTCGACCCCGGCGGAAGCGCTGGAGCTCTCCTATCCGCTGCGAGTTGAGCGGCACGAGCTGCGGCTCGGCTCGGGCGGCGCCGGGCAGAACCGTGGCGGCGACGGGGTCGTTCGGGAGCTGCGCGTGCTCGAGCCCTGCCGGCTCTCGCTCATTGGCGAGCGCCGCCGCCGGACCCCGCAGGGCGTGCGCGGAGGCGCGTCCGGAGCTCCCGCCCGCGACCTGCTGAACGGCGAGGAGCTGCCGGGAAAGGTCACCCGCTCGCTCGCAGCCGGCGATGTCGTCCGCGTCGAGACGCCGGGGGGCGGCGGCTTCGGCCGCGTCCAAAACGGCCAATAGGCACGTCGGGCTCGATCCGGAAGGACCCTCCGGGCAGATGTTGCGCTTTCGACACGTTCGCGTTTCACACGTGTGCGCCGGCCGTGCCTACCGTCGACAGGAGTCGACGGGAGGTGGAAGATGGAGAGGCACAGGAAGTGCAGGGTCCTACCGGCAACGGCGCTTGCGTCGATCGCCGTTGCCCTTTTGCTGGGAGTGCCGGCGTTCGCCGCTGAGAGCGGGGGCGTTAGGTCCGACTCGTCCAATCTCGCGGAAATGCCGAAGAGCAGCACGGAGGCGACCCGGATGGCGTCCGTCCCCGGGGCCTTCGAAGCAGGCACCGTCCACGCGATCAGCCCCCGCGAGGCGTACGCCCTCTCACAGCAGCCAGGCGCTGTCACCGAGATCTTGGCAGGCCTGACGCCCGCGCAGGCATTCGGGCTCGACGGCGCGGGGCCGATCAGGAACTCACCCTTGGCGGCGGACGCAACGGTCGGACAGTACATCTGCTGGTCCGACTACCAGTACCCGCCACACGTCACCTGGGGAACGTATCCCCTGCAACAGACCGTCTACGACCACCAGTCGTGGTGCGCGTACTACGGGAGGTACATCACGTCCCGAACGCAGTACGTCTCGTTGGGATCGACGTTCTGCTCGCACCACGACCCTTACGGGTACAGGCTCTCCGGTGGGGTCGGGTATTCATGGGTGAGCACCCGGGCAGGAGGCTCCTTTGGCTGCCCGACCGGGCTTCCCTGGCTGATCAACAACCGCGACGACTCCTTCGACATGGCAAGGAACGCCTGGGGGACGGAGTCGCTGCTGGCGACACACCCATGACCGTCTGGAAGGTGATCGCGATCGTCGTCGCAGTGGTCGCGGTCGCGGTTCTCCTCTCGAGCAGGGTCTTCTGGTAGGAGTCCCGAGGGCGCGCCCGGGGCTTGGGGGAGCACCAGACCCCTAGGAGCGCCACTCGCGGCCGCCGTTTTCCCGGCCCCGACTGCGATCTCGTACACTTCTCGGGCCGATGGTCTGGGAGTTCGTCTTCATGATGGTCATCCTGAAGATCCCGATCGTGTACCTCTGTCTGGTCGTGTACTGGGCGATCAGGGCCGAGCCGAAGCCGCCCGAGCCGGCGCACCTGCGCGTCGAGGCGGGGGATCCGGGGCCGAGAGCGCCCTGGCGGCCGCGCTTCCGCGGTCGCAGGCGGCCGGGTCCCCATGGCTCCCCCGCGCGCGGCTATGCGCGGACGAGCCGCGTCCCGGTGCCGAGATGAGCACCCGGCCGATCTCGCGGGAACGGCCGGGGGAGGAGGTCGCCGGGCTGCTGGCCTCGCTGTCCGTGTTCACCAGCCTGATCGGCGTCGCCTATCGGCCGGCGCGCCTCATCCCGTTCGCGCTCGCGCTGGCGCTCCTGGCCACGGCGATGGGCGGCCGCCATGCTCGCCTCGCCGCATTCGCAATCGTCCTCGGCGGGCTCTGCTTCGTCGTCGGGATGGCCGTCGCGGTGATCACGGAGAACCCGGTCTTCTAGGAGTCTCGCCCGGCCCTGGCAGGGAACCCCGTTGCTACAACAAAGAGTGTGAGCGTGCACGACGTAGACGGACTGAACGCGGGCTTTGCCGGCGCCATTCTCGAGCAATACCTCGAGAACCCGGAGGCGGTCCCGGCGGAGTGGCGCACCCTATTCGAGAGCGGCTCGAGCGAGCTCGTCGCGACGCATCCCGGCCTCGCGCGCCTGCTCGAGCTCCTGGGGGAAGACGGAAACGGCCATGTCGTGCCCTCGCCTGCTCCACCGCCGCCCCCGCAGGCTGCTCCGCCACCTGTCCGGCCGGCCGCGGAAGCGCCGCCTGCCGAGCCGGCCGTCGACGAGACCCTCCTCGGCGGGATCGCCGCCGCAATGGCACTCGTCAAGGCCTACCGCACCCACGGCCATCTCGCGGCCAGGCTCGACCCGCTCGGCTCCGAGCCCGTTGGCGACCCGTCCCTCGAGCCGGAGCGGCTCGAGCCGAAGCTGACTCCCGAGCTCCAGGCGAGGATCCCGGCCGGCTACCTCCGCGTCCACGTCCCGGGCGAGACGCTCGCCGACGTGCTGCCGGCCCTGCGCGAGACCTACTGCGGCACGAGTGCCTACGAGATCGAGCACATCTCCGACCACGAGCAGCGGGTCTGGCTGCGGGCTGCGATCGAGTCCGGCCGCTACCGGCGGCCCCTGCCGCCCGAGGAGAAGCGGCGGCTCCTCGAGCGCCTCACCGAGGTCGAGGGCTTCGAGCGCTATCTGCGCCGCTCGTTCCTGGGCCAGAAGCAGTTCTCGATCGAGGGTCTCGATGTGATGGTGCCGATGCTCGACGAGGCGATCGCGATCGCCGCGGAGGAAGGCGCACACGAGGTCGTCCTCGGGATGGCGCACCGTGGCCGGCTGAACGTCCTCGCCCACGTGATCGGGCGCCCCTACGAGTCGATCCTGCGCGAGTTCGAGGGCGAGCGCACGCTCGAGGCCGTCGTCTCCGATCCCGAGGGCGGAACCGGCGACGTGAAGTACCACCTCGGCGCGGAGGGAACGCGCCGGACGAGCGCAGGCGAGATCACGGTCACGCTCGCCTCGAACCCAAGCCACCTCGAGGCCGTCGACCCGGTTGTCGAGGGCCGGACGCGGGCGGAGCAGACCGACCGCTCGACCCGGACGGGCTACAACGACTTCTCCGTCGCGATGCCGATCCTGATCCATGGAGACGCAGCGTTCCCGGCTCAGGGTGTGGTCGCGGAGACCCTGAACCTCGCCGACCTGAACGGCTACTCGACCGGCGGCACGCTCCACCTGATCGCGAACAACCAGATCGGCTTCACGACCGACCCGGCCGACGGCCGCTCGACCCGCTACTCGAGCGATCTCGCGAAGGGCTTCGACTTTCCCATCATCCACGTGAACGCCGACGACGCGGAAGCGGCCGTCGGGGCGGTACGCCTCGCGATGGCATTCCGGCGCCGGTTCTGTACGGATGTGGTGATCGACCTCGTCGGCTACCGCCGCTACGGCCACAACGAGCAGGACGAGGCGGCCTACACCCAGCCGCTGATGGCCGCCAGGATCGAGCTGCAGCCGAGCGTCCGCGAGCAATACGCGGAGGCGCTCGCACAAGAGAGCGTGCTCGGCGAGGAGGAAGCGTCCGCCCTGGTCGAGCGAGTCGACACGATGCTGAAGGGCGCCCACGAGCGCCTCAAGGAGACCTTCGGGCAGGCCGTGCCGGCGGTCGCCTACGAGGGCCGGATCCCGTCCTCGAGCGACGCGGAGGTGGTGACCGCCGTCGCGGAGGCGCGCCTGCGGACGTTGAACGAGGAGCTGCTCCGCGTTCCGGACGGCTTCACTGTCCACCCGAAGCTGGCGAAGCAGCTCGAGCGCAGGCGCGAGACGATCGACGAGGGCGGCATCGACTGGGGCCAGGCGGAGGAGCTGGCATTCGCGAGCCTGCTCGTCGAGGGCATTCCGGTCCGCCTGACGGGCCAGGACACGGAGCGTGGCACCTTCTCGCATCGCCACCTCGTCCTCCACGACGTCCACAACGGCCAGGCCCACGCCCCGATCCAGCACCTGGACGAGGCCGGCGCCTCGTTCGAGGTGCACAACTCGCCGCTGTCGGAGGCGGCCGCGCTCGGGTTCGAGTACGGCTACTCGGTCGCCGCGCCGGAGTCGCTCGTCTGCTGGGAGGCCCAGTTCGGCGACTTCGTCAACGGCGCGCAGGTGGCCGTCGACCAGTTCATCGTCTCGGGCCTGTCGAAGTGGGGCCAGACGTCGCGGTTGAGCCTGCTCCTGCCGCACGGGTACGAGGGCAACGGGCCCGAGCATTCGAGTGCCCGCCTCGAGCGGTTCCTCCAGCTCGCGGCCCAGGAGAACATCCGGATCGCCAACTGTACGACCGCCGCCCAGTACTTCCATCTCCTCCGCCGGCAGGCGCTCGATCCGAGCGCCCGGCCGCTGATCGTGATGACTCCGAAAGGGCTTCTGCGGCTGAAGCAGGCCGCTTCGACGTTGTCGGAGCTCGCGGAGGGCTCGTTCCGGTTCGTTCTGCCCGACCCCGCTGCCTCACCGGACTCCGTCCGGCGCCTCGTGCTCTGCTCCGGGAAGGTCTACTACGACCTGGTCGGGCACGAGCTGCGCGCCGCCGCCGGCTGGATCGCGGTCGGCCGGGTCGAGCAGCTCTACCCGTTCCCGACGGCGGCGACGGCCGACTTCGTGCGCTCGTACCCGGGTCTCCGGGAGCTCGTCTGGGTGCAGGAGGAGCCGCAGAACATGGGCGCGTGGCGCGCGATCCGGCACCGGCTCGAGGAGGCGCTCCCGCCGGGCGTCTCGCTCCGCTACGTCGGCCGCCCCTGGCGCGCGAGCCCGAGCGAGGGCTATCCGACCGCGCACCTCAAGGAGCAGGACCGGATCGCGCGCGAAGCCCTGAGCTAGTACTGCTACTAACGCTTCGGCCGCGCCCGGCGCGCCTTGATCACTCGCTTCGCCACCTTCGGGCCGTGCTTTCTCGCTTGCTTGAGGATCGTCTTTCGGTGACGGGGCGGGATCCGGCGCCAGATGTCCCAGGCGGTCAGGGCGAGCCCGATCGTGCCGGTGCGGCGGAGTCGGCGGAAGGCGGCCATGGCCGGGAGCCTAGCGCTTCGAGCATGAGGGAACCCCTAGTGCTTGGGGCCCTTGGCGTCAGAGCCCTTGTCGCCTTCGTTCTTCGGCGGCTTGTCCTCGTGGTCCTTCGGAGGCTTGCCGCTCTCGTCCTTAGGGGGCTTGCCACCCTTGTCCTTCGATTTCGGGCCGCCCTCCTGCTTGGGCTTCGGAGCGCTCTTCGTGTGCTCCTTGTGCCCCTTCGGCTCATCCTTGGGCCCGCTCTTGGGGTGCTCGACATGAGCCTTGGGAGCCTTCTTCGGTTCGGTCTTCGCCGGCTTCGGGTGCTCGGATTTCTTCGGCTTCGCGTGCTTGTTCTTCTCGGACAGCGCGGAGAGCGTTTGCACGGGCTCCGCCGGCTCTGGCTTCGCCGGCTTCGGCTGGTCAGGCTTGGGCTTGGGAGCGGTACGGCGGTCCTTCGGGCGGCTGATGCTGACCGGAGTGGCGGCTCCGCGTGAAGGGAACGCGGGAGCGGCGATCGGAACGGCGCTCGCGGGCGGGACGAGGGAGGGGACGAAGGTGGGCGCGAATCCTGTCTCGGTCAAAGGCTGCGTCGGCAGCGGCTGCGCGTGGACGACGGTGTGGGTGCCGCTGCCGGCCAGGGCGAGGCCGACCGGAGGAGCCTCGCTTCCGCCCAGGACCAAGGCGGGCAGCGTGATCGCTGCTCCGAGCGCGCCGAGGCACACGGCCCCGACGGCGACGATCCCAAGACTTCTGCTCACTGTCTCCCCTCGTTCTGCCGATCCACTCTAGTGAGGGTATCGGCGTTATCCAGCGGAACCTAAATTTCTAGCCAAATGAGCTTCAAGCTCAAGCTCGTCGCGTACTTCTTGCTCGTCTCGCTGCTGCCGCTCGGCGCCGCCGCCTGGGGCCTGCACGCGATCGCGTGGAAAAGCGAGACGCGAGGCGTCGACGTGCGCCTGGAGGCCGGGCTCCGCGCGGTGCTCGCGACCTACAAGGACGAGCTCTCGACGGCGGGCCGCAAGGCGACCTCTCTCGCGGCCGACCCCGGCTTCCAGCGGGCGCTCGCCGAGCGCGACCGGCGGACGCTGCGGCGGTTTCTGGCCGGGGCGCGTCACCTCCGGCTCGAATCGAGGGGTCTCTCGCTCGGTCCGGCCAGGACTATTGGCCCGAGCTCGGAGGTCGCGGTCGCCGGGCCGAAGGGAGTTCTCCTCGGCACCCTGGTCGCGGGCGTGCCGCTGAGCCGGCGCGTGCTGGACGGGCTGAGCGACCGCGCGGGCCTCGATGCGGACGACACCCTCGTCGTCCTCCAGGACGGCAGGATCGCAGCCGGCCCTCGATTGTTCGAAGGCAAGCCCCTGGCCTCGCCCCTCGAGGTGCGCACGCTGAAGGTCGGTCACGATCGCTACCGCACCCTGGCGGCAAGCCCGGAGCGCGACCGGCAGGATGCGGCGCTGGCGCTCCTGACCCCACAGGCCGAGATCGACCATGCCGTCGCCGCCGCCGACCGGCGGCTACTCGGCGGCGTCCTCGCGACGCTCATCTTGATCGGCCTCGTCGGCTACGTCGTCGGCGGCTCGATCGTCGCCACCCTCGGCCGTCTGGCGGAGGCCGCCAACGCGATCGCGCGCGGGCGACTCGACCGGCGCGTCCAGGTGCAAGGACGCGACGAGTTCGCCCGGCTCGGGCTGGCCTTCAACGAGATGGCCGACCAGCTCGAGGGCCGGCTCGAGGAGCTCGCCGCCGAGCGCGCGCGGCTTCGCGACACCACCGTCCGCTTCGGCGAGGCGCTCGCGGCGACCCACGACGTCGACCAGCTTCTGCGTGTGATCGTCGAGACGGTGGTGGAGACGACCGGTGCGACCGGCGGCCTCGTCGTCGGCCTCGGCGGCGAGATCGTTCAGGCGGGGACGATCTCGGACCGGGGGGAGCGCTTCGAGCTGCCGCTCACGGCGGGCCGGCAGAGCTTCGGAACCCTCACCCTGGCCGGCCGCGGCTTCACCGTCGAGCAGCGGCGCATCGCCGCGACGCTCGTCGCGCACGCCGCGATCGCCCTAGAGAACGCCCGCCTCCACCGGATCGTCGCCCGCCAGGCCCTCGTGGACATGCTCACCGGCCTCGCGAATCGCCGCCACTGCCAGGAGGCGCTCGCGGGCGAGTTGCTGCGTGCCGAGCGCTTCGGCGGCTCGGTCGCCTTCGTCCTCGGCGATCTGGACAGCTTCAAGTCGATCAACGACCGTTTCGGCCATCCCGTGGGCGACGCCGTCCTGGTCGAGTTCGCCGAGACGCTGCGAGAGTGCGTCCGCGAGATCGATCTGCCCGCGCGTTGGGGTGGGGAGGAGTTCGGGATCGTCCTCCCGGGGACCGACCTCGAGGGGGCCGCCCGGCTCGCCGAGCGGATGAGGAGGGCGCTGGAGCAGCGCACGATCCTTGCCCCCGACGGCTCGCCGATCCACGTCACGGTCAGCCTCGGAGTCGCCGCGTTCCCGGAATGCGCACGCGGCGACGACATCGTGGCGGCCGCCGACAGGGCGCTCTACCAGGCGAAGCGGGCAGGCAAGAACCGCGTCGTCACGGCCCGCCCGCGGGCAAGCCGCGCCTGACTCGCAAACGTCCAAAAGCCCTCCGCCCGCAGGCGAAGTCGTTACAATCCGGCGCTGATTCGCTCCAGACCCCACGGGAGGGACTTTTTATGCCGGTGGAGACTCCGTCGTTGTTCGCGCAAGTGATCCAGGACCACCTCGAGTTGAAGCAACGCAACTCCGGGCTCGAGGGGAATCTGCCGCTCGAGCGGTACAAGACCGAGGACCCATTCGAGAACCACCCTCTGTTCAAGACCGAGGAGCAGGCCCGCATCGAGGAGACGATGGACGGCGTGAAGCCGGACTTCGTCGTTCATAGCGCGGAGGCGACCCTGCCCTGGCCCGGCGAGCAGACCGCGGAGAACGCGCCCGCAGGCGAGATCGAGGACTCCGGTTTCTGGAAGGTCGATCGCGCCCGCGACTTCGACTGGGGCGACTAAAGGATTGCGGGCGAGGAAGCTGCGCTTCCTCGCCCGATCTTCGGGCCTCGCGTGACGTGACCGCTCTTGCGCTTCGGCAAGAGCGCGGTCTTACCTTCGCGCGCGGGTTGGCTCCCCTCCAAGAGCCGCTTTAGAGCACCCCGGCGACGAGCTTCAGGTCGTCGACGAAGGCGGTCAGTTCCCGGTGGCGGCTGTCGTCGTCTCGCTGGCGGAGGATCGCGCTCGGGTGGATGGTCGCCGTCACGTGCTCGGCGAGCTCGGACTCGACCCACTTGCCGCGCTCCTTCGTGACGCGGAACTGCTTGCCGAGGAGGGATTGCGCCGCGCTCGCGCCCAGGCAGACGAGCACCCGTGGCCGGACGACGGCGAGCTCGGCCTCGAGCCACGGGCGGCAGGCCGTCAGCTCCGACCAGGTCGGCTTCGCGTGGATGCGCCGCTTGCCGCGCG
>DASXQY010000123.1:0-6465 GCA_036506915.1 Gaiellaceae bacterium | reverse complement strand
GCCCGCCCCAGGGTCGGGTCGACGAGCCCGTCGGTCGCGGCGGCCGCTCCCAGCGCAGCGCGAACTGCCCGCGCGAAGAGCTCCGAGACGACGAGCACGGGCGACGGGCTCCGGTTGACTGAGTTGAGCTCGCTGTCCGGCCGGAACCGGGAGAAGACAGCGTCCCAGCGTTCGAACAGTCGCCGGACGGCCGCAAACTCCTCGTCGCTCGCGCCTCCGACCGCGACGTCGACGCCCATGGCGTGGAAGAAGCGCGGCTCAGGAGACACTGCTCTGCGTTTGTGGCGTCCCGGTGGACGGCGCAACCGAGCCGGAGCCGAAGTCGAAGCCCCCGTCGCTCGACTCCTGGCCCGCCTGCGTGCCGCTCGATCCGCTCGAGCTAGACGACGTGCTCGCCTGGCCCGGATGGCTGCCGCGCGCAAGGAGCAGGACGGCGAGGAAGCCCGCCGCGGCGAGGGCGACCGCGGCCTGCTTGGCCCCGAGCGCCCGGCGACGGGCCTCCTCGATCCTCGACGGGGCCCCGCTCACGCGGCGCCGGGGAAGGCGGCCGGCGGTTCGTCCGAGCCGCCGCGGAACAGAGGCGGGCCGAAACCACGGAAGCCGCGATGGCCGTCGCGGAACCGAAGGGTCAGCTTCGCGTTGACGAGATCGTCCAGCCGCTGGTCGAGGTCGCTCAGGATCTGGTTCTCGTCCGCCTTGGTCATCCGGCCGGCGGCCACCGCGGCGTCGAGCTTCTTCTTCGTGTCGGCCTTCATGGCCGCCTTGAGGCCGTCGACCGTCTTGTCCTTCGCCTTCGCGATCTCGGCGAGCGTCTTGCCGCTGTTGAGCTGCGTGCGCAGCTCCGACTCCGTCAGCCCGAGGTAGTCGGCGGCGGCGTCCAGCCCGTGGAAGAGCGGGCCGACGTGGCGCTCGAAGCCGAAGCCGGGCGGCCCGAAGAGCGGAAAGTCGTCCGACTCGATCCGCTGCTTCAGCTCCTCGCCCTGGGCCTTGGTCAGGCGCCCGGCGGCGACGGCCGCGTCGATCCGGTTCTCGAGGGCCTTCTTCAGCGCGCTCGTGAGCGCGCTCGGCTGCACGCCGAGCTGTTTGGCGGCGTCGTTCACGACCGCCTTGCTCTCCTCGCCGGGAGAGTTGTTGAACTGGGTGGCCGCGATCGCGCCGCCGCCTCCCAGGAGCGCAAGCGCGGCAACGGCGCCGGCCGTGGCCTTGTGCTTCGCTGATGCGTCCATCGGGTCTCCTTTTCGCTGCGTTGACGAGGCTCACGAAACCAGCCGCGCCTGAGAACCCGTTGAGAGGTTGCTAAGAAGTCTCTAAGAGTTGTTCGGGTGGCCGTTCAGCCGCAGCCTCATGAGCGTGCCGCCGCCCTCGGGCCGCTCGGCCACCACGGTGCCGCCGTGCGCCTCCGCGACCTGTTTCACGATCGCGAGCCCGAGCCCGGAGCCAGGGAGGCCGCGCGCCGACGAGGCGCGATAGAAGCGGTCGAAGACGTAGGGCAGGTCCTCCTCGGCGATCCCGGGGCCGTGGTCGCGGACGGTCAGTTCGCCGTCTCGCACGGCGACCTCGATCTCGCCGCCCGAGGGGCTCCACTTGGCGGCGTTGTCGAGCAGGTTGGAGACGGCCCGCTCGATGGTGGACGGTGCGCCGTGGACGACGGACTCGTGGAGGTCGGTCGTGAAAGTGACGGTCGGACGGTTGCGGCGGGTGCGCTCGACCGCGTCGGCGGCGATCAGGTCGAGCCGCACCTCGTCGGCCTCTTCCTGCTGCCGCTGGCCGCGCGCGAGCTCGATCAGCTCCGCGATCAGCGCCGTCATCTCGCCGGTCTGCTCGACCACGTCGTCGAGCAGCCGCTCCCGCTCCCCCGCCGGCAACGTGTTCCCGCGCGCGAGAACCTCGATGTTCGTGCGCAGGCTCGTGAGCGGCGTGCGGAGCTCGTGCGAGGCGTCGGCGACGAGCTGCCGCTGCGCCCGGCTCGACTCCTCGAGCGCCCCAAGCATCGTGTTGAAGCTTCCCGCGAGCCGGGCGAGCTCGTCGTGGCCGCTCACATCGATCCGCTCGGAGAGGTCGCCCGTCTCGGTCACGCGCTCGGTCGTCCCCGTCAGCCGCCGCACCGGCGCGAGGGCCGCTCGGGAGACGGCGAGCCCGAGGCCGGCGGCGATCGCGATCCCCCCGGCGGTGATCAGGATCAGATAGAGCCTGATCCGGGCGAGTGAGTGATCGACCTCTGTCAGGGGCCGGGCGACCTGAACCGCCAGGCCCGGCGCGTACCCGAACGTCAGCACCCTGATATGGGCTCCGCGCGCGTGCGCATCGGTGAGGAACTCGCCCTTTCCACTCTTCGCCGTCGAGAGAACGCGCTTGTCGACCGGAAGGGCGAACGGCTGGCCCGGAGGCCGGAACACGCTGCCGTCGGCTTGAACCACCTGCGGGTACACCGTCGCCTCTCCCAGCTCGGGCCTGAGACCGAAGAGCGCGCGACCCACCTCGTCCGGCGGCATGTGCGAGATCTCGTCGGCGCGAATCCGCAGGCCCGAGTCGACCGCGCCGCGAAGCTGACCGCGCACGACGAGGTACACCACGATGGAGGCGGCCACGACGGCGAGCGCCACCGCCGCCGCGGCGACGAGCGTGAGGCGCAGGCGAAAGCTCATGGGCCGACCTCCGGCCCATGAGCTTGTGGAGGGGGCGTGGGGGAACCGGGAGGTTCCCCCACGTTGGACTGTAAGAAGGGGGCACGCGGGGGAAACATGGTTTCCCCCGCGGGAGCGAGCCGGAGGCGAGCGACGCTCATGTCTCTCGTAGCGCGTAGCCGACGCCGCGGATCGTCTGGATCAGGCGCGGTTTTCCGCCCGCTTCCGTCTTGCGCCGCAGATAGCCGATGTAGACGTCCAGCGAGTTGGAGGCGAAGCCGAAGTCGTAGCCCCAGACGCGCTCGAAGATCACCGACCGCGTCAGCACCTGGCGCGGGTTCATCAGGAATAGCTCGAGCAGCGAGAACTCGGTGCGAGTCAGCTCGATCAGGTCCCCGTCCCGCCGCACCTCGCGCGTCCCCGGATCGAGCTCGAGGTCGGCGAAGCGGAGCTTCTCGCCGGTGCCGTCGCCATAGCGGCGCAGCAGCGCGCGCACCCGCGCGAGCAGCTCCTCGAGCGCGAACGGCTTCGTCAGGTAGTCGTCGGCGCCGGCGTCGAGGCCCTCGACCCGATCCTCGACCTCCGTCCGGGCGGTGAGCATCAGCACAGGGACTCGGCTCCCGTTCCGCCGGAGGGTCCGGCACACCTCGAGCCCGTCCATCCCCGGCATCAGGACGTCGAGGATGACCGCGTCCGGCTCCGTGCCGGAGGCCAGCCGGTCGAGCGCCTCGCGTCCGTTCTCGGCGAGCTCGATCTCGTAGCCCTCGAGCTCGAGCGCGCGCCGAAGCGAGTCTCTGACCGCCCGTTCGTCGTCCACGACCAGGATCTTCATCGGCCCAATTGTGCGCGCTGAACGTGAGAGCTGCCTGAAAAACGCCTGCGCCCGGGCCGTTCTTAGCCTTTTCTTAGCCGCGGCGACGAGCCCACGGGTTGCGGGGGGTCTGTCGCTTCGGAGACCGGCTCGACTCTTACGGACTTCTTACCCCCGTCTCAGGATCGTCTTAGGGGGAAGTGGTCACATGAAGAGCGTCAACGATCCGAAAGGAGCACCTCCCCCGATGACCCGCCGCCCGCGCACCACGCTGATCGCCTCCCTGCTAGTGGCAGCCTGCCTTGGCGCGGGCGGCGGGGCCGCCGTGTACGCCGCCTCTTCCGGCGGCGGCACGAAGACCGTCGTGCGCCAGGTCACGGTGCAAGACTCACAGCCGGCGTCGCAGTCGACCGCGCTGTCGGTGAACGAGATCTATCGCCGTACGCACCAGGGCGTGGTGGACATCACCGTTACGACAGGCTCGTCCCCGTCGACGTCCCCGTTCGGCGGATCGGGCTCGGGCCAGGCCGAGGGCTCCGGCTTCGTCTACGACTCCAAGGGCGACATCGTCACCAACCAGCACGTCGTCGACGGGGCCCAGTCGATCACGGTCAAGTTCTGGAACGGCAAGACCTACAAGGCGACGGTCGTCGGCACCGACAGCTCGACCGACCTCGCCGTGATCCACGTCGACGCGCCCGCCTCGCAGCTTCACCCGCTCTCGCTCGGCGACTCGAGCGCGGTTCAGGTCGGCGACGGGGTGGTCGCGATCGGCAGCCCGTTCGGGCTCGAGGAGACGGTCACCAGCGGGATCGTCAGCGCCCTCCACCGCGAGATGCGCTCACAGAGCGGGTTCACGATCGACGACTCGATCCAGACCGACGCGGCCATCAACCACGGCAACTCCGGCGGGCCGCTGCTGGACTCGAGCGGCCACGTGATCGGAGTCAACTCGCAGATCGAGAGCGACTCCGGCGGCAACGACGGCGTCGGCTTCGCGATCCCGTCGAACACCGTCCACACGGTCGTCTCGCAGCTGATCGCGACCGGGAAGGCGGAGCACGCCTACCTCGGGGTTAGCATCGAGCCTTCGGCGAGCGGCTCCGGCGCGCGGATCGCCGAGCTGCGCGGAAGCGACACTCCGGCCGCGAAGGCCGGCCTGCGCGCGGGTGACGTGATCACCGCTCTCGACGGCAACGAGATCGCATCTCCGGACGAGCTCCAGACCGCGGTCTCCGCCCACCGCCCGGGCGACACGGTGACGGTCACGTACCAGCGCGGCGGCACCAGCCACACCGCCCAGGTGAAACTGGGCACGCGCCCGTCCTAGGCCCGATTAGACCGCGGCTACGCCGCGATGATCCTGATGGAGTAACGTCCTCGCCGGTGGTTCACGGTCGTGCCGAAGTAGTTTGCAAAACTTCTTTGCATAGTGCCTGAACTCCCGGAGCCGCGCAAGGCGACCCGGGCCGAGGCCCGGGCGATGGCGCACCCTCTCCGGCTGCGGCTGATCGAGCTGCTCCGCGAAGGACCGTCGACCGCGTCGCGCCTGGCGCGCGAGCTGGGCGAGTCGAGCGGCTCGACCAGCTACCACCTCCGCGTCCTCGCCCGGGCCGGACTGATCGAGGACGACCCCGACGGTGGCCGCGGCCGGGAGCGCATGTGGCGACGGTGCGAGGACTTCCTCCTGGTCGCCTTCGAGCCCGACGATCCCGAAGGGCGCGCGATCGAGGCGGAGGTGCGCGCCGACATCGCAGCTCGCGACGAGGAGGCCTTCCGCCGGTTCGCCCTCGCAGAGCCGGACCTCGAACCCGACTGGCGCCGCGCCTCGTTCGTCGGGGGCTGGAACCTCCACCTCACTCCCGAGGAGGCGCAGGAGTTCAGCCGGCGCGTGACCCAGCTCGTCCGGGAGGCGAGCCGCGCCCACGCCGAGCGACCACCCGACGCGCGCCGCGTGCTCGTGACGTACCGCGCGCTGCTCTGGGTCGAGTGACGCCGATCCTGCCTCGATAACCGAGGCCGTGCCCCAGGCGGCCCAGGCGGACCGGGCTCAGGCGCTCTGGTCAGGCCTCGCGCTCGTGGTAGGCGCAGGATGGCTCGTGCTCGTGCTGGCCCAGCCGGCGATCGACGGGCACTGGGAGAACCACCCCGCGCATTTCTGGCTCGTGCTCGCCGCGGCCTCGCTGAACGTCGTCCTCGGCTATGCCGTCGGAACCGCGCAGCGCCATCGCCGGGACGCCCGGCTCTTCCTCGTGTCGCTCGCGTTCGTCTCGGCCGCCGGCTTTCTCGGGCTCCACGCGCTCGCCACGCCCGGCGTCCTGATCGACAAGAACGCCGGCTTCGAGCTCGCGACCCCGGTCGGGCTGGCCCTCGCGGGGCTCCGCCCGGCGCGATGCTCGAGCGCCTGCCCGCGTTGCAGGTCAAGGGGAAGGAGGAGCCGGTCGACGCCTTCGTCCTGCACTCGCTTTGATCGCATCGCAGAAGACCTCTTTCACCCGCCTTCCGCCGGTGCTACAACGGAGTGCAGGACAGGTACAGGGAGGAGGCCACATGCACCGCGCTCGGACCCTCATCGCCGTCGGCGCGACGGCGCTCGTGCTCGGCGCCGCGCCGGCGAGTGCCGCTACGACGTACCAGCTAGTCGGGGTCGAGGTAAATCCCGCGCCCGCGACCTTCGTCGGAACGCTGGTCAACCGGCCGGGAACCTGGAAGGCGACGATCCTGCACGCGCCGCTCAACACGACTCCCGGCGGGACGACGTCGATCACGGGCGGCTCGTTTTCGATCACCACGTTCAGCCCGTTCGCCGTCGTCACCGGAGCGATCGTCGTCGGGCAGCTCACGGCGGGACCCGTGCAGGTCCTCAGCCCCTTTTCGTGCACGCAGCGGTTCGCGGTCATCGGCTCGCTCACGGCTGGAGCGTTCGCGGGGGTGCTGACGCACTACGGCTTCCCGAGCGGCGGGAAGTGCATCGCGTTCGCGGCGACCTTCGCCGGTTCGGCAACGCTGTAGCCGGGCGTCCTCGACGCT
>DASXQY010000122.1:0-8694 GCA_036506915.1 Gaiellaceae bacterium | reverse complement strand
TGAAGCGGCTGGCCGACCCCTACCGCGACCTCGATGTGATCGATTCGCGGGCGCCGCGGTTCAATCAGGCGACGATCGGGATCGTCGCCGCGATCGCCGTCGCGACCGGCTGGTGGTGGCTGCTCGCTCTCGCCGCCGCGCAGTTGGTCGTCGGCTTGACGCTGGGTCGCCGCTTCTGTCTCGCCTGCGTCGCGTACTTCGAGCTCGTCCAGCCGCGCCTCGGCGAGGGGCCGCTCGAGGACGCGCGTCCGCCGCGGTTCGCGAACGTCGTCGGCGCGGTCTTCCTCGGGTCTGCCACCGTGGCATACGCGGGCGGCTTCAACCTGATTGGCGCGGTTCTCGGCGGCATCGTCGCAGCGCTGGCTCTTCTTGCGGCGACGACGGGGTTCTGCACTGGCTGCGAGGCGTACAAGCTCGGCTCGCTCCTGCTCGGGCGCCCGTTCGTCTCGTGCCCGCTTCCGCCACAGCCCGCCGCGCCGTCATCGGTGCGTTAGCCGCTCGCACCCATGGCCGCCGAACGACACCAACCACCGGAGCTACGCGGCGGGCGGGTGCTCCTGCGACCGATTCGCGCGGTCGACGGCGACCGGCTCTTGGAGATCCTCCGCGAGCCCGGGGTGGCCCGCTGGTGGGGTGTCCACGACGCGGAGCGGGTGCGCCAGGACCTGATCGAGCCGACGGACGAGGTCGCCTACGCGATCGAGTCCGGCGGCGAGCTGATCGGCGCGGTCACCTACTACGAGGAGCCGACCCCCGAGTACCGCCACGCCGGCTTAGACATCTTCCTGACGACCGACCGGCACGGCCGGGGGCTCGGGAGCGAGGCGCTCAGGCTCGTCGCGCGCCACCTCTTCGACGAGCGCGGCCACCACCGGCTGACGATCGATCCGGCCGCCGCCAACGAGCGCGCGATTCGCGCCTACGCGCGGGTCGGGTTCCGCCCGGTTGGGGTGATGCGCGAGTACGAGCGCGCGCCGGACGGCGAGTGGCGCGACGGGCTGCTGATGGACCTGCTTCCGGCCGACCTGCGACCCTAGGCGCGGGATGAGCCCGCGCTGCTACTTCGTCGTGATCAGGAAGCCGGGCCGTGCGTGGGACGCCTCGCGTTCGATGCGGGAGCAGGAGGGCTGGGACGCGCACGCCGCCTTCATGGACGCGCTCGCCGACGAGGGCTTCATCGTCCTCGGCGGGCCGCTCGGCATCGATGACCGAGCCCTGCACCTGGTCGACGCCGGGAGCGAGCGCGAGATCGAGGCGCGGTTCGCCGAGGATCCCTGGAGCGCCGACATGCTCGAGATCGCGAGCATCGAGCCCTGGACGATCCTGCTCGAGGCCCCGGCAAAGAGCTAGTCGCGTCGGGCCGGTGTCGCGCCCAGGCCGAAACGGCGCGGCGCGTATGGGTTCGGGACGGCGACCCAGAGCGCCCGCGCCCATCGCTTCTCGGACGGGTTCCGCCAACGGTGGAGATCGCGGATCGGATAGGTGAAGGCGTCGCCCGCCTTGAACCGGTACGTGCGGCCTCTGATCTCGAACTCGAGCCGGCCGCTCAGGACGTACACGAACTCCAGGTCGCCGGGGATCGAGTAGGCCTCGTCGCCGAGGCTGCCGCCGGGAGCGATCCGCGACTCGCTCGCGAAGAAGCGCGGGTCGTAGTAGTCGCTCAACGAGAAATGCTCGTTGACCGGATCGCCGCCGAGCGGGCGCCGCTCCCGGTAGATCGGCTCCGCGGCGAGCACGTCCGGGTCGGTCAGGTCCCCGACGGTGATGCCGAGCACCTCGCAGACGCGCCAGAGCGTCGCGACCGAGGGCTTGCTCAGGTCGCGCTCGATCTGGCTGATGTAGCCCTTGGTCAGGCCCACCGCGGAGGCGACGTCCTGGAGCGTCAGGCCGCTCGCCTCCCGGGCCGCTCGGAGGCGGGCGCCGAACTTGAAGTCGGTGCGGTGGGTTTCGATCATGGTTTAGTAGATCTAAACACAAAGTTTAGTATAAGCTCGCGGGAGGATGAGGGCTCGGGCGCTGACGGCGGTGGCGGGCATTGCCCTGGTGGCGGCCGGCGCCGCGATCAGCATCGAGGCCTCGACCCGGCGGGCGGGAGTGACCGCCGCCGACTGCCGCGGAACGACGGGCCAGGGCACCACGATCCTCCACGGCGGCCTGACCCGCGCCCGGAAGCCCCTCTTCCGCCTGCGCCGGATCGTGCGCGGCCTCGTCGAGCCCGTCTACGTCGCCACGACGCCGTCTGAGCCGAGCCGCCTGTATGTCGTCGAGAAGCGAGGGCGCGTCCGGATCCTCGAGCGCGGACGGTTGCTGGCGGCGCCCTTCCTCGACCTGCGCTCGAGCGTGCGGCATCGAGGCGAGGAAGGCCTGCTCTCGATCGCCTTCCACCCGCGCTACCGCGAGAACAGGCTCGTCTACGTCGCGTTCGACGACCTCCGCGGCGACGTCAACCTCGTCGAGTACCGGACCGACGGCCGACGGGCCCTGGTGCCGACCGCACGCCGGATCTTCTTCGTGGACAAGCTCGAGGGCGTCACCTGGCACAACGGCGGCCAGCTCCAGTTCGGGCCGGACGGCAGGCTCTACTTCTCGACGGGCGACAGCGCGCACACCCCGCTCGACGACGTGCCGACGCCCGTGACCGATCCGAACCAACCAGGCCCAGGATCCTCAGACCCGGTTTGGCAAGCTCTTCCGGATCGACGTCGACAGCGTGCCGTCGCCCGTAGAGACGGTGGCCTATGGGCTCCGGAATCCCTGGCGGTTCTCGTTCGACAGCGCGACGGGCGCTCTCTACCTCGGTGACGTCGGCTTCCACCTCTGGGAGGAGGTGAACGTCCTGCGCGACCCGCGATCAGGTCTCTACAACTTCGGCTGGAGCGCCTGCGAGGGCAACGAGCCGTTCCTCGACCTCGACGCGCTCCCGGCCGACCGCCGCCCACGGAGCCTGCTCGGCTCGGGGACCGTCTTGCCGCCGCTGATCAAGTACGCGCATCCACGCAGCGGCTACTGCACCGCCCGCGGGACCGTGATCGGCGGCTACGTGTACCGGGGCCAGAGCATTCCGCGACTCCGGGGCCGCTACGTCTTCGGCGACTTCTGCACGGGCGAGATCTGGAGCGCCTCCGTCGGTGGCAGCAGGGCGAGCGGGATTCGCCTGGAGCGCCGCACGGGCCGTTTGTCGTCGTTCGGCGTCGGGGTCCGCGGTGAGCTCTTCCTCACGACGCTCGGCGGCTCCGTGTTCCGGCTCGACCCGCCGCGCAGCTAGGAGGGCGTACTACGCCCAGGGCAAGCCGACCCAGCTTTCGGGCCGGCCCGGGCGCCACTTCGGGAAGGGCGCGTACGCCTCCGCCGGCGAGGTCGTCTCCTTCTCGACGCCCAGGCCGAGCCGGAGCGCCGGCTCGGAGCGCGGGTAGACGATGCCCTTCTCCGGCCAGCCCTTGCGCGCGCCCGTCATGAAGATCACGCACGGGCCGTCGCCCGCGCCGACGAAGCCGTGCTCGGTGTTCGGCGGGCAGTGCACGAAGTCCCACGCCTGGAGCGGCCGCTCCTCGCCCTCGATCAGGAGCAGGCACTCGCCGGCGAGGACGAGGAAGTCCTCCTGGTTCGCTTCGCGGTGATACCTCCCGCCCGCCTGTCCCGGCTCGAGCACGGCGAGGGTGAACCCGAGGTCGGCGAATGGGGCGTCGTCACCCTCGAAGATGCAGGCGTCTCCGAGCGTCTCGTTCCCCACCCAGGCGGCGTCCCGGACGTTGACGACGAACCAGCCCTCGCTCACGGGTGTGAGCCCGGCGTCGAGCTGCTCGAGCCGTGCTTCCTCGACCATGTCCCCGGCCGTCAGGCGGTCGTCTCGACGGGCTCGAAGTCTGTCGGCGCCCACTCTTCGTCCGAGGGCTCGCTCCTGGCCGAAGCGAGCACGGCCGCAGAGCCCGCTGCTGCGGCGGCGAGCGCCGCCAGCGCCCACGCGGTGCCCCAGCGCTTCTTTCCGAGCGCGCCGTCCACCGACCACTCGCTCGGCCCGTTCTCGGTGAGACCGATGACGGCCGCGAGGAGGACGAGGTTGTACTCGTAGCCACCGCCGCTGATCCAGATGCCCTTCTCGAGGTGGACGATCTTGATCGCCGTGATCATCGAGCCCGAGACCGATGCTGCGGCGAGCGGCGTGGCCGCGCCCGCGGCGAACAGCGCCCCGCCGCCAGCCTCTGCGGCGCCCGAGAGCAACGCGTAGCGCCGCCCCGGCCGCAACCCGACCGACTCGAAGAAGGTGCCCGTTCCTTCGGGCCCGCCGCCGCCGAACCAGCCGAAGAGCTTCTGCGTGCCGTGGCCGACGAAGAGCAGGCCGATCGTCACCCGCGCGAGGAAGCGAAAGAGACCCATGCTCGACTCCTTTCGTGGTCGCCGGGCAGCGTATAGCCGATGGCCTCAGTCGTACTGGGAGCGACCCGCGCCGGGGGCGGCGTTCGGCGGATACGGCTCGAGGTCGTTGATGTAGCCGGGCTGCCGCTCGACACGCTCGAGCCAGGCGCGGACGTGCTCGAAGGGACGCAGGTCGATCCCGGCCTCGCCGGCGACGTGGACGTAGCCATAGATGCCGATGTCCGCGATCGAGTACCTCTCGCCGACGAAGAAGTCACGGTCGGCGAGGTGGCCGTCGAGCAGGCGCAGTACCTCCTCGCCGCCCCGCTTGCGGCGGACGGCTTCCTCGTCGCTCGGCGCGAGGCGGCCGGTCAGGAGCCGGAAGCGGAGGCCGCCCATCGTCGGGATCACGTCGGTCTGCTCGTAGATCAGCCAGCGGACGACCTGAGCACGCTCGAACGGATCGTCGGGCAGGAACGGCGTCCCTTCGGCGAGGTAGAGCAGGATCGCGTTCGACTCCGGAAGGAAGCCGTCCGCGGTCTCGAGCACGGGGGTCGTCCGCATCGGGTTCATGGCCGCGTACTCGTCGGTGAGGGTCTCGCCGGCGAAGATGTCGGTCGCGACGCGCTCGTAGGGAAGCTCGAGCTGCGCCAGGAGCAGGCGCACCTTGTAGCAGTTGGCCGAAGCGGCGTAGTCGTAGAACCGCACCTTGCTCATATCGTGTGAAACGGCGTCGGGACCATCTTCGTGAGACGGCGACGGGCCGCCGGCAATAAGCTGCCCGGCGTGGCGGTGAGCTACGAGCTGGCCCACGTTACCCGCAGAGGGAAGGAGCGGGTGCATCCGTATACCTCCGAGGCCGAGCTCGGGCCGGGGGATGTCGTCCGGCTCGAGGGGCGCGACTGGCTCGTCGAGCGGGTGGACGCGCGCGACGACGGGCCCGCGCGGCTGGTGACGAAGCCGGCCCGGTACCGGCTCCGGCTCCGGCACCCCGACGGGCACGAGGAGCTCGGCGCCTTCCGACGCTTCCGGCCCGACGCGCCGAGGGTCGGGCACACCTTCAGCACGCTCGAGGACGGCCAGCCCGTGAGCTGGCAGGTCGCAGACGAGCGGCTGGCGTTCGACGAGCAGGAGGAGCCGTACCTCGACCTCACCGCCGAGCGGGACTACTCCGAGCGCGAGGACCAGCCGGACCTGCCAGAGCACGAGCTCGAGCACGCTCTCGCGCGCACGGAGGGCCCTGAGGCTGCGGCCGTGACCCTCGCGCGGGCGGAGGAGGCCGGCCTCTTCATCGAGCTGGTCGCACTCGAGCCGGGCGAGGCGCCCGACTGGGGCGAGGCCGAGCGCTACATCGACGCGCTGATCCTCGAGGAGATCGAGGACGACCTGCTCGTGACCTGCGGGGTCAATCCGAACAGCGACCCGCGCGATACCTGGATCGACACGGTCAAGGAGCGCCTGCGCACCGACCTCGAGCAGTTCCGCGGCGACATCGAGGGCGACCACGACGCGATCGAGGAGTGGGACTTCCAGGACGGGAGCGTGTTCGCCGCGGTCGGAAGCTTCGAGGACGAGGCCAACCCGGACAGCGGGCACGGCTGGATGACGCGTCTCCTGGACGCGAGCGCGCTGGCGGCAGCCGGGTTCGCGCGGGTGCGCAAGGCAGAGCTCCAGGTCTAGCTCACGCGCAAGACGGTGACTTAGTAACAGACTGTTACTTGGTCTAATCGGCCCGGCACCAACGCCGGTCCTTGTCTCTCCACGATCCGAGACTACGAGGGGCGGATCTCGATGCGCTCGAGGCCGTCGTCCGGGAGCGTCGCCCACGGCGGGAACGAACGGACGTACAGGTGCGAGCCCGGCCCGCCCTCGAACGGCGAGTCGATCGCGCTCAGGCGGACGCTCGACTCCTCCGACTTCGGCCAGCCGCCCCCGAAGAGATTGGCGCCGCAGACGGAGCAAAACGTCTTCGCGCTTCCCTCGTCCGGCTGGTAGGTGCGCACGAGCTCCTCCCCGGCGAGGATCCGGATCGCGTCCGTCCGGACGCGGACGTTCGCCGTGCCGAGTCCCCCGGAGAGCTTCTGGCAGGTCGTGCAATGGCAGAAGGTCATGTTGCGGAGCTCGTCGGGGAGCTCGAACTGCACTCCCCCGCACTGGCAGCTTCCGCGCAGCGTGGCCACGGCGCGAGCCTACCGTAGGATCGGCCGGTGAAGATCCGCGCCGCCGTGCTCGAGCGATTCGGCTCGCGCTCGAGGTGCAGGAGCTCGACCTCGCCGAGCCGCGAGCGGGCGAGGTGATGGTTCGCCTCGTCGCCTGCGGGGTCTGTCACACCGACCTGTACACCGCCTCGGGAGCCGATCCGTCCGGATACGCGCCCACTGTGCTCGGCCACGAGGGAGCCGGCGTCGTCGAGCGGGTCGGCGAGGGCGTTGCGTCGGTCGCGCCGGGCGATCACGTGGTCACGCTCTTCTCGCCGCAATGCCGCGAGTGCGAGCACTGCCGCGACCCGCGCACCAACGTCTGCCTGGCGATCCGTGAGCAGCAGAGCCAGGGGCTCCTGCCCGACGGGACGACGCGGCTCTCGCGGGACGGCGAGCCGATTCGCCATTTCACGGGCACCTCGACGTTCGCCGAGTACACGGTGATGCCCGAGATCGCTCTTGCGAAGGTGAGCCCGGAGGCGCCGCTCGACCGCGCGTGCCTGTTCGCGTGCGCCTCTCGACCGGCCTCGGCGCCGCGATCAACACCGCGAAGGTGGAGCCGGGGTGGACGTGCGCGGTCTTCGGCGCAGGGATGGTCGGACTGGGCGCGGTCGCCGGCTGCCGGCTCCAGGGGGCGGAGCGGATCGTCTGCGTCGACCTCTCCGCGGAGCGCCTCGAGCTGGCGCGCGGCCAGGGCGCGACCGACACGCTTACCGGCGGCCCCGGGGCGGTCGAGGCGATCCTGGAGCTGACCGGCGGCCTCGGCGCCGACTACACGTTCGAGGCGACCGGGAACATCGCGGTGATGCGCCAGGCCGTCGAGGCGGCGCGGATGGGCTGGGGCCTCGCGACGGTCTGCGGGGTCGCCGGCAAGGGAGAGACCCTGGACATCGTCCCGCGCTTCCTGATCACCGGCCGGCGCGTCGCCGGGTCCTCGTTCGGCGGCGTCAAGGGCCGCGACCAGGTGCCGCAATTCGTGGAACGCAGGCTCGAGGGCGAGATCGACGTCGACCCGTTCGTCTCGCACAGCCTGACCCTGGACGAGGTGAACCGCGGCTTCGAGTTGATGGAAGCCCAGGACGGCATCCGCAGCGTGATCGCGTTCGCCTAGACCAACTTCTCGATCGTGCGGAGCACCTGCGGCCACTCGCGGGCCTGTGGGTCGATCAGCTCGAAGTGGCCGGTGCCTTCCAGCGTGACGAGCTCTGCCTCGCCGCCGGCGGCCTCGACGTAGCGAGCGCTCATCGCGTAGGGGACGCTCTCGTCCGCGGTGCCGTGGATAAGGATCTGGGGCACGCCGAGCGGGAGCAGCTCAAGCGGCGAGAGCTCCTCGAAGCGGCTTCCGCCGACGAAGCGGGCCGGGGCACCGTCCGGGGCCGTGCGCTGTGCCGACTCGCGCACGTCGGCGACCGGCGCCAACGCGACGACCGGGAGCTGCGCCCGCTTCGTCGCCCAGAGCGCGAGCTGCCCTCCGGCCGAGTGGCCGACGAGCACCACGCTCCGGGCCTCGAGCGGCAGCTCGTCCACGAACTCGAGCGCCCGGGCCACGTCCTCTCCGGTACCCGGCCAGCCGCCGCCGACATCGCCAAGCCGGCGGTACTCGAGGTTCCAGGTCGCGATCCCCGCCTCCGCGAGCGCGATGCACATATGGCCGGTGTGGATCAGGTTGTAGGTCGCCTGCCAGTAACCCCCGTGGATCACGACGGCGAGCGGGAACGGGCCGTCGCCGGCCGGCAGGCGCAGATCGCCGAACTGGAGCGGCCCCTCGCCGTAGACGAGCCGAGCGTCGGCCGGCGGGGGCGGCGGGTCGGTCAGGATGTCGCGGCTGTCCCGGGTCACGGCGCGAGCCTACGGTCGTTTCGAAAATGGCTGCGCGAGAACCAGTGAAGATTGTGAGCCGGGTGGTCTTGCTCTCCTCTCCCTGGGTGGACCGCCGCCAAGCCCCAACGGAAAGGGCCACCCGGCTCTTCTCACTAGACGCCGGCGCCGAAGCGGCCTTGTGCCGAGCTCAGGCCTGGACGCCCATCCTGATCGTGCCGACATAGAGGCCCGCGCTCTTGCGGAGCCCCAGCAGCGACCTCCGCCCGCCGTTCCGGAAGACGAAGTCGGTCGCGTTGCGTGTGTCGCGGTTGGGCCGGCG
>DASXQY010000121.1:0-11355 GCA_036506915.1 Gaiellaceae bacterium | reverse complement strand
GGGCGTCGAGATGGTCTCCGCGACCGCGAACGCGATCGGCGCCGCGCCGGCCGACGTGCCCCTGCGCTGGCAGGTCCACGTGGGCGCGCGCGACCAGCTCGCCTACTACTCGAACTACGGCCCCCGGATCGACCTCGCCGCTCCGGGCGGGGCGAGGCGCTACCAGATCCCCGGCTACGACGGCGGCCCGGGCGACATCCTCTACGGCGGCTGGGGCTCCCTCGGCGCCCTCTCGAGGAACGGCCTCCTCTGCACCGACCCGTTCGCAGCCTCGGCGTTCAACGCGGCCTGCTTGGTCTTCCAGGGGCAGCCGTTCGGCTGGCTCCAGGGCACCTCGATGTCTTCCCCGAACGCGGCGGCCGTCGCCGCCCTCGCCCTCTCGGCGCGCCCCGACCTGCGCTTCCATCCCGACGCGCTGATCGGCCGCCTAGAGGGCACCGCGCGCACCGGCTTGACCAACTACATAGGCCCGAACGACCCGGACAACACCGCGCCGGCACTCACAGGGGCCCCCTGCGCCACCGGCTTCTGCCACATCGACCAGACGAGCCCGATCCCCTTCGCGGACGCCTACGGCGCGGGCCTGGTCGACGCCGGTGCCGCAGTCGGCGCCTAGCTCACGCCACAAAGGCAACTTGACGCCGGATGTAGGGAGGCATATAAGCCACCCTGCATAACTTGGCGAGGCGGTTCGGGGGACCGCCTGGCCACGGCGGGGGAGGTCTGAGGAAACCTCACAGTTGGCATCCATTCAGGGTGTGCGGCGGCAGTAGCCGCCCATCCGCCGATAACGCCCACAACCAAGGGGAGAGTCGATGACACGAACACGCACGAGCGTCCTGACGGCGACGTTCTTCTTGCTCGCCGGGTCGCTCGCTTTGTTCCTGGTGCTGTTTGCCGGGAGATCGACCGGCTCCGGGCCCGGCTTCGTGCCGAAGCTCGTTCCCGGTGAGAACGCCGCCGAGGGGGCGGGTGAAGGCCCGCTCGGTGGCTTCGAGGCCTACATGTCGGCCGCGCGCACCTACCCGGCCAATGTGATCCCGCCGGCAATCGCGGCGCGGGCGGAGGCCACCTTCAACGGGATCGCCGCGGTTGACGCAAAGAAGGGCGACCCGAAGGGCAAGGGCCACAAGTGGAAGCTGTACGGGCCGAAGACGGCCGCGATCCAGCCCGGGGTGACGGCCTTCTCCGGAGCGACGAACCAGACGGCGAGCCGCACGACGAATCTCGTGGTCTCGCCCGACTGCGGCGAGAAGAAGGGCTGCCAGGTGTGGGCGACGGCTTCCGGCGGCGGCGTCTGGCGGAGCGAGAACGCTCTGGCCCCCGATCCCGACTGGAAGCTGCTGAAGCCGAAGGAGCTCGACCAGAACTCGACCGGCGCGTTGACGCTCGACCCGACCGACAAGAAGAACAAGACGCTCTACCTCGGCACCGGCGAGGCGAACCGCTGCTCGTCCGGCTGCGAGGCGGGCGTCGGCATCTACAAGTCGACCGACGCGGGCGAGCACTGGAAGAAGGTTCCAGGCCTCTGCTCCAGCAACGCGACCTACACGTGCGTCACCCCCGGCAAGGACGCGTTCCTGGGCCGCGGTATCAAGAAGATCGTGATCGACCCGCGGAACGCGAACCACATCTTCGTCGGCTCCACGCAGGCCGTTCGCGGCCTCTCACACGTGATCGGCAACGGCGGGACGACGCGGCTCGAGCCGGGTGCCAACGAGCCCGGCCTGTACGAGTCGACCAACGGCGGTGCCACGTTCACCGAGGTCTGGGACGGAAACAAGCCGGACGGTGCGCCTGGCCCGAGGTTCTCCTTCGGGATCAACGACATCGGGCTCGACCCGCTCAACCTGAACGTCGTCTACGTGTCCGGCTTCGACGCCGGCCTCTGGCGACGTGACAGCGGAGCGGCGCAGACCGCGTTCAACCAGGTCTTCGCTCCGCAGTTCAACCAGGGCGGCGGCCTCGACCGAACGATGTTCGAGCTCACGGTCAAGGCCGGGCACACGCGCATCTACCTGACCGACGGAACGGCCAACGGCAACGGCCCGCAGGATCCGCTCGCGTCGAACTTCTGGCGGACGGACAACGGCAACCAGCCTGCTGCGACGCTGCTCGCCACCCAGGCGGCCGGGGCGACTCCGCCCAACCCGGCGACGCACACGTTCCCGGCCACGTACAACGGCTGGCAGGTCCTGACGGCGAAGACGACCGACAACCCGTACTACGCGCCGGACGACTTCTGCTGGGCGCAGTGCTGGTACGACCAGGACGTCTACAGCCCGGAAGGGATGCCCGACACCGTGTACCTGATCGGCGCCAACCAGTACGGCGAGCAGCCGTGCAACACGAAGGGCGTCGGGTGTGGTAACGGCGTATCGAACGGGCGCGAGGTGCTCTACTCGGATACCGGAGGTGACCCGGACGGCGCACACAACATGCGCACGTTCACCGACCTCTCGTACGACGCTCAGGACACGCCCGCAACGTGGTGCGCCTTTGCGCCGTACGGGCTCACGTTCTGCAAGCGGGCGCCGAACGGGATCCACCCCGACCAGCACGCGATCGGGATCAACCCCTCCAACCCGACCCAGATCTTCGAGGGCTCGGACGGCGGCCTGATCCGCACGAGCGGGGCGTTCGCGGACATCTCCGCGCAGTGCAACGAGCCGGGCCGTGCCGGCGGGGACCCGACTCCCATGTCGACCCTGGCTCCGAACGACTACCTGGCCTGCACGCGGCTCCTGTCACGGGTGCCGACGGAGCTGGCGCACATCGACAAGAAGTACAGCAGCACGCTTCAGTTCATCAACGTGGCGATCAACCCGTCCCTCTCGTGCGAGGTGATGGGCGGCACGCAGGACAACGGCACCTGGTCGAACAACAACGGCTGCAGCCGGAACACGTTCAACCAGGTGATCTACGGCGACGGCGGCAACGCCGGCTACGACGCGACGAACCCGACGTGGCGCTTCAACGGCTTCACGAGCGGGTTCGGCGACTCGAACTTCCGCAACGGCGATCCGGAGCGCTGGGTGATCGGTACCGCTCCTGTGACCCGCAGCGGCGAAGGGCCCGCGTTCTACTGGCCGCAGATCGGCGATCCCAATCCCGTCAGCTTCGGGGGCAACGTGACGCACCCGATCTACGAGGGCGCCAAGCACGTCTGGCGGTCCTGGGCCTTCGGGGCGGGCACGCCTCGCGCGGTCCCGCAGGACACCGCTCCGAACATCGCGTTCTACGAGAGCCACTGCCCCGAGTTCGTGACGTCGGGGACGAACGCCGCCTGCGGCGACTACCAGCCGCTCGGCGGGCCCTACTGCGACGGCCTCCTCAGCACGCCGACGATCCCGTCCTGCATCAACCAGCCCGGTGACCTGACCGGGACGGTGTACGGGGCCGACCGCGGCGGCGGCTCGATGTCCTGGATCGCACGGGACGGGGCCGACCACGGCACCCTCTGGGCGGCCACCTCGGCCGGGCGGCTCTTCGTCACCCACAACGCCGACGCGTCCGACCCGGCGACGGTGACGTGGCACCGGATCGACAACCCCAGCTCACCGACCCGCTTCCCGAGCGGGATCTACGTCGACCCGGCGAACAACGGCCACGCCTGGGTGAGCTACTCGGGCTACAACGCGGCCACCCCGACGACACCGGGGCATCTCTTCGACGTGCACGAGGGCGGGCCCGCGCCGGGCTCGGGCACCTTCGTCAACCTGAACGTCGAGAGCGGTACCTCGGCCTTCCCGACCCCGACCGACGACGGCGACCTGCCGATCTCGGACGTGGTGCGCGACGATGCGACGCACACGCTCTACGCCTCGACCGACTTCGGCGTCCTTCGGGGCGACGACGACGGCGCCGGCGGCTGGCACGTCACCGCCGGGATGCCTCGCTACGAGGTGATGCACCTCGCGATCCAGCCCTCCAACCGGGAGCCGACCTGCAAGGGCGGCGGCCCGTGCAAGCGGATCCTCTATGCCGCGACTCACTCGCAGGGGATCTGGCAGATGAACCTGGGCGGCGTCCACTAACGCCGCAGAGAAGCGAAAGTAAGAGGGCCGCCTTCGGGCGGCCCTCTTCGTCTAGTACGCGACTGCTCCGCGCCCCGTTGCGGCTGCGTGCCGCTGTTCGTCCGCCCGGTAGCTCGATCGCACCAGCGGCCCTGAGAACACCGACCCGAAGCCCAGCGCCTCCCCCTGCTCGCGGAACCAGCGGAACTCGTCCGGGTGCACCCAGCGGTCGATCGTGGCGTGCTTCGCGCTCGGCTGGAGGTACTGGCCGATCGTGACCACGTCCACGCCGTGCTCGCGGAGGTCGCTCATCGTCTCGACCACCTCGTCGTTCGTCTCGCCGAGGCCGACGATGATCCCGGACTTCGTCAGCACGGGATAGTCGGCGAGGGCCTTCGCGCGCTCGAGGAGCCAGAGCGCCTTGTCGTAGGAGGCCTTGGCGCCGCGCATCCTCGCGTGCAGGCGGCGAACCGTCTCGATGTTGTGGTTGAAGACGTCGGGCCGTTCGGCGAGCACGATCCGGAGCGCCTCCTCCTCGTAGCCGAGAAAGTCCGGGGTCAGGACCTCGATCGTCGCCGCCGGGAGCTTGTGCTGCAAGGCGCGAATCGTCGCCGCGTAGTGGCCCGCACCCTTGTCCTCGAGGTCGTCGCGGTCGACAGACGTGACGACGACGTGCTTCAGGCCCATCTTCGCCGCGGCGGTCGCGAGCCGGAGTGGCTCGAGCGGGTCGGGCGGGCCGTCCGGCCTGCCCGAGTGGACGTAGCAGTAGCGGCACGCACGGGTGCAGGTGTCGCCGAGGATCTGGAAGGTGGCAGTCCCGCGGCCCCAGCACTCGGCGATGTTCGGGCAGCGCGCCTCCTCGCAGATCGTGTTCAGCGACGCGCCGTGGATCAGCTTGCGGACGTCGAAGTACTGCGAGTCCGCGCTCGGCGCACGTACCTTCATCCACTCGGGGCGGCGGGGCCGCTCGGCGACTGGCAGCGAGCGCTGCATGGCCCGGAGTCTAGAGACTCAGACTGCTGAGCCGACTACGTGCACTTCCAGGGATCGAGGTAGACGTCGTCGATCTGGTAGGCCGCCCCACGTCCGACCGGGGTGAACCGGAATGCGACCGCGCGTGTCCCGACCAGGCTCGTGACGTTGCTGAGAAGCAACCCAATGCGCGGTGAGGGCTGCCAGGTTCCGTTCCCGGTGACGGTTCCACCGTCGAGGACCGTGAGCAGGCCGCCGAGCAGGCTCGGAACCACCACGGAGACGCGGAGCGAGCCGCTTGCCGAGCCCACGTTCTTCATCAGGAACCGCGCGTGCCAGTCGCCGAGCGCGAAGCACATCGTCGGGCTCGTGGCCGAGCTTCCGGTTGGCAGCAGGAGCGAGCTCTTGTCCTTCGCGCCGTGCAGGTAGAAGGGCTCGTTGCCGGAGACCAATTTGGCACCGCCGGACAGGCTCCATGCAGGCACCCCGGTCTCGAAGGAGCCGCCGGGGGCGAGCGCGTACGCGGCGGAGTCGCCCCACGCCGCGAAGGGCTGAGACGCGGTCGGGTCGCAGTACGAGGCCGATCCCGTCCCAATCAACCCGCTCCGTGCCGTCGAGGCCAGCGCCAACGCGGCCGTGACCACGACGCCGATCACCAGGTACTTCGCCGTTCGTCCCGCAGATGCCACAGCCCCTCCCTCTCCTCGCCGAAACTGCTCTCACTTTCCTCGCCGGCGGCGCCGCTGCATCACCCATCAGAGGGGCCCTGTGGCCGGCTGATCCCTTGAATGAGTGATTTCGCGCCTTCCGTGCGTCAAGCGGAGGGTCCGCGAGGTCGATCTTTCTTCCATGGCTACTGCGGCCGGCACGGTTCCGCGCTCGGTTCTGCTCGATCCGGATGAGCAGCGCGTCATCGAGGAGCGCCGCGCCAGACGACTCCACCGCCTGGCGCGGCGGGAGCTCTGGTCCTTCGTCCTCTTCGCGGGCGGCTTCACCGGCGCGGCAGCGGCGTTGGCGTTCCTGATCCCGTCCGACCGCTCCCCCGGCGTCCCGGCCGTACTGGTGCTCCTGGCCGCCTACGCCGCCGCCTACCGGCTCGACTTCGAAATCGGCACCGGCTCGGCCGTGCCGACGCAGCTGATCCTCGTGCCGATGTTGTTCGTCCTCCCGGTCGGCGTCGTGCCGCTTGCGGTGGCGGGTGCGATCGTCCTGAGCAGCCTCGACGAGTGCGTTCGCGGAAGGCTCCGCCTCAGCAGGGTATCGCTGCGGGTCGTCACGGCCTGGCACGCGGTCGGGCCCGCCCTCGTGCTCGGCCTGGCCGGCGAACGGCCGCCCCGACTCTCCGATTGGCCCCTCTACGCTGCCGCTCTGAGCGCCCAGTTCGGTCTCGACGCTGCCTCCTCGGCCGGTCGGGAATGGGTCGCGCTAGGCGTGCGGCCGAGCGTGCAGCTCCGGGCAATGCTCTGGGTCTACGCAATCGACGCCGGGCTGGCTCCGATCGGGCTCGCGGTCGCATTCGCGAGCGAGAGCTCGCCCTACGGCGCCGTGCTTGCAGTGCCGCTGATCGGCCTCCTCTCCGTCTTCGCCCGCGAGCGCCGCGTGCGGATCGACCACGAGCTCGAGCTGCGCGACGCTTACCGCGGCACGGCGTTCCTGCTCGGAGACGTCGTCGAAGCGGACGACTCCTATACGGGGATCCACAGCCGTGATGTGGTCGAGCTCGCGCTGCGCGTCGCGGACGAGCTCGAGCTCTCCGCACGTGAGCGGCGCGACGTCGAGTTCGCGGCTCTTCTACACGACGTCGGCAAGGTGCGCGTCCCGAACTCGATCGTCAACAAGCCCGGCCCGCTGACACCCGAGGAGCGGACGATCATGGAGCGCCACACGATCGAGGGCGAGCGGCTCCTTCACCGCGTTGGCGGCCTGTTGGGCGAGATCGGCCGGGTCGTCCGCTCGTGCCACGAGCGCTGGGACGGCAAGGGCTACCCCGACGGCCTTGCCGGCGAGCAGATCCCGCTCCTGGCACGGATCGTCTCGTGCTGCGACGCCTTCAACGCCATGACGAGCGATCGCTCCTACCGCAAGGCTCTTCCACGCGAGGAGGCGGTTGAAGAGCTTCGCCGCGGGCGCGGAACGCAGTTCGATCCTGTCGTCGTGGACGCGCTGATCAGGCTCGAGCCCTAGTCGGACTCGGTGACCGTGCCGCCGAAGAGCGAGCTCTCGAGCACGTAGAAGATCGCGATCGCGCCGAAGAGGATGATGCTCGTGACCGGGCTCGCGAACGCGACGAGCGTCGCCGCGAGGTAGATCCACGGCCCCGGGATGTAGGTGCGCGTGATGCCGCCCACGACCGCGGGGTCCGCGTTTGGGTGCAAAAGCCGTTTCCCCAGTGCGGCGTAGAACCACGTGACGTTGAACATGATCGCCGTCGCGACGCCGGTGAACCCATACGCCAGCGCGGCCGCCATCGCCCCGTCGCCCCGCACGTGCTCGGCCACGAGCCGCGTCGTGAACGGGAAGAACGCGATGCACATGAGCAGGCCGATGTTCACGAGCAGGAAGCGCCGGTCGGCGCGCTCCACCTGGGCCATGATCGTGTGGTGGTTGACCCACATGATCCCGATCGTGACGAAGCTGGCCGCGTAGGCGAGGTAGGACGGCCAGATGTGCAGCAGCCGGCCGCCGAGGTCGTGGACGTCCTCGGAGACCTGCGCGTCGACGTTCAGGATCAGCAGCGTCGCCGCGATCGCGAAGACGCCGTCCGCGAAGGTCTCCAGTCTGGCGGTGGTCAAGTGCGCGCGGCGAGCTGCTCGTGGAGCGGCTGTGGCCAGAGGCCGTGGCCTTCGTCGCCCGGGAGGTCTTCGAGCTCCAGCGCAAAGACCTCCGCGAGCGCGCCGGCTGCGTGCGGGCGCACCTCGTCGACCGCGACCGACCGACCGAGCTCGCGGGCAATCGTGGTGAAGGAAGCGTCCTCGATCCCGCACGCGGTGATCCAGTCGGTGAACGGCGCCGGGTCGAGGTCGACGTTGAGCGCGTAGCCGTGCGTCGTGACCCACTTGCTGATGTGAATCCCGATCGAGGCGATCTTCCGCGGCGGAGGCTGGAGCCACACCCCAGTGAGCCCTTCGAGTGTCTGGCCTGCTAGTCCAAACGCAGCGAGCGTTTGGACTAGTGTCTCCTCCAGATCGCGGCAGTACTTCTTGACGTCCTCCCCGTGCCGCCGCAGGTCGAGAATCGGGTAGCAGACGAGCTGCCCGGGCCCGTGGTAGGTCGACTTCCCGCCGCGGTCGGTTTCGACGATCTCGACCTCTGCGTCCTCGGGCACGTGGAGCTCGCCCTCCTCGGCCCGACGCCCGAGCGTGATCACGGGTGGGTGCTCGAGCATGACGATCGTGTCCGGGATCGCCCCCTGCGAGACGGCTCCGGCGAGCGAGCGCTGGAGCTCCCATGCCTCGCGGTACGGGACGAGGCCGAGCTGCATCAGGTACGCGCCCCGACTCATCGAACGCAGCGTAGCTGGCTACTGAATGGCGATAAGCGCCTTGGCCGACTCGAGGTCAGTCGGCCGGACAAGAATCTCTTGCTCGCCACCGGAGTAGCCGTCCATCGTTCCGGCGCCGTAATTGGTCTGCTTCACCAACGCTTCGATTCCCTCGGTCCTGAGGAGTGAGCGGACGAGCTCGGCCTCCTCCGGATTGGCCACGATGGTTAGTCGAACGAGCTCCATGGGCGCTTCAGTAAGCCCCTTCGTCCCAACCTTCCAGGTTCTCGCGGAGCTCCTTCATGAACTGGGCGGCGTAGGCGCCGTCGACCAGGCGGTGGTCGTAGCTCAGGCAGAGGTTCATCATCGGCCTGATCCCGATCACGTCGGTGCCGTCCTCGTCCTGGACGACCACCGGACGCTTGACCAACGCCTCCACGTCGAGGATCGCCACCTGCGGCTGGCTGATGATCGGGGTGCCGATGATCGCCCCCCACCCGCCGGGGTTCGTGATCGTGAAGGTTCCGCCCTGGACGTCGTCCGGGGTCAGCTTCTTGTTCCGGGCCCGGTCGGCGACGTCGGCGATCGCGCGCGCCATCCCGAGCAGGTTGAGGCCCTCGGCGTTCTTGATCGCGGGAACGATCAAGCCCTTGCCCCCCTCGAGTGCGACGGCGACTCCGAGGTTTACGAACTGCTTCGAGACGATCTGCTCGCCGCGGATCTCGCCGTTCACCCAGGGCCAGTTCTTGATCGCCTCGACGGTCGCGCGGCCGATGAAGGCCAGGTACGTGAGGTTGACGCCGTAGCTCTGCTGGTACTCGGGCTTCAGCTTCTTCCGGATCGCGACCACCTTCGACATGTCCACCTCGAACACGGTCGTGACGTGGGCGGAGGTGTCGAGCGAGCGGCGCATGTGCTCGGCGATTCCCCGCCGCATGGCGTTCATCGGCTCGATGGTTTCCCCTGACGCGGGCTGCGCCTGCGCCATGGCCGGCTCAGGCGTGGGCGGCGCTGCGGGAGGTGGCGGTGCGGGAGGCCGCGCCTCTGGTGTGGGCGGCGGGGGCGCTTCGGCCGGCGGCTCGGGAGGAGGAGTGGGTGCGGCCGGAGCCTCGGCGGGACCGGCCTCCACGAAGGCGAGGATGTCCTTCTTCGTCACCCGGCCGCCCCGGCCGGTTCCCTGCACCTGATCGACGTCGACGCCGTGCTCGGAGGCGATGCGGGCCACCACCGGTGAGACGAAGGTCTTCTCGCCCGCGCCGTCCGTGGGCGCGGGAGCGGGCGGAGCCGCGGGAGCGGGTGCGGCGGGCGCCGGCTCCGGCGCTGCGGGCTCGGCGGTAGGCACGTCACCCTCCGCGCTCGACGGCGTATCGGCCTCGGCAGCGGCGGGCGCGGTCGCGGGCTCCGGCGGGGCCTCGGCCGCGGGCGGCGCCGCCGCGGCGCCTTCGGGCGCGATCACCGCGAGCTTCGTCCCGACCTCGACCGTCTCGCCCTCCTGGACGAGGATCTGTTGGACGACGCCCTCGCCGGGGCTCGGCACCTCGGTGTCGACCTTGTCGGTGGAGATCTCCAGCAGGGGCTCGTCGGCGGCGATCTGCTCGCCCTCCTGCTTGAGCCACTTCGTGATCGTCCCCTCGGAGACGGAGACGCCCATCTGGGGCATGACGACGTCGATTGCAGAAGTCGTAGCCAACGCTCCTCCTAGTACTCGGCGAGCTCCCGGATTCCCGCCGCCACGTCCTCCACCTGAGGGATGTACGCCTTCTCGAGCGGCGGCGAGAAGGGCACCGGCGTGTCCGGCGCCGCGATCCGCTTCACGGGAGCGTCGAGCTGCTCGAACGCCTCCTCGGCGATCGTCGCCGCAATCTCGCCGCCGAAGCCGCCCGTGTGGGTGTCCTCGTGGAGGACGAGCACCTTGGACGTCTTCCCGACGCTCTCGAGCACCGCCGCCTTGTCCCACGGGACGAGCGTGCGGAGGTCGACGATCTCGACGGAGATGTCTTCGGCCTCGAGCTGCTTGGCCGCGTCGGTCGCCGTGTGCGCCATCGCGCCCCAGGTGATCACGGAGACGTCGTCGCCCTCGCGGTGGATGCGGGCCTTCCCAAAGGGCGTCGCGTAGCGCTCGTCCGGCACCTCGGCCTTGATCCGCCGGTAGAGGTGCTTGTGCTCGAAGTAGAGGACCGGGTTCGGATCCTCGATCGCGGTCACCAGCAGGCCCTTCGCGTCCTCGGGGGTCGCGGGGCAGACGACCTTCAGGCCTGGGATGTGCGCGAACGAGCTCTCGGGGTTCTGCGAGTGGAACGGCCCGCCCGAGAAGCCGCCGCCCGACGGGAGTCGCACGACGATCGGCACCGGCGTCCCCGCGCGGAAGCGCTGCTTTGCCGCCACGGTGACGAGCTGGTCCCAGGCGCAGGAGATGAAGTCCGCGAACTGCATCTCGGCGACGGGGCGAAGGCCCATGATCGCCGCGCCGGTGCAGCCGCCGACGATCGCCGACTCGGAGAGCGGCGAGTCGATCACGCGCCACGGCCCGAACTCCTCCTGGAAGCCGAGCGTGACCTTGAACGCTCCGCCATACACGCCGACGTCTTCGCCGATCACGAAGACGCGCTTGTCGCGCCGCATCTCCTGGCGGAGGCCGTCGCTGATCGCCTGGAGGTAGGTCCGTTCGGCCATGGCTTATCCGGTGACGATCTCGCGTCTCTCGGTCGTGAGCTGCAAGCGATGCAAGGACGCAGGGAGCCCGCGTGCCAGCACGGGGGCGACTGAGGACGCCGCAGCGCGCCGCAGATCGCGGGCGAGAGACGCACTGATTGTTGCCGGATAAGCCATCACTTGTGGTGCGGGGTGTCGAGATCCTCCGGCGTCGCGAAGACGCCGTCGGTGAGC
>DASXQY010000120.1:0-5879 GCA_036506915.1 Gaiellaceae bacterium | reverse complement strand
GCCGATCGGGTGGTCGATCCTCGCGACGCTGCTCGGGGTCTTCGCCTTCCGCGGCGGGCTCGACCTCCTCTTCCGCCGCTTCATCCAATGGCCGAGCCTGTTCGGGATCGACAGCCCGGAGGTGCGGGAGGAGGACGTCGTCGCGCGGAGGCGCGTGTGGTTCTGGCGCTTCTGGTACCGCCTGGCGTGGGGCCTCGTGCTGGTGATCGTCGCGATCTACTTCGTGCGGGTGCTGAAGCGAGGCTTCGACGACGCGAGCCTCCTGGGCACAGCGGGCGACGTCTACCACTGGCTCACCCATGCGATCGCGTCGATCCCCGCGTTCGTCCCGATCGGGCTCTACTTCTTCGTCTTCTTCATCTTCAACTTCATCATCCTGTTCGGGCCCCTGATGATGATGGGCGTCGCCCAGATCCGCGGCTTCGAGCCCGGCGACGCGGACTGGGGCGTCAAGCTCGACGACGTCCGCGGCCAGGCGGAGGCGAAGGAAGAGGTTCGGCGCGTGGTCGGGCTGTGGCAGTCGGGTGAGGCCTTCGAGCGCGCCGGCGGTAAGCGCGAGCGCGGCCTGCTCTTCCTCGGCGCGCCCGGCACGGGCAAGACGATGCTCGCGAAGGCGATCGCGACCGGCTTCAACTCGCCGATCGTGACCATTCCGGGCTCGGGCTTCGCGCAGACGTTCATGGGGATGGACGCCGTGATCGTCCGCTGGATGGCCCGCAAGGCGAAGAAGCTCGCGCGCAAGTGGGGCGGCCAGTGCATCGTCTTCATCGACGAGATCGATGCCGTCGGGATGCGGCGGCAGGCGCTCGGCGGCGCAATGCCGGGGATGATGAGCCCGAGGCCGGAGAGCTTCCACGACCTCTGCTTCTACGGGCCGAACGGCGCGCTCACGGCGAGCGAGGACCTCGTGCTGGAGTCGCGCGCCTGGCGCGAGCGGCTGTTTGCATCGCGGAGCCCGGTGCCGCCCGGCCCGAACCCGTTGGTTGCCCGCCTCGGCGGGCTCGTGAACCAGGTCGTCCCGGGCATGTTCGGCGGCGGCGGCCAGCTTGCCCTCAACCAGCTGCTCGTGGTGATGGACGGGATCGACAACCCGCCGTTCTTCAAGCGCGTCTGGACGAACCGGGTGAACACCTTCCTCGACGCGATGTACGTGGTTCCGCGCCGGATCGGGCGCATCCCGCTCCGGCTCCCGCACGCCAAGCCGAGCGGCGCCCAGATCTACTTCATCGGCGCGACCAACGTCCCGATGGACGTGCTCGACCCGGCCCTGACGCGCCCGGGACGCATGGGGCGTCACGTGTGGTTCCGGACGCCGACGAAGACCGACCGGCTCGACATCTTCGATCTCTACCTCTCGAAGGTTGCGCACGAGGCCGACCTGGACACCGAGAAGCGCCGCGACGAGCTCGCCCGGGTCACGTCCGGCTACTCGCCCGCGATGGTCGAGCAGGTCTGCTCGATGGCGCTCACCCACGCCCACCATGACGGACGACTCGAGTTCGCCTGGGACGACATCGTCGAGGCGATGACGACCGTCGAGTCGGGGACCGCGATCGGGACGGAGTACATCCCGGAGGAGACGCGCGCGGTCGCGCTCCACGAGGCCGGCCACGCGGCCGCCGCGCACGTCTACATGAAGGGCTCCGAGTCGACACGGCTCTCGATCCGCCGACGTGGGGCCGCCCTCGGCCACCACCAGGCCCGCGAGAAGGAGGAGCGCTTCAGTTCCTGGCGCTCCGAGGAGATGGCGAACCTGATCTGGACGCTCGGCGCGATGGCCGCCGAGCACGTCTTCTATGGCGAGAACTCGACCGGCGTCGGCGGCGACGTCCAGAGCGCGACCGCACGGGCGGCCTGGATGGTCGGCGCCTGCGGAATGGCTCCCGAGCAGGTCACGTTGAATGCGGCCTCGAACGGCCGGCCGACCAAGCGCACGCTCGACGCCAAGCGCGAGGAGATCAAGAGCCGCTTCGAGAAGATCGGGACGCAGATCATGAACCGCACCGGAGACGGCGGCCCGCTCGGCCACGACCCACTTGCCGGCGTCCTGAACGACCGGGACAAGCGCGCCCTGGCCGCGCAGTTCCTGGGGCAGGCGTACGTGACGGCGCACGCCCTGATCGCCCACAACCGGAAGGCGGTCGAGAAGATCGCGGAGGCACTGATCGAGAAGCGCGAGCTGTTCGGCGACGAGCTGGTCGAGATCCTCGAGGCAGCGAGGCTGCAGGTGCCCGAGCTCGACCTGACGAAGGAGGCGGCATGGCCCGCGCTCTAGGGACCGGCGGCCGCTTCTTCCTCGCCTACCTCCTCCTCGGCGCGCTCGTGGGCACCGGGGTCGGGCTCTTCATCGTCCTGCTCGAGCGGAAGGGGCCGGCTCACTGGTCGAGCTGGCACCCAGAATCGAGCTCCACCGTCGGCCTGGCGCAGGAGATCGCAACGCACGTCGCGAGCGGGTACCGGCTTCCGAGTGGACAGGAGCTCGCGCGCGTGCGCATTCCGCCCGCCCAGACGGAGAGCAGCCTCCGCGCAATCGGGATTCCGCTCACCGCGAGCCCGAAGAACCTGGCCGATTTCCGGCGCTTCGAGCGCGACCGGAGCATGATGTACGCGCTCTGCGGCCCCGACCGGAACTGCCGGATCAGCGAGCGCACGGCCCGCGAGCACCAGGTCGCCCTGCGCCGCGAGGCCCTCGAGCTTGCGCTTTACACCTTCAAGTACTCCCGCCCGATCCAGAACGTCGCCGTGTTCTTTCCCCCAGGGCCAAAGCAGACCGGGCCGAACGCGGCGCTCTTCTTCCACCGCGCCGACCTGGCCCGGCAGCTCCGCCTGCCGCTGGCATCGACCCTGTCCCGACCGCGGCCTCCGCTCGTCGGCGGGGTCGATCCCGCCGAGAAGAGCACGGTCGAGCAGCTGACGATCTCGCGGCTCTACCGGTACCAGGGAATCGCCAAGGCGGGCGACTTCGGCGACATTCTCGTGCTTTCGCCGGTGGGTTAGCCGAAGGCGAGGAACGCACAGAGTCGTCGCCCGCCCGGAAGCGGAGCACGGCCGAGCTTCGTCACGACCAGCCGCGCCTCGGTCTCGGGCAGATCGACCTCGTCGCCGGGCGAGGGCGGTGCGCCCTCTCGCTCGACCAGCAGGTAGCCCCTCGGCGTCGGCACGAACAACACGTGCGAAGAAGGCTGCTCGGCCCGCTCGACCCCGCGCGGCTTTGTGAACTCCACGCGGAGCCGCTCGATCTCCTCCTGGAGACGGCGGTTCTCCGCCTGAAGCCGCTCGAGCGCCGGCTCCGGGTCGGGGACGGCTTCGAGGGCCGCGGGCTTCGCCTCGAGCCGGACGACGTTGTTCTCATCGCCGAGGCCCTTCCCGGCGCGGTGGCGCCGGTCGATCTCGGCCCAGAGCCCGGTGCCGAAGCCGCGCTCGGTTCTCAGCTCGACGCCGTACTGCTCGGCGAGGGCGACCGCGAGCGCCGGCCCCGACACGTAGCCGCGCTCGACGAGGATCGCTCCGAGCAGGCGGCCGGTCTCCTTCTGCAGGGCCAGCGCGTGCTCGAGCTCCCGTTCGGTGACGAGCCCCTTCTCGACGAGCAGCTCGCCGAGCGGGCGCCAGGAATTCTCGGCCGCTTCCACGGCTTTCTTATCGGCGCGAAGCGGCTCCTCCAAGAGGGTCATTGCTCTCGCCGTCGCGGCAGTCGTGACACCGGAGCGAGCCGAGCTGCTCGAGCACGCTCGCCAGTGGCTTCCCGCAGCCGACACAGACGGAGACCGCGCTCTCGACGTCGAGCTCTTGCTCGGTGGCTCCCGCCGCGTTTGTGACCGATGTCCCCATATCCCCGGAAACGCGCCCCTGGCGGCGGGCCGCTCCAGACGCAGAATCGGTCAGAGTGGAACAGCTGTCAATGGGCCGCCCGGCCCACCCTCTTCCGAGAACGCCCCTTCGGAGCTAACCTTGCGGGGTCCGGCACTGCGGAGGCTAGGGGTCGGTCCTCGGGCCCTGATATGCCGTCTCTCGCGGTACCCCTCTGCCGGAGGCGCGCAGCCTCCGCCAGGCCGGACAAGCTTTGCCCTGGGGCTGCGGGCGACTACGTCCTCGCAGTAGTCGCCCACGCCCGAAGAGAAGACGCGCCCGCGGGGGCCAACTTGCGCCCCAAATGTTCGGGTTCTGTCAAGGACTGGAGGGCTTGGTGGAACGTCGCTCGTCGTCGGGGTGCGCTGGTCGTTCCGAGGCAAGGACGCAGGGAGCGTTCGTATCTGGAAGATACGGGCGCGACTGAGGACGCGGCCTCGGGGCGAGCAGCGTGCTCCGACGGCTCAGCCGATGTTTCGCCAAGCCCTCCTAGCTCCGCGGATCCGACTCGCGCGCGACCTCCTCGGCGTCGTCGTCGTCCTTCTCGACCACGAGGTACTTTGGACGGCGGTCGACAACGCGCTCGACGTCCGGCACCTCGTGTCCGGGGACGACCGCGAAGCGAGTCGGCTCGGCACGGAGCGCCTCGTACTCCACGAGCGTCATCGACATCGGCTCGGTGCAGTCCGCCGCGCCGCATTCGCAGTTGAACTCGACCGGAGTGTCGCGAGCCCCGATCTCGAGGAACTCCTCGGCGACCCCGGCGATTCGCTCGTTCACCTCGCGAAACAGCGCTTCGTTCTCGCCGAGGCGCTCCTCCCGTGCTCCCACGGGGCGATTCTCTGCCACCGCGCTCCGGCGGGCAAGCGCTCTCGTTTCTTCACGCGCACCGTCGGCGATGAGGAACGTCCGAACACCCGCTCCGCCCTGGGTGAACGACGTGTGGGCGGCTGGCGGCGCGTTTCGCCGCCTGCACGCGCGAAACCGTCGACGCCGCCGGCGGGCGGGTCCTCGAGCTCCGCGGCGACGAGGCTCTCTGCGTGTTCGACTCGCCGCGGCAGGCGCTCCGAATGGCGATCGCGCTCCAGCGGGCGTATGCCGACGCCACGCGGGAGGACCTCTCGCTGCCGCTCCTCGTTGGAATTGGCCTGGACGCCGGCGAGGCCGTCGCGGCCGAAGGGGGCTTCCGCGGCGCCGCGCTGAACCTGGCGGCCCGGTTGTGCTCGCTCGCCGGGCCCGGGGAGGTGCTCGCCAGCGAGGGCGTCCTGCTGATGGCGGGCCGCGTCGAGGGGCTTACCTATGCGGATCGCGGCCGCGTCCGCGTCAAGGGTGTCCGCGACCCGGTCCGGGTCCGCCGGCTCCAGTTCGACCTCGATCTCCCGGCGGTGCGGCCGAGCGCGCCCCCGACTGCCCGCTGGAGGTCGCCGCGCCTCCTCGCGGCTGTAGGCGCCGTGATCCTGCTCGCGGCCGCGGCCGCGTTCTTCGCCACGCGCGGGGGCGGGGGCGACCTCAGCGGCGTGGCGGGAGACTCCGCGGCCCTGCTCGACCCGGGCGGCAAGATCCTCGGCCAGTTCCCGGTCGGCAGGACGCCGGTGGACATCGTCTCCGACGGCTCGGCGGCGTGGACGCTCGACGCCGACGCCCAGACCATCTCCCGCGTCGACCCGGACGGAGGCCGGTCGTTGACGAAGGGCCCTGGAGTCTCTCCAACAAGCCTGGCGCTCGGCGGCGGTCTCCTCTGGGTCGCCTACCTCCAGGACGAGAGCGGAGGGAAGCGGGCGGGCATCGCGGCGCTCGACCCATCCACCCTCGCTCTGCGAGCAAAGACGCTTCTCCCCGGTACGGGACCGAACGACGCCGAGGTGCCGCAGGTCGTCTTTGCAAACGACGCGGTCTGGGTCTCCGGGCCGCTTGGCCTCCTGCGCCGAATCGACCCTCAGTTGCTCCGCGTCACCCATACGGTCCGGCTCGGGGACGATGCCGTAGACCTTGCCGCCGGGCTCGGCTCCGTGTGGGCTACGGCCGGTAGAGGG
>DASXQY010000119.1:0-7686 GCA_036506915.1 Gaiellaceae bacterium | reverse complement strand
GTTCCGTTCGGTGCTCCGGGAAGTATCGCCGCAATCTCGGTATCAGGCTCTTTTATCGGCGGCCCAGGCGTCGTAATATGCCCGGGTCGAGGGGCGACGGTGCGGCGGTTGCCCCTCGTCTCGTTCGGCTCACCCGTCGTCGTGTGCGGCGGGCTCGACGCCCTGAAGCAGGAGCTGTGCACGCCGGAGCTCGCTCGAGGACGCCGGCTCGATCCGTCCCGCGCTGATCCACCACGCGGGGTGGATCTCGTTCCAGCCGTGCTGCGTGTCTTCGACCCATGGGCCGACCACCTGCACGCGCGCGCCCTCGGACGGAAGCGCGACGCGCGAGCGGTCCTGCGGGATCACCTCGACAACGAGGTTGCCGCCGACGCGCTCGTTCCCCTCCGCCAGAAGCTTCTCCTGACCGGGATCCAGGCGCAGGTCGATGTGAACGTCGCCGTCGTATTCCTCGAACTTGACCTTCCGGACGGTGCCGACGGCGACGCGGCAGCGGTCCTTCACGTTCAGCCGCTGCGGGTGGTAGACGCCCGCCAGCGGGCTGCCGCCGCGACAGTAGGGGGAGGCCGGCGTGGCCTGCCGGCGTAGGCTGCACGCGGCCACACAAAAGAGGAGAAAGACGCCGATCACCGCCGCGGGCCGCCGCATGCCTCGAGGGTGCCTGCGGCCGCCCGTGGCCGAAAGTCGCTCTTCAGGCCGTGTCCCGGGCTTGGCTAGAATTCGCCTCCGCGCGGACGTAGCTCAGCCGGTAGAGCATCGGCTTCCCAAGCCGAGGGTCGCGGGTTCGATCCCCGTCGTCCGCTTCCCGAGAACGATGATCGCCCCAACCTAAACGGGCGGAGAGCTGGCGGGTATCGCGTTCTGACGCGCAATGCTCTCGGCCCTGTCGCGTGAGAGCTTCCACAGAGGGACAACGCGAGTGGTTGTCTCGTTGCTCCTTCGCACAACCGCTGCCCCGACGCGGTGACCGACATAACGGTGGTGCTCGATGAAGGTGACTTGCTCGCCGCGCAGCCAGAGCTGCTCTCCCGCCCGGAACTCACTGCTCTCCATTCAGCCTCTCCCCGTCAGCGATGTCAGGACCGCAGCCTAGGGAGGCGACCATGGTGCGTGGGCGACGATCTGGTGAGCTTTTCGTTTCAGGCTTGTGCTCGTCGCGATCGTTGCGAAGGCTTGCGCCCGGTGGGAAGATTGCTGTTCGGCTCTCCGTCTTGACCATGTACGCGCCCTTTTCTGTGGCGCACGAGAAGAAGGAGGAAAAATGGACGAGAGGAGCGGAAGTGTCCGGCTCGTCGAGTCTCGTCCGGAAGTCGAGGCACGCGGGCTCGTCGCAACGGTCCCACGGGGCGAGATCGAGGAGGCGCTGCGCTCAGACGCAGGGCCGGTCGACCTCTTGCTCGACGTCGAGCGCGTCGCCGCCGACGGCGAGGGACGCGAGGTCCAGCGGATCGCACTCGCGTGGGAATCGGAGGACCTCGAGCGACTTCTGACGACGACGAGCGGTGACTCGGTTTCCCTCACCTTCGAGGAGGACGAGGTCCGGCGGCTGCTGGACGAAGACGTCGAGGCCCACGGCATGCGCGAGAAGCTCGCCGTGCTCTCGGTCGTGGCGGGCATCGCTGCGGCCGGTGCCGGTTCGGCGGCTGCGGCGGTCGCGCCCGACGGCGGATCGTCATCGGGCACGCCGGTAGCGGCGGCGGCGGCTCACGCGACCGCGTCGGAAGTGAGCACCGGACTGGTCGGGGCCCCCAGCGTCACGCCGTCCGAGGTCAGCACGGGGCTGGGCGACCCACAGGCAGCGCCTGCCCGCCAGGCACCGGCCGGCCCATCCGAGATCTCGACCGGGATCGTGCAAGCGCCGGCCGTGACGCCGGCAGAGGTGACGACGGGAATCACGGAGCATCCGACCGCGACCCCCGTCTCCGCCAGCCCGACCTCAGACGACTGGGCCCCGAGCCCCGAGGGAATTGCACTCGTGGCCGGGATGATCCTCGCGGTCTCGGCCGCAGGGTTCGCCGTGCGTGCGCAGCGGCGCCGACCGGCAACCTCGTAGGACTGCGCAGGGAGTCCGGGCTCCGGCTCGGGCTCCCTGTCGCCGCGTCTGCGAAGCTAGCGACTGAGACCGGCGCTCATCGCCCGGAGCAGCCAGGCACCCGCGACGAACATGTAAGTCAGGCCGGGGAGCGCGACTCCGAAGAGAGCTGTAAAGACGGCGAGCGGGAAGCCCGACTCGGCCATTCCCGTCAGCGCCGGCTTGAGCAGCACGCCTACCACCATCGCCGCGACGACATGGCCGAAGGCCCGGGTCAGGCTCGTGGGAGCGAGCTTAGGCAGGCAGACGAAGATCCAGAGCGCGAGCGCGGCCGCCCCGAGCGAGAACGCCAGCAGGAACGCCCCGCTCGACATCTAGCGCAGGATCGCCACCGCGAGCTTGGGCGGGCAGCCGTTGCGAAGGAGGTCCGTCGCCGCGTGCAGGTCGATGTCGCTCCGCTCGGCGAGAAACTTCGCCTGGGCGGGCGCGTAGCCGGCGAGCCTGAGCTGCTCCAGCCGCCAGGAGATGATCTCTTCACGGGCGGCCTCTCGTTCCTGGAGCTGGGTCTCGGTCACGTTCGCCTCCTTCCCTAAAGGGTTGGACGAAGCGGGCCGCCCGTCGCCACCGATCCGGCTAGGCGGTCCTGGCGCTTCGTCCAAACGTCGCCCCGGCCGCTGGTAGCATCGCGGCGTCCGGGGTTTTTCCCCTGCTCACCCGATCAGTGGCCCGTAACCTCCCGTCTCAAGCGCCCTTGCTCGCAGTCGGGATCTCGCACCGGCACGCGCCGCTCGAGGTTCGGGAGCGGCTCTACCTCGCCGACGGCCACGCGCTCGAGCTCGCCGCCACGCCGGCGGCCGACGGAGCCGAGGTGGTGGTGCTGTCGACCTGCAACCGGACCGAGGTCTACCTGGCCGGCGGCTCCAGGACGAGGACGACAGAGGAGCTCGAACGACGTTCGGGGCTCTCGCTCGACGGGGTACTCGAGGCCTGGGAGGAAGACGATGCGGTCGAGCACCTGTTCCGCGTCGCCGCCGGGCTCGACTCGCTCGTCCCGGGCGAGGCGCAGATCCTCGGCCAGGTGCGGCAGGCATACGACGCTGCGCTGACCGCGGGGACGACCGGCCCGCTCCTGAACCGGCTCTTCGAGGACGCGCTGCACGCGGGCAAACGGGTCCGCACCGAGGCGAAACTGGCGGAGCTGCCGGAGTCGGTCGCCGCGTCCGCCGTCGAGCTCGCGGCGAAAGCACTCGGCGGCCTGGCGCAGCGGCGCGCGCTCCTGTTCGGCGCGGGGAAGATGAGCGAGCTCGCCGCCCGCGACCTGCGGGCCGGAGGCGCCGAAGTGGTCGTCTCCAGCCGCACGCTGGAGAGCGCGCAGGAGCTCGCCGAGCGCGTCGGCGGGACGGCTGCTCCCTTCGACGCCGTCGCCGTCGAGCTCGAGCACGCAGATCTCGTCCTTTCTGCGACGCGGTGCCCGTACCTGATCCTGCACGCCGAGGCCGTCCAGCCGCGCAACCGGCCGCTCGTGCTGATCGACGTGGCCGTCCCGCGGGATCTCGACCCGGAGATCGGCCCGCTCGAGGGCTGCACGCTCTACGACATCGACGACCTCGGCGAGGGGCTCGTCGGGCGTGAGGAGGACGTGCGCGAGGCCGAGGCGATCGTCGCCGAGGAGGCGGCCCGGTTCGCCGACTGGCGCCGCTCCCGTGGGGCCGCGCCCGCGATCGCCGCGCTCCGCCGGCGTGCCGAGGAAATCCGTGCCGACGAGCTGGCCCGGGCCGAGCCGCGTCTGGCGGAGCTCTCCGAGCGCGAACGCAAGACCGTCGAGACGCTCACCGCCCAGATCGTGAACAAGCTCCTGCACGCGCCGACGGTGCGGGCCAAGCACGCGGGCTCGGAGCAGCTCCGCGAGCTCTTCGCCCTCCGCGAGGACGGCGAGTGAGGCAGGCGACGCGCGCGGGGGAGCTCTATGCCCGCGCGCTGGAGCTGATTCCCGGCGGCGTCAACTCACCCGTGCGGGCGATGAAGGCGGTCGGGCTCGACGAGCCGCTGTTCGCCCGCCGCGGCGAGGGCGCGTACCTCGAGGACGCCGACGGCAGGCGTTACGTGGACTGGGTCCTCTCGTGGGGGCCGCTGCTGTTCGGTCACGCCGACCCGGAGACGGTCGAGGCGGTGACCGTGGCCGCACGCGAGGGGACGAGCTTCGGCGCCGCCACCGAGCGCGAGGTCGAGCTGGCGGAGGAGATCTGCCGCGCGGTGCCGTCGGTCGAGCAGGTCCGGCTCGTGTCGTCAGGGACGGAGGCCGCTATGAGCGCGCTCCGCCTGGCGCGGGCAGCGACCGGCCGCGACCGGCTCGTTCGGTTCGCCGGCTGCTACCACGGCCACGCGGACGCCTTCCTCGCCGAGGCGGGCTCGGGCGTGGCCACGCTCGGGATCCCGTCCTCGCCGGGGGTGCCGGCGGCGGTCGTCGCCGCCACGGCAGTCGTCCCCTACAACGACCTCGACTCCGCCGAGCGCGTCGTCGAGGGCGCCGCTTGCGTCTTCGTCGAGCCGGTCGCCGGGAACATGGGGGTCGTCCCGCCCGAGCCTGGGTTCCTCGAGGGCCTGCGCCGGCTCTGCGACGAGAGCGGCGCCTTGCTCGTCTTCGACGAGGTGATCACGGGCTTCCGCGTCGCGCGGGGCGGCGCCCAGGAGCGCTTCGGCGTCCTCCCGGACCTGACCGTGCTCGGGAAGATCGTCGGCGGCGGCCTCCCGCTCGGGGCCTTCGGCGGCCCCGCTGAGCTAATGGAGCTGCTCGCCCCGGCGGGCGAGGTCTACCAGGCCGGCACGCTCTCAGGGAACCCGCTCGCGACCGCCGCCGGGCTCTCCGTGCTGCGCCGCCTCGACGACGGGGTGTACGAGGAGCTCGAGCGGCGTGGGGCAAGGCTCGAGCAGGGCCTGCGCGAGGCGGCGCCGGGCTGGTGCGTCCAGCGCGTCGGCGCGATGGCCACGCTCTTTACGCGGCCCGGCCCGGTTCGGAACCTGGACGATGCCCGTGCGAGCGACACCGGGCGCTATGGAGAGCTCTTCCGCGGCCTGCTCGAGCGCGGCATCTACATCGCACCCTCGCAGTTCGAGGCGCTGTTCCTCTCGCTTGCCCACGGCGACGAAGAGGTCGAGTTCACCCTTGAGGCGGTCGCCGGTCTGCTGGCCTGAAAGTCGCCCTTGTCCCGCGAAAAGTTCCTGCTACTGTCGAGTTCGCTGCCCGGAAGGGCGGGGAAGGGGTGCGATCTGAGAGCCAAGGAGAACCGATTTACGGCCGGCCACCGGCGGGGCTCGGGGCGCCGCATTCGGGTGGCGCTGCTGGTCGGCGCGGCTCTGCTCGGCCTGGCCGCGAGCTACGCCTTCGTGGGCGGCTCCAGTGCGGCGACCCCTGCGGCGACGACCCTGCCCAACCCCGACCCGCCGCCACCGCCGCCACCCCCTCCGAGGTACGTTCCTCCACCTCCACCGCCTCCTCCTCCGCCGCCACCCCCGCCGCCACCCCCGCCGCCTCAGACCTACGAGCCTCCGCCTCCACCGCCGCCACCCGCTGCAGTGCCTCTCAAACCGCCCCGTACGCCGCAGCACCGGCGCGTCGTCCGCCATCTCAAGACGGCGCCGGTCGGCGCGGTGACGCTCGGGAATCCGCCTCCTCCTCCAGAGATTCAGCAGTCCGGGCCCGCGACGCTTGGGCCGACGGTCGTGCCTGTCGCGAGCGTCGGCTCCAGCTCCTCCTCGACGCTGTTGCCCATCCTCCTCGGCGTGGGGCTTGGACTGTCGCTGCTGGTCGTCTCGATCGCGGTCACCCCGCCTTGGGTGCTGCCGCGCGGCGTCGGAGCCATCGTGTACGACCGGCGTGATTCGCTCGTCTACGCGGGAATCGCGACGGCTCTCAGCATCGGCGTCGGCCTGCTGATCATCTTCGCCTCATGAGCCGGTTTCCGCTGCTGGTCGTCCTTCTGACCGGTCTCGCGTTGTTGCTGACCGGAGCCGCGGGCGCTGCTCCGGGCACGTACTCAGCGCTTGTGAGCCCGACGGCCGTTCGGCCGTCCGTGTCCGCGGACTATGCGATCGCCCTGCATAGCCAAGGCAACTCAGAGGACGCAACCACCGGCGATATCACGATTCCCGCCGGGTTCTCCGTCGACCCGCTGACGCTGAGCGCATCGGTTTCCGGCGGCGGTTGTGGAGCGCATCTGTGGGTTGCCTCGATCGATCCCGTCGACCCTTCGAAGATCGATCTTGACCCGTTGCTGTCCGGTGACGGCCTTTGCAAGGGGGCGACGCTGACCGTGACCTTCACCGCTACCTCCGCCGGCGCCGAAGGCAGCTACACGTGGACGACCGAGCTCTTCCACGACGGAACGCCTTTCGACCTCAGCGGCGACCAACCGCAGACGGTCGTCGACGGTACCCCGCCTCCGTCGCCGTCGATCGACTCGAGTCCGGGGAGTCCGACCAACCAGACCGGTGCGAACTTCACCTTTTCGGACAGTGAGGGCGCGGTGAGCTTCCAGTGCCAGCTCGACGGCGGCGGTTTCTCGGCCTGTTCGAGCCCGAAGAGCTATTCCGTCGCGGATGGTCTTCACACCTTCGACGTCAAGGCGATCGACGCCGCGGGAAACGAGAGCGGCGCCGCGTCGACCTCCTGGATGGTGGACACGGTGGCGCCGCCGGAGCCCACGATAGACGCCGGCGCGCCGCCCGGCCTGACAACCCAGACCAGTGCAAGCTTCAGCTTTTCGGACACCGAGGGCGGGGTGGCCTTCAGGTGCCAGCTCGACGGCCAAGGCTTCTCGCCCTGCTCACCTCCGGCGGGCTACGCGGGATTGACCGACGGCTCGCACACCTTCGAGGTGAGAGCGGTGGACGCGGCAAGCAACCAGAGCGGCGTCGCGTCGTACACGTGGACGATCGATACAACACCGCCTCCGCCGCCTCAAATCACCTCGGCACCGCAGGACCCAAGCGGGTCGAGCAGCGCGAGTTTCTCGTTCACCGACGCGGATCCGACCGCAACCTTCCGGTGTCGGCTCGATGGTGGCGGATTCTCATTCTGCGTCAGCCCCCAGCCCTACTCGAATCTCGGGGACGGGGAGCACGCCTTCGACGTGAAGGCCGTCGACCCGCTCGGCCACGAGAGCGAAGTTGAGTCCTACACGTGGACGATCGACACCATCCATCCGATCGTGACGCTGACGGACAAGCCTCCGCTCCTGACCAATCAGACGACGGCGACCTTCAGCTTCTCGTCGAACAAGCCGAGCAGTACCTACGAATGCAAGCTCGATGGCGGAGGGTTCGGCAGCTGCACGAGCCCTCGGCTCTACACCGGTCTGGACGACGGTTCACACACGTTCTCGGTCCGGGCAACATCGCTCGGCAACCTCGGCCTGACGACCGAGTACACGTGGACCGTCGACACCGTCGCCCCGGCTACCAGCATCACGTCCACCCCGCCGGCCACGAGCAACAGCGCGTCGGCGAACTTCACGTTCGCGAGCAGCGAGGTGGGTTCGACGTTCTCCTGCGGCCTCGACGCAGGCGGCTTCACGCCGTGCGCCTCGCCGAAGTCCTACGCGGGTCTCGGCGACGGAACCCATACGTTCCGAGTCCAGGCGATTGACGCGGCCGGT
>DASXQY010000118.1:0-28008 GCA_036506915.1 Gaiellaceae bacterium | reverse complement strand
CCGTCTTGCGGCGCACCGCCGCCGACTGCATCGAGGACACGGGCGGCCTGTTCGTCACGACCCCGTGGGACGACCCGGCCTTCGGCGACGACTTCGCGGAAGGCTGCCGGGAGACGGGCGTTCCCGTCGAGGAGATCCCGGTCGCGGAGGCCCTCCGCCGCGAGCCTCGCCTCGACCCGAGGATCTCGCGCGCCTTTGCCGTCCCCGACGCCAGCCTCGATCCCTGGAAGCTCGTCTGGGCGTGCGCCCGCTCGGCGCGAGAGCACGGGGCGCAGATCCTTCCCTACCATCGCGTGCTCGGGCTCGAGCTCGACGGCTCCTCGGTGGTTGGCGCACACGTCGAGAACGAGCTGACCGGCGAGGAGCTTCGGATTCGCTCCGACGTCGTCGTCAACGCGGCCGGGGCCTGGGCCGGGCAGATCGCCGAGCTCGCCGGCTGCCGGGTGACCGTCCTTCCGGGCAAGGGGATCATGATCGCGATGAACCACCGGCTCGTGAACACGGTCGTCAATCGCTGCAAGCCGCCCGCCGACGGCGACATCATCGTCCCCATCCGCACCGTCTCGGTGATCGGGACGACCGACACGCGGGTCGCCGACCCCGACGAGCTCGAGGTGACGCAGGCCGAGGTCGACGAGATGCTCGAGGAGGGCGAGAAGCTCGTGCCTGGCTTCCGAGAGACCCGCGCGCTCCGGGTCTGGGCCGGGGCACGGCCGCTGTTCTCGGCGGAAGAGGTGACCGACACGCGGGAGGTGAGCCGGACCCACACGCTCCTCGATCATGCGGAGCGCGACGGCGTGGCGGGCTTCGTCACGATCACCGGCGGCAAGACGACCACCTTCCGGTTGATGGCCGAGGCGGCGGTCGACGCGGTCTGCGCGCACCTCGGCGTCGTCCGCGCCTGCCGGACGCAGGACGAGCCGCTGCCGGGCTCCGAGAGCGGGGACTTCTACTGGATCGGCTCGCGACTTCGCGCCCGGGAGCCCGTGCCGCGGTCGGAGGAGATCATCTGCGAGTGCGAGCTGATCACGCTCGAGCGGCTGAAGGAGGCGATGGTGCGGCGCCACACGACCAGCCTCGACGACATCCGCCGAACGCTCAGGCTCGGGATGGGCCCCTGCCAGGGCGGCTTCTGCATCTACCGGGCCACCGGCATCCTGCACGCATTCGAGCGCCTCGACCATCGAGCTGCGAACTCCGCCCTGCTCGACTTCCTTCAGGAGCGGTGGAAGGGCGTCCGCCCGATCCTGCACGGCGACCAGTTCCGCCAGGCGCGACTCGACGACTGGATCTTCCAGGGCCTGCTGGCCGTCCAACACCTGCCGCAATGAACTACGACGCGGTGGTGATCGGCGCGGGGCTCGCCGGCCTGACCGCGGCCCTCCGGCTGGCCGAGGAAGGACAGCGGGTGCTGGTCGTCGCCAAGGGCGTGGGCGCGACGCACCTTGCACCGGCGACGATCGACGTCCTCGGTTACGACAACGGGCCCGTGGAGAGCCCCGAGCGCGCCCTCCCGGAATTCGCCGCCGCGAACTCCGCGCACCCGTACCGCCGCCTGTCCGTCGAGCTGATCCGGGCCAGCCTCGACTGGTTCGTGGCGCGACTGGGCGACCACGGCTACCGAGGCGGGCTCGAGGAGAACCTCCTGCTGCCGACCGCGGTCGGCGTGCCGAAGCCCACCGCCCTCGTCCCGGCGGCGATGGCGGCCGGCGACCTGCGCACCGGCGGTCGTTTCGTCTTCGTCGGGTTTCTCGGGCTCAAGGACTTCTATCCGGCCTACCTCGCCGAGAACCTCGCTCGAGCTCCCCTTCCCGGAGGTGCGTCCGTCGCCGCGCGGGCGGTCGAGCTCGCACCGCCGCTCGGTGGCGAGGGCGACGTCAGCAGCGTCGGCTTCGCCCGGCGCTTCGAGCAACCCGAGTTCCGCGAGTCGGTTGTCCGCGAGCTGAAGGGGCGCCTGATGCCGGGCGAGATCGTCGGCTTCCCGGCCGTGCTCGGCCTCGAACACACGCGGGAGGTCATGCAGGAGCTCGAGACCGGCCTCGGGCACCCCGTCTTCGAGGTGCCGACGCTCCCGCCATCGGTCCAGGGGCTCCGCCTGTACGAGACCATGACCACGGCGCTGCGCCGGGCAGGGGCGCGACTCGTGGTCGGAAGCCCGGTCGCCGGCGCCGAGACTAGTGGCAAGCGCCTCGAGGGGGTGGTCGCCGAGACCGCGGGCCGGCCGCTCGCTTATCGGGCAAAGGCGTTCGTGCTCGCGACGGGGGGCTTCGCTTCGGGCGGCCTCGAGCTGGGCTCGTCCTTGACCGTCCGCGAGACCGTCTTCGACCTGCCCCTCACGGGGGTGCCGGAAGCGAAGGACGCGCGCTTCGCGACGGGCTACTTCGACGACCACGCGATCTCCCGGGCCGGCGTGGCGGTCGACGAGAAGCTCCGCCCCGTGGACGGCGAGGGCAGGGTGGTCTACGAAAACCTCCATGTCGCCGGCGCCACCCTCGCGGGGGCGGTGCCCTGGCGAGAGGCCTCGGGAAACGGCCTCAGCCTGTCGACCGGATACGCGGCCGCCTCTGCGATCCTGGAGTCGCCTTCGTGACCGAGCTCATACGAGACTCCCTCGACCACTGCGTCAAGTGCACGATCTGCGAGAGCTTCTGTCCCTACTCGCGGGCGACCCCGCTCTTCCCGGGCCCGAAGTACGTCGGCCCGCAGGGAGAGCGCTACCGCCGCGCCGGCGCCTCGCCCGATATCTCGGTCGACTACTGCTCGGGCTGCGGGATCTGCACCCAGGTGTGCCCGCAGGGGGTGAAGATCGCGGAGATCAACACGCGCGCGCGGGCGCGACTCTGGGAGGAGCGCGGGATCCCTCTGCGCAACCAGCTGATCGCCCGGCCGAGCGTGCTCGGACGGCTCGGCACACCGGTCGCGCCGCTTGCGAACTGGACGCTGCGCAACCGGCTCCTTCGTCGTCTCGGCGAGCGCCTGCTCGGTGTTCACCGCGACGCTCCGTTCCCCCGGTTCGCGGGACGGACGTTCCAGCGCTGGGCGCGCAAGCACGTCAGCCCCGCAGCCGACAGGAGCGTCGTCTACTTCCACGCCTGCGGCACGAACTACTACGAGCCGGCCGTGGGGCGGATGACGGTCGAGGTGCTCGAGCACAATGGGTTCCACGTCGAGATTCCGCCTCAGGACTGCTGCGGGCTGCCGTTGCAGTCGAACGGGAACTTCCCGGCCGCGCGTGCGTACGTACGGAGGTTGGCCGCGAGCCTCGCGCCGTACGCGCGGGACGGCCACGCGATCGTCTCGAACTCGACGAGCTGTGGCCTGATGCTCAAGCGCGAGGCCCACGAGATCCTCGACGTCGAGGACGAGGACCTGACGGCGGTGAGCGAGGCGACGTACGACCTCTGCGAGTTCCTGCTCCTGCTCCACGAGCGCGGCGAGCTGCGCACGGACTTCGGCCCGCTGGCGCTGACCGTGCCCTACCACGCCCCCTGTCAGCAGCAGGGCCACGGGATCGGCAAGCCCGCCCTCGACCTCCTCGCCCTCATCCCGGAGCTGCGCGTGATCGAGCTGGACGCGGACTGCTGCGGCATCGCCGGCACCTACGGGCTGAAGAAGGAGAAGTACGAGATCTCGATGGCTGTCGGCGAGCGGCTCTTCGGCCTGGTGCGCGAGGCACACCCTGACCTGGCCGTCTGCGACAGCGAGACCTGCCGCTGGCAGATCGAGCACGGATCGAGCGTCCGCGCCGTCCATCCGGTCGAGCTCCTCCACCGGGCCTACGGGCTCGACGCCGCGTAGCTGTCGTGGTCGGCGTCGTCATCGTCTCGCACAGCGCGACGCTGGCCGCCGGCGTGCGCGAGCTCGCCGCGGAGATGTCCGGCCCGGACGTGCAGCTCGAGCTCGCCGGCGGGCTGGACGAGCCCGACGCACTCGGTACGGACGCGGTTCGCGTTGCGGAGGCGATCTCCCGCGCCGACTCCGGCGACGGCGTGCTCGTGCTCATGGACCTCGGCAGCGCCGTGCTGAGCGCCGAGACCGCGCTCGACCTGCTCGAGCCGGAGCAGCGCGAGCGCGTGCTCCTCTGTGAGGCCCCACTCGTGGAAGGAGCGGTGGTCGCCGCCGTTGCCGCCCGACTCGGGGCGCCGCTGGCGGAAGTGGCGGCGGAGGCGCGTGGCAGCCTCGAGGCAAAGGTGGCGCACCTCGGCGCCGGGGAGCCCGAGGCTCCCGCTCCCGCCCGCGCAGCGACTCCCCCGGAGGAGGGGCAGACCATTCGCCTGGACATCAGGAACCCGCTCGGGTTGCACGCCCGTCCGGCCGCGCGCTTCGTCCAGACCGCAGCCGACTTCGACGCCGACGTGGAGGTGACCAACCTGACGAGCGGATCGGGCCCCGCGAGCGGGCGCAGCCTCAACGGGCTGGCCACCCTCGGCATCCGGCAGGGGCACGAGATCCTCGTCTCCGCGCGCGGCCCTCACGCGGCCGCGGCCCTCGCCGCGCTCCAGGAGCTCGCCTCCCGGGATTTCGACGAGGAGCGCGCCCCGGCCCCGGCACCGGCCACGCCCACGCCTGCGCGATCCGACGGAGACGCCGCGCTCGCCGGGCTTCCCGGAGCCACCGGGATCGCCTTCGGGCCCGCCCGCCGGTTCCATTCGGTGGCGCCGGAGATTCCGACCGGCTCGTCCGGGGACCCCGAGGCCGAGTGGGCGGCGCTCGAGCGGGCGCTCGAGCAGGTCCGCGCCGAAATCGGCGCGGTGCGGGAGTCCGTGGCAGCCGGCGCCGGGGAGTACAGCGCGGCGATCTTCGATGCCCACCTCCTCTTCCTCGACGACGAGGCGTTGCTGGGGCCCGCCAGGCGCGCGATCTTCGAGGAAGGGCTGAACGCGGCCCAGGCCTGGCACCGGGCGGCCGAGGCCGTCGCCGCCGATTACCGAAGTCTCGACGATGAGTACATGCAGGCTCGGGCCGAAGACCTCACCGGCGTGGCGCGTCAGGTCGTCGCGGCCCTCGTCGGCGGCGAGGCGGCGCCGTCGATCGACGCATCCGGCATCGTCGTTGCAGCCGACCTGACCCCCGCTGACACGGCCTCGCTCGACCGGGAGCTCGCGCTCGGGATCGCCACCGCCACGGGCAGCCCCACCTCGCACAGCGCGATCCTCGCCCGCTCGCTCGGGATCCCCGCGGCGGTCGGGCTCGGCGACGCGCTGCTGGCGGTTCCGGAGGGCACCGCGCTGCTCCTGGACGGCGATGCGGGCGTCGTCCACGTCGACCCGGACGAGGAGCTCGTGGCCGAATACGAGCGGCGGAGGACGGCGCGAGACGAGGCGGCCCGGGAGGCCCGCGCACGCGCCGCCGAGCCCGCCCTGACCCGTGAGGGACGCCACGTCGAAGTCGTCGCCAACATCGGCTCCCCCGACGACGTCGCGGCCGCGATCGCGAACGGCGCCGAGGGCGTCGGCCTCCTTCGCACCGAGTTCCTGTTCCTCGAGCGAGACTCGATGCCGACCGAGGACGAGCAGTACGCCGCGTACGCGGAGATCGCCGAGAGGCTGGAAGGTCGGCCGCTCGTCCTCCGAACGCTCGACGTCGGCGCGGACAAGCCTCTCCCCTACCTGCCGGCGGAGGCCGAGGCGAACCCGTTCCTGGGCGTCCGGGGTATCCGGCTGGCGCTGGCGAGGCCGGAGCTCCTGGAGACGCAGCTGCGGGCGGTGCTACGGGCGGCGGCGGAGCACCCGCTGAGGGTGATGTTCCCGATGGTGGCCACGCTGGAGGAGTACCGGCAGGCGAGGTCCGTTCTCTCGCGCGCACGGGAAGGGCTCGAGCAGTCGGGCACGGCCGTGCCGGAGGAGCTGGAGGTCGGCGTGATGATCGAGGTCCCGGCGGCGGCGCTCGCCGCGAACCTCTTCGCGCCCGAGGTGGACTTCTTCTCGATCGGGACGAACGACCTCGTTCAGTACACGATGGCTGCCGAACGTGGGAACGCGTCCGTCGCCGGGCTCGCAGACGGCCTGCACCCGTCCGTTCTGCGGCTGATCCGGATCGTCGCCGACGCGGCAGACGGGAAGCTGGTCGCGGTGTGCGGCGAGCTCGCCTCCGACCCCGTGGCAGTGCCGGTGCTGGTCGGGCTCGGGGTCACGGAGCTGAGCGCAAACGCGCCGGCGATCCCGGCGGTCAAGGAAGCTGTCCGCGGCATCGACGACGGCGCTGCCCGCGCGCTCGCCGACCGGGCTCTGGGGCTCTCGTCCGCTGTGGAGGTCAGGTCCCTGCTCGAACCTGCGAGGACGCCGGCGTGATCGCCCGAACGGCCGCGCCGAGATCTCTCCTCTCGGGGCTCACCTATGCCCGCATCCTGGCCGTGCCGGCGGTGATGGGCCTGATCCTCCTCGGGCCCGGCCGGGATTCTGCGTTCACCGCCGCGGCGGTGGTGTTCGCCGTCGCGGCGGTGACCGACTTCGCCGACGGCTACCTGGCCCGGCGCTGGGCGGTGGCGACGAAGCTCGGCTCCTTTCTCGACACGACCGCCGACAAGCTGCTCGTCTCCGGAGCGCTGATCGCGCTCGTCGACGTCAACCGGGCCTCGCCCTGGATCGCAGCGATCATCATCGGCCGCGAGCTGCTGATCATGGGGCTCCGGGGGGTCGTCGCGGCGGAGGGGACCGTCTTCGCGCCGTCGATCTGGGGCAAGCTCAAGACGAACGTCCAGTTCGTCGCCATCTTCCTCGCCATCGCGCGCTGGGGCGACCAGCTGGGTGGGCTGTACCTCGACGAGTGGGTGATGATCACCGCCGCGGCGATCACGGTGATGTCGGCGGTCGAGTATCTCGCCCGCTTCTCCTCGTCCTTCTCGGAAGGGCGGTAGGAATGACGACCACTCTCGTCACCGGCGGCACGGGATTCCTCGGCCGGGCGATCGTCGAGCGGCTGCTCGAGGAGGGCCACCCCGTCAGGGCGCTGGCCCGGTCCGAGGCCTCGGCGCAGGCGCTCGCTGAGCTGGGGGCGGAGCCCGTTCGGGGCGACGTCCTCGATCTCGACGCGCTGTCGCCCGCGATGCGGGGCTGCGATCTCGTCTACCACGCCGCCGGCGCCAACGCCTTCTGCGTCCGCGATCCGTCCCCGATGTTCGAGGTCAACGTCGAGGGCTCGAGGACGGTCGTCCGGGCCGCCTCGGGGGCGGGCGTGCGGCGCGTCGTCTACACGTCGTCCGCGGCGACGCTGGGCGAAGCGAGCGGGACGATCGGCGTGGAGCAATCCCCGCACCGCGGCTGGTTCCTCTCCCAGTACGAGCGCTCGAAGTTTGAGGCCGAGCAGGCGGTGTTCGCGGCTGCGCGCGAGACCGGGATCGACCTGGTGTGCCTGAACCCCGCGTCCGTGCAGGGGCCGGGGCGCTCCACCGGGTCGGCTCGGCTCCTGCTCGACTACCTGAACGGGCGGCTGAAGGCGGTCGTCGACTCGACGCTGAGCCTCGTCGACATCGCCGACTGCACGGAGGGCCATCTGCTGGCCGGCTCGAAAGGGAAGCCCGGGGAGCGGTACGTCCTGAGCGGTGCGACGCTGACCGTTCGAGAGGGGCTGGCGCTGGTAGCGCGCATCGCGGGCATCGAGCGGCCGCTGCGCACGCTGCCTCCCTCCGTGGCCATGGCGGTGGCGACGGCCGCGGAAGCGCTCGCATGGATTCGCCGGGACACCCCGCACATCTGCCGTGAGCTGGCTCGAACGCTCGTCCACGGTCACGCGTACGACGGGTCGAAGGCGGCACGCGCACTCGGCTTGCGCTATACGCCGATCGAGGAGACGCTCCGCCGGACGATCGACTGGTGGATGGAGCAGCGCCTCGTCCGTCGCTCGTAGCCGCCTCGTACAATCGCGATAGCAGGCTCTCTGAATGAAGGACGCGCTCCTGATCGTGACCGGCTACGTCCTCGGCAGCATGCCGTGGGGCTACTGGCTGCCGCGGATCCTCACGGGCGTCAACATCCGCAAGGTCGGAAGTGGCAACACCGGGGCGGCGAACGTGTGGCGCACGCTCGGCTTCAAGATCGGCCTGAGCGTAGCGCTGCTCGACATGGCCAAGGGCCTCGCCGCCGCGCTCCTCGGAGTGTGGCTCGGGAACGAGCTCGTCGGGCTGCTCGCCGGGATCGCGGCATTGGTCGGGCACTGGCGGCCGCTGTTCATCGGCTTCGCCCGCGGGGGCAAGATCGTGGCGACGACGGGCGGCGTCGCCCTCGCCCTGGCGCCGCTGGCGACGCTGGCAGCCTCCGCCGTGTGGATCATCGCCTTCCTGGCGACCCGCTACACGTCGGTCGCCTCGCTTCTCGCGGCGGCGACCCTGCCCCTCTTCGCCGTGCTCTTCGGCACCTCATGGCTCGTTGTCGCGTTCGCGACGGGAGCGGCCGTCGCGATCTTCTTGCTCCACCGGGGCAATATCGCCCGGCTCCTGCGCCGGACCGAGAACCGGTTCGCGCTGGGCCGCCGGACCACTTAGCGTTAGTTCCAAGAGAGCGCCGACCGCTCCGCCCAGTAGCGCGCGGGCTCTTCGGCGAGGGCCTCCAGCTCCGGGTCGAGCTGTTCGTCGAGCTCGAGCGCCGTCAGGTTGCTCTCCAGTGCTGCGACGGTCGCCGCGCCGCTGAGGACGACGTCCGCCCAGGGCTGGGCCAGCGCAGCGGCGAGCGCGAGCGCGTCGGGGCTGGCGCCGCGGCGTTCGGAGAGCTCCAGGAGCGAGGGAACGTCGCCGCGGGAGGTGAGCCTGCCGTTCGCGAGCGCCTCCTTGACGATCACGCCGAGCCCGGCCGAGTGCGCCTCCGCGAGCATCGGGCCCGCCGAGCGCTCGAGCAGGTTCCAGGTCGCCTGCACCGTGTCGAAGATGCCGACCTCGAGCGCGCGCTCGATTGTCTCGGGCTGCCCCGCCCCGGTGGCCGTGAAGCCGATCGCCAGGCCCGCCTCGCGCAGCCCGGCGAGCTCGTCGAGCACGACCCGGTCCTCGAAGACGCCGCTCTCGATCGTGGCCGAATGGATCTGGTGGAGGCGCAGGTGCGGGCCGAGCAGAGCGCGGCTCTCGGCCACCTGCCGTCGTAGGGTCGCCGCCGACAGGTCCTTGACCTCGTGCTGCTCGGCGTCGGCGCGCCATCCCGCCGTGTACGTATAGCCCCACTTCGAGCCGACGGTCACCGCGCCGGGTGCGAGACCGCGGCGCTCGAGCCAGGAGGCGAGAAACGCCTCCGCCCTGCCGTAGGAGCGGGCGGCGTCGACGTACCGGACGCCTCCGTCGTAGGCCGCGTCCAGGACGGCGTGTGCCCGCCGCTCCATGGCTCCGACTTCGGTCCGGCCCTCCAGATCGTGCTGGTGGCCGAGGTTGATGTATCCCGGACGGCCGAGGGCCGCAAGGCCGAGGCCGATGCGACTGACCTGCAGGCCGGACCGGCCCAGAGGGTGAAGGCCCGGTCCCTTCGTTAACTCCGCCTCACGAAGTCGATCGAGACGGGCACGCCCGCGAGCTCGAAGCGGTCGCGGAGCTGGTTCTCGATCCAGTAGCCGTAGTCGCGCGTGATCAGCCCGGGATCGTTTACGAAGAAGCGGAACCTGGGCGGGCGCACCTGCACCTGCGTCCCGTAGAGCAGGTTCAGGCGGCGGCCGTTCCGGGAAGGCGGCTGGCGCGCCTCGCGCAGCTCCGCGAGGAAGCGGTTCAGCTCCCCGGTGCCGACCCGCGCGGTGTGCTTGTCGAACTGCTCCTCGATCCGGTCGAGCAGGCGACCGATGCCGCGCCCCGTCTTGGCGGACACCGTGACGAGCGGCGGGCGCTGGCGGAGACGAGCCTCCAGCCGCGGACGAATCTCCTCCAGCTTCGTCTGCCCGATGTCCCACTTGGAGAGGACGACGATCGTCGAGCACTGCGCCTTCCGCGCCACGTCGGCGACGGCGAGGTCCTGGTCCACCAGGCCTTCGCTCGCGTCGACGAGGACGAGCGCGACGTCGGCCCGCTCGGCGGCCGCCAGGGCGCGCAGCTCCGAGTAGTACTCGATCCCCTGGCGCTGCTTGCGCTTGCGGCGGAGGCCGGCGGTGTCGACCAGCACGAAGTCCCGCTCGCCGCGGCGCAGGACGGTGTCGATCGCGTCCCTGGTTGTCCCCGGCTGCTCCGACACGATCACCCGCTCCTCGCCGAGGAGAGCGTTCACGAGGCTCGACTTGCCGACGTTCGGGCGGCCGAGTATGGCGACGCGAATCGCCTCCTCCCCGACCTCTGCCGGCCCGGAGCCGGGCAGCATCGCCACGATCGCATCGAGCAGGTCGCCGGTGCCGTGACCGTGCAGGGACGAGAGCGGGACCGGGTCGCCGAGCCCCAGCCGGTGGAACTCGAGCGCGAGCGCGTCCTGCGCCGGGTCGTCGATCTTGTTCGCGAGCACGAGCACCGGCTTGCGCGCTCGCCGGAGGATCGCCGCCAGTTCCTCGTCGCCTGGGGTGATGCCCGCCTGCGCGTCGGTGACGAAGAGGACGAGGTCGGCCTCCGCGATCGCGGCGCGGGCCTGCTCGGCGATCGAGCGCGTGATCGGCGAGGGATCGACGATGTCGACGCCCCCCGTGTCGATCAGGCGGAAGCGCCGGCCGTTCCAGTCGGCGACGAGCTCCTTGCGGTCGCGGGTGACTCCGGGCGTCTCGTGGACGACCGCCGCCCGCGATTCGGTCAGCCGGTTCACGAGCGTCGACTTGCCGACGTTGGGAAAGCCGACGATCGCGACGGTGCCGACGAGCTCGTCCGCCATCGGCTCAGGCCGGCTGGCGGGCTCGCACGAGGTCTTCGATCCGGGCGACCACGTCCTCGACGTCGAGGTCGGTCGTGTCGATCCGGATCGCGTCCTCGGCGGGCTGCATGCGGGCGGCGTCGCTCTCGTCCCGCAGGCGCAGGTCGGTCGCGAGCGCGTCGGCGCCGATCTCGGGCCGCTCAGCCTGGCGCCGTTGGGCCCGGATCTCCCGCTCGGCGTTCAGGTAGACCTTCACCTCGGCCTGCGGCGCGACCACGGTGCCGATGTCGCGGCCCTCGATCACGACGTTGCCGTCGTCGGCGAGCTCCTGCTGGCGCGCGCGCATCACCTTGCGCACCTCCGGGTGGCGCGCGACCACGGGCACGAGCCGGTCGATGTCCGACTTGCGAATCGAGGAGGTGACGTCGGTGTCCGCGATCCAGACGCGCCGGTGCTCGTCGAGCGTGACCGGGTTGTCCGCCGCGAGCTCGCCGAGCTGCGCGCCCTGCGCGAGCGGAACGCTGCGGCTGATCGCGAGCCACGTGAGCGCGCGGTACATCGCGCCGGTGTCGAGGTAGCGGAAGCCGAGCCGCTCGGCGAGCCGTTGGGCGACCGTGCTCTTGCCGGCGCCGGCCGGCCCGTCGATGGCGACGATCATCGTTGTGTGACCGAGTCGAGCAGCTCGAAGAACCCGGGGAAGCTTACCGCGACCGTCTCGGCACCCTCGAGCTCCACGCCCTCGCGCGAGACGAGCCCGGCAACCGCCCCGAGCATCGCAATCCGATGATCTCCGTCAGAGCGCATACCCCCACCCCTGGGGCGGGTGGGAACCCCCCTCACCCCGAAGCCATCATCGCGCGCCGAGATGCGGATGCCAAGGGCCCGTAGCGAAGTTGTCACGGTTTCGATGCGGTCCGTTTCCTTTACGCGCAATTCCCAGGCGCCGGCCACGCGACTCTCCCCGCGGGCGCACGCCGCCGCCAGGGCGAACAGGGGCAGCTCGTCGACGAGGAGCGGAACCTCCTCCGGCAGCACGGTCGTGGCGACGAGCTCCGCCGAGCGCACCTCGAGGTCGCCCATCGGCTCGCCGCCGCTGCGGCGCCGGTGGAAGACGGTGATCCGCGCGCCCATCCGGCCGAGCACGCTCAGCAGGCCGGTCCGGCGCGGATTCAGACCCACGTCGTGGATCGTCAGCTCGGATCCCGGCAGGAGGGTCGCGGCGACGACGAACGGCGCCGCGGAGGAGAAATCGCCCGGGACCTGGACCGTGCCGAGCAGCAAGCGCTCCGGCGGCCCGAGCGACACCCGCCCCGGCCGGCGCGCGACGCGCACGCCGGCGGCCGCGAGCATGATCTCGGTGTGGTCGCGCGTCGGCAGCGGCTCGATCACGATCGTCCGGCCCTGCGCATAGAGCCCCGCGTGCAGGACACAGGACTTCACCTGCGCGCTCGCGACCGGTAGCTCGTAGCGGATTCCTCGCAGCTCGCCGCCCTCGATCGCGAGGGGCGGGCGGCCCTCCGTCGTCTTGACGCGGGCGCCCATCTCCACGAGCGGCTCCGCCACGCGATCGACCGGGCGGCGGCGGAGTGACTCGTCCCCGGTCAGCTCGAACCGACCCTCCTGGCCGGCGAGGATGCCCGCCAGCAGACGGAGGGTCGTTCCCGAGTTGCCGCAGTCGAGCGCCTCCCGCAGCGGGCGCAACCCGCGGAGGCCCGCGCCTTCGACCCGGACCTGGTCGATCTCGTCCTCGTAGACGGTCACGCCGAGCGCGCGCAGCGCCCCGATCGTCGCCTCGGTGTCCGCCGAGCGGCCGAACCCGCGCACCTCGGTCTCTCCCTCCCCGATCGCTCCGATCATCAGCGCCCGGTGCGAGATCGACTTGTCGCCGGGAACGGCGATGTGCCCACGAACCGCTGCCCCCGGCTGAATCCTCACCGCTCGTCCAGGACCGGCGAGACGACCACGCCGTAGCCCTGGGACTCGAGCAGCGCCGCGGCCCGCCGCGCCTCCTCCTCGCCGGCGACCAAGACCGTCAGCGTGCCGCCGCGCTCCGGCGAGACGTGGTGGAGCTCGAAGTCCTCGATGTTGATCCGCTCGGCGCCGAGCGCCTGGGTGATTCCGGCCAGCACGCCGGGGCGGTCGGGGACGTGCACCCGAAGCTGCTGGAGCGCACCGGGGTCTGGATAGGCGTCGGCGAGCATCGCGCGGCGGTTCCCGGCCGCCTCCCCGATCCAGCGGGCGAGAAAGCCGGCGTCCCCGGCCTCCAGGGCCGCCTCCAGCTGCTCGACGAGGCGGCGGTGCTCGGCGAGCGACTCGCGGAGCTGCGCGGCGTTCTCGACAAAGATGTCGACCCAGATCCGCGGGTTCGCGCCGGCGACGCGGGTCATGTCCCGCAGCGAGCCGCCCGCCGCGGCCAGCGGTTCGTGGCCTTCCACCCGCGTCGCGCCCGCCTGGTTGACGAGCAGGTTCGCGAGCGCGTGCGGCAGGTGGCTCGTCAGCGCGACGAGGCGGTCGTGCGCCTGCGGATCGACCGCGACCGGTGTCGCGCCGAGCGACGCGACGAAGCCGTGAACGAGGCGATAGCGGTCGGGATCGGTCGCCGCGAGCGGGGTCAGGAACCACGTCGCGCCTTCGAAGAGCTCGGTGCTCGCGTGCTCGGCTCCGCGCGCCTCCGAGCCGCACACGGGATGGCCGCCCACGAACCGGGCCGAACCGAGGGCGGCCGAGCAGACGCCGACCTTGGTCGAGCCGACGTCGGTCACCGTGCAACCCTCCGGGCTCGCCTCGAGCGCGGCCCGCACCTGCGGCGCCAGCTGCGCCACCGGCGCCGCCACGACCGCCAGCTCGGCTTCGGCGACCGCCTCTGCCAGCGAGCCCGCCCGCCGGTCGACGGCACCCCGCGAGACCGCGGCCAGGAGCGCCTCCGGCTCGGGGTCGTAGCCGACCACCTCCGTCCGCCCGGCGCGCTTGGCCGCCAGGCCGACCGACCCGCCAATCAGGCCGGTACCGATCACCGCCAGCCGCCGCACCTCCATCCCGTCAGGCTATCCGGGCGTCGGGTCCGCGAAGGCTGCGCCGCCTCTCGACCAGGCTCCGCGATAGGATCGCGTCATGCCTCGGTACCTGATCCTCAGGGTCTTCTCCGTCGACGAGGCGGAGATGCCCCAGGTCGGTCGCCGCTCTCGGAAGATCATCGAGGAGGGCTTTCCGGAGGTGACCTGGGAGCACAGCCACGTGGTCGTCGACGACAGCGGCACGGTGAGGACCTACTGCATCTACACCTCGCCGGACGAGGAGACGATCCGGCAGCACTCGGTCCAGCTCGGGCTGCACGAGATCGAGTCGGTGCAGGAGATCGCCGGCGACGTGAGCCCCGCGGATTTCCCGCCTTAGGGACTAGGCGGCATCGTCCGCGCCGCGCCCGAGCAGCCTCGCGTCCATGACGTGGTACAGGGCCTGGCGTGCAAGGGCGAGTCGACGGCGGAGCTCGCTTCTACGCCCCGCGTCGTCTTCGGGTAGTAACTCGAGCGCCTCGCGGTAGAAGGCGACCGCGCGGTCCTTGGCCCAGCCGCGCTCGGCCTCCTCGGCCGCCGTCACGAGGTAGTCGATCGCACGCTCCGGCTCACCCGCGTCGCGCCAGTGGCGGGCGAGCGCGGCCGCCGCCTCGCCGATCTCGGACGTCGCCTCCTCGAGGAACCGGGCCACGTGCGCGTGCCGCTCCCGGCGCCGTGCTCGCGGGAGGAGGTCGTATGCCACGTCCCGGATCAGGACATGCTTGAACATGAACTGCTGCTCCCCTTCGATCGCCGAGACGGTTTGCCGCCGGATCAGGTCACGGCCCTCGAGCGCGCCCAGGAGCTCGGACAGGCCCTCCGAGTCCTCGGTCATCCGCTCCAGCGCGCCGCGCCAGAAGACCTTGCCGCCGACCGCTGCATCGAGGAGCACCGCGCGCTCGGCGGGAGGAAGCCCGTCGAGCCGGGCGGCAACGATCCCCCGAATCGTCGTCGGGAGCTTCGAATCGTCTCCCGGTGAGGTCTCGGCGAGCGTTGCGACGAGCTGCTCGATGAAGAGGGGGTTTCCTTCCCCGGTCTCGGCGAGGAGGGCGGCCCGCTCGCCGCGGCCATGATTTTCCGCCGCACCGAGGAGGTGGGTGGCGAGCTCCCGCGCTTCGGACTCCTTGAGCTGCTCCAACGGGAGCGCCGAGTAGGCCGGCAGGCCGCCGCCCCAGGCGGGCCTCGCGTCGAGCAGCTCCGGGCGGGCGAGCGCGAGCAGCAGGATCGGCAGGTCGCGGAGGCGCGCCGCCAGCAGCTCGATTAGGTCGAGGAGGCTGCGGTCGGCCCAGTGGACGTCCTCGAAGACGAGCATCGTCGGCCGGTCACCTGCCACCGCTTCGATGAAGCGTCTGACCGAGAAGAAGAGTGCCTCCCGGTCGGCGATCGAGCCCTCGCTGTCCAGCCCGAGCAGGATCGCGAGGTCGCCGGCCACCCCCGCCGACTCCGTCGGCCCGAGCAGCTCGGTCACCGAATCGCGCAGCTTCTTGACCCCGACCTCGATCGGATCGCTCTCGAAGATGCGGCAGAGCTGCTTGAGCTGCGCCGCGAACGCCCCGTAGGCGCTGCTGTCCCGGTAGGGAAGGGAGCGGCCTCGGACCGTGCGCCCGCCCAGCTCCCTGACGACGCGGCCGAACTCGGCCCCGAGCCGGGTCTTTCCCACCCCCGCCTCGCCGAAGATCGTGACCAGGTGCGGCGTCCGTTCATCGGCCGCGCGCTCCCAGATGCCCTGGAGGACTCCGAGCTCGCGGCCGCGACCGACCAGCGGCGCCCGCGAGATCGTGCGCTCGCCGGCGGCGACCAGCGCTCCCGTCGCCACCCAGGCCGGGACGACGGCCGCCTTGCCCTTCGCCTCAACCGGTGATGTCGCCTCGTACCGGATCGCGTCGCGGGTGGACGCGTACGTCTCCTCGCCGACGAGGATCCCGTTCACCGGCGCCGCCTGTTGGAGCCGCGACGCGGTGTTGACGACGTCGCCCGCGACCATCGACTCGCCCATGCTCGGGCGCGCCCCCAGCGCGACGAGGGCCTCGCCCGTGTTCACTGCGATCCGGATCTGGAGATCGAGCCGCGCATCCCCGTCGTTCAACTCGCGAACGCTGTCGCGGACGGCCAGCGCCGCCCGGACGGCGCGCTCGGCGTCGTCGCCGTAGGCCGTGGGCGCGCCGAAGACGCTCATGACCGCGTCGCCGACGAACTTCTCGACCACCCCGCCGAAGGACTCGATCTCCCGCCGGACGCTGTCGTGGTACGGGGTCAGGATCGCCCGCACCTCCTCGGGATCGAGCCGCTCGGCGCGGGCGGTGAACCCGACAAGGTCGACGAACAGGACGCTGACGAACCGCCGTTCCTCCTGCGGCTTCGCCTCGTCGACGCCCAGTGCGGCGCCGCACGCGAGGCAGAAGCGCGCGATCTCCGGGTTGTCCTGGCCGCAGGTAGGACAGGTTGGCATGGGCTAAGAGTACGGCGATCGCCCGCCGCCGCTAGGGCCCGGGGTCAGCCGATCCGCTTGCCGAGCAGCTCGACCACCCGGCGCACCTCGTCGGCGAACTCGCCGAACTCCGCCGTTGGGATCTGCTGCGGCCCGTCGCACAGGGCCTCCTCCGGCTGCGGATGTGACTCGACGATGATCCCGTCGGCGCCGACGGCGGCCGCCGCGCGCGCCAAGGGCAGGACGAGGTCGCGCCGCCCGGCCGCGTGTGAGGGATCGACGATCACCGGCAGGTGCGTCTCGTGCTTCAGCACCGCCACCGAGCCGAGATCGAGCGTGTACCGCGTCGTTCGCTCGAAAGTCTTGATCCCGCGCTCGCAGAGGATGATCCGCTCGTTCCCCTCGCGGGCGACGTACTCGGCCGCCATCAGCAGCTCCTCGACCGACGCCGACGGCCCGCGCTTCAGCAGCACCGGCTTGTCCGCTCGCCCGACCTCGGACAGGAGCATGAAGTTCTGCATGTTCCGCGCCCCGATCTGGATCACGTCGGCCGCCCCCAGCACCGCCTCCACGTGCCGCGGGTCCATCAGCTCGGTGACGACCGGCAGGCCCGTCTCCTCGCGCGCCTCGCGCAGGATTGCGAGCGCCTCGTCGCCGAGCCCCTGGAACGTGTACGGCGAGGTTCGCGGCTTGAACGCACCCCCGCGCAGCATCGTGGCGCCGGCAGCCGCCACCGCTCGCGCCGTCGCGAGCGTCTGCTCGCGATACTCGACCGTGCAAGGCCCCGCGATCAGGCCGAAGAACTCGTCGCCAAGGCGCCGTCCGTCCACCTCGATCACGGTCGGGTCGGGCGAGACCTCCCGCGCCACCAGCTTGTACGGCTTCAGGATCGGCAGCACCTGCTCGACGCCCGGGTAGCCCTCGAGCGGCAGGGTCGCCAGGAGTTCGCGCTCCCCGATCGCGCCGATCACCGTCGCTTCGCGCCCGCGCGTCACGCGCGCGTGGACTCCTACCTCCTGGAGCCGCGCGAGCACGTGCTCGGTCTGGTCCGGCGTCGCACCGGAGGCCATCACGATCAGGAGCTCGGGTGAGCCGTTCACGGCCATGGGTTCGATGAGTCTAGTTGCGATACTTGAGACGTCCTCATGCGGATTTTTTCCGGCATCAGAGCCTCCGGCGAGAAGACGCTCGGCAACTACAGCGGCGGCTTCCGCCAGTACGCGGCCACCCAGGAGCGGGGCGAGGCCTTCTTCTGCATCGTCGACCTGCACTCGATCACGACGCCGTTCGAGCCGGCCGAGCTTCGGGAGGCCACGCTCGACCTCGCCGCGATGTTGTTCGCGACCGGGATCGACCCCAACCGCTCGACCGTCTTCGTCCAGAGCCACGTCAGCGCCCACCCCGAGGCGGCCTGGCTGCTCGGCTCGGTCACGAGCTTCGGCGAGCTGCGCCGGATGACCCAGTTCAAGGATCGTGCGGCCGAACAGGACTTCGTCTCGGCGGGCCTCTTCACCTACCCAGTGCTGATGGCCGCCGACATCCTCCTCTACCGGACCGACCTGGTCCCCGTCGGCGACGACCAGCGCCAGCACGTCGAGCTGACGCGCGACATCGCGGAGCGATTCAACCAGCGCTTCGGCGAGACGTTCGTCGTCCCGGAGGTCGCGATCCCGGAGGAAGGCGCGCGCATCCGCAACCTTCAGGAGCCCGAACGGTTGATGTCGACGACCCGCGGGGCGCCGCAGGGCGTCGTCCGCCTCGTCGACCCGCCGGACGTCGTCCGCAAGAAGTTCAAGACGGCCGTCACCGACTCGGGGACCGACGTGAGGCACGCTCCCGAGGAGAAGCCGGGCATCTCGAACCTGATCGAGATCATGTCCGTCGCCACGGGCGAGCCGATCCCGGAGATCGAGTCCCGCTACGACAACCGCGGCTACGGGCTCTTCAAGGAGGAGGTCGCGGAGGCGGTCGTGTCGCTCCTCTTGCCGATCCAGGAGCGTTACGAGCAGCTCCGCGCCGACGAACCGGAGCTCCTCGCCCTCCTCGAGCGCGGCGCGGCCAAGGCCCGCGAGGCGTCCGCACCGACGCTCGAGCAGATGTACGAGCGCATGGGCTTCGTCAGGCCGTAATCGAGAAAGCTATGTCGCGCTGACGTAAACTTGCGCCGCGCGGCAGGCCGCCGCGCCGAGGAACGTCACAACTCCAAAGGGGGAGAGATGAGACGAGAAGGCGGAAGGCTCCGGCGCGCACTCGTGCTCGCGGTCGCGGCGCTGGCGACCCTGACGATCGCCCTCGGCACGGCGAGCGCCAAGCCGAAATCGGGCGGCTTCGTCACCGCGGCGCCCGCGATGCTTGCGCCGGTCGCGGCCGGGGTCGAGGTGAAGCCACTGCTCACGGTCGGCGACACGGTCGGCGCCTACAAGTTTGAGTCGATCCCGGACGGGATCGCCCTCGAGAAGCACCACGGCGGCCAGGTGGACGTGTACGTCAACCACGAGACGTCGCTCGTCCCGTTCCCCGCGACGCGCAGCGACTTTACGAACGCGCTCCTGAGCAAGCTCACGCTCAACCGGAAGACGGGCGGAACGCTGGCCGGGAGCTACGTGATCCCGAACGGCGCCAACTACCAGCGCTTCTGCTCGAACTTCCTGGTCTCGCACAGGCAGGGCTTCGAGCGAGACCTCGTCCTCACCAACGAGGAAGCGCGTGACTGGGTGAACCGGGCCGGCGCAGCCTGGCCGGCGACCCCGTTCGCCGCCGGAGCCGAGCAGGCCGGCGTGGTCGTCGCGTACGACGTCGCGACCGGTGCGTATCGGTCGGTCTACGGCATCGGCCGGTACAACCACGAGAACGCGGTCGCGCTGCCGAAGTACAAACACCCGGTGATCCTTTCCGGCGACGACACGTTCGACGCGCCGGCGTCCCAGCTCTACCTCTACAGCGCGAAGAGCGGCGACGACGTCTGGAACGACCGGGGTGCGCTGTACGCGTTCGTCTCCGACAACCCCGCGGTCAACGACTATGGGGACCTCACCGCCGCCAACTCCGTTTCGGGCCACTTCATCGAGGTCCCGCGGATGATCGCGACCGGCAAGAAGGCCGACGGTACCGAGGTCAGGGCGTCCGACTTCGGCTTCCCGGCGCCGCCGGCGGGCGTCCCGGACGGGCCGCAGTGGGTGCTGGAGTACTGGAGCAACAACGTCGCAAACGCGTTCCAGTTCATCCGGATCGAGGACATCGCGTACGACCGGAAGCACTCGAACGTCGTCTACTTCGCCGATACCGGCGAGCCGCGGGCGATCCCGGATGCGACCACCGGCAAGCTGAAGCGCGGCCCGTCCGGCACGACCGGGCCGTACCCGAACGGGCGCATCTTCAAGATCGTGCTCGACAAGAAGAACCCGCTCGAGGTCCACAGCCTGTCGATCCTGCCGGGCACCGACTTCGACGCGGGCGGCTACAACAACCCGAACGTCGCCCATCAGCCGGACAACGTCGAGACGACGAAGAATGCGCTGCTGATCACCGAGGACCCCGGCTCGCACAACCAGTACTCGCCGCCTGCCGGGCCCGGGAAGACGGCCGCGCGCGTCTGGCGGTACGACCTGAAAACGGGCGCGCTCGACGTGGTCCTCCGCGTCGACCACAGCTCCGACCCGACCGGGCAGAAGCTCGGGAACTGGGAGTCGAGCGGAATCGTGGACGCGTCGAAGGCCTTCGGGAAGGACATGTTCCTGATCGACGTCCAGGCGCACGGCTGGGAGATCAACACGCAGGTCAACCCCAGCCCGCCGAACTACATGCGTGAAAACGGCCAGCTCCTGCTGGTCAGGATCCCTGGCACCTAGCCAAGAGTGACCGACTGTGCGGCCGGGCAATCACCCGGCCGCACGCTCTGGGGGAGGTGAGATATCGGTTTCGATGACAATCGGGTAACGAACCGGTGCCGGCCGTTGAGCCGTGCATCGGACTCCTTTAGATTCGCGTCGCCCACCGACCAAGGAGAGGTGATGAAGGGGAGAGCAAAGAGGAGCGCCTTCGCCGCGCTTGCCGTCGTCGTCCTGACGACGGTCGCGGCGCTGGGGGCGTCACAAGCGGCGACAGGCGGGTCGGCGAAGGCCAACGGCCCTGCCAAGCTCGCCAAAGGCTGCCAGCTCGACAACGGCGTCAAGCACGTCATCTACCTGGTCTTCGACAACGTCCACTTCCTGCGGGACAACCCGAACGTGCCCTCGGATGTGGAGCAGATGCCGAACCTGCTCAACTTCATCCGCAACAACGGCACGATGATGACGAACAACCACACGGTCCTGATCTCGCACACCGCGAACGGGATCCTGACCAACCTGACCGGCATGTACTCCGACCGGCACGGACAGGCGGTCTCGAACTCGTACCGCTACTTCAGGAGCGACGGTCTGACCAACTCGTCCTCGTCGTTCAAGTACTGGACCGACGGGACCGACGGCGGCAATCCCGCGACCGACCCGGCCACACCCTCGGCCGACACGAACTTCAACATGGTCAACGGCGACTCGGGCTCGCCGCAGAACACTCCCGCTCCCTGGGTTCCGTACACGCGCGCGGGCTGTGACTTCGGCGCAACCGCACTCGCGAACGTCGTGCTCGAGAACAACACGGCGGTCGCCTTCGCGGCCGGGCCCACCACCCTGGCGGCTCCTGCCGCCATCGGCGCGACCAACATCAAGATTGCGAGCGTGGGTGCCCCTCCCACGATCTTCAAGGTGGGAATGACGATCACGATCGACGCCGGCGCGAACGCCGAGTCAGCCGTGATCTCGGTGGTCGGGACCGGCGGCGCCGGTGGCACCGGCCTCACACTGACCGCGCCGCTCGCCAAGACTCATGCGACCGGCGTGACCGTCTACGGCCCGACCGCGACCGATCCGGCCGGGGACATGAGCACGGTCTTCGGCGAGGGCTCGCCGGAGTGGAACGAGGGCCTCGCCTCTCAGAAGGCCAATCCCGGCACCGCGGCACGGAACCTCGCGCAGACCGACTTCGTCGGGCTCGCAGTCCACTGCGCCCAGACGGCGAACAGCATCTGCGCCGGCAACGAGCACGCGCGGGCGGACCAGCTTCCCGACGAGCCCGGCGGCTACACCGGGTTCGAGGGCCTCTTCGGCGCGAAGTACGTGAATCCCGCGATCTGCACCGTGTCCACCTCGAACTGCACGAACGCGACGGTGAACGGGCAGACGGCCCTCAAGAAGCTCGACGGGACGCAGATCACCGATCAGTTCGACCAGCCTGGCTTCCCGGGCTTCGACGGCCTCTTCGCCTCGACGACTCTGTCCTATGTCGCGCAGATGCAGGAGGCCGGAATCCCGATCACGTTCGGGTACATCTCGGACGCGCACGACGAGCACGGCAAGGCGGGCGAGATCCACACGACGCACGGGCCCGGCGAGAAGGAGTACGTCGACCAGCTGAAGGCCTACGACCAGGCGTTCGGCCAGTTCTTCGACCGCCTCGCCGCCGACGGGATCACGAAGAAGAACACCCTCTTCGTCGTCACCACCGAGGAGGGCGATCACTTCGCCGGCGCGATCCCGACCCCGGCCGGCTGTGACGGCGTCACGACGCTCTGCAACTACAGCCTCAAGGGCGAGGTGAACGCCAACCTCACCGGGCTGCTGGCGACCCAGCAGGGGATCACGACGCCGTTCACCGTCCACGCGGACATGGCGCCGACGATCTACCTGAACGGGAACCCGGCGCGGACGGCGCCGGTCACACGCGCGTTCGGCCGTGCAGTGGGCAACCTGACGGCCACGAACCCATACACGGGCGTCAACGAGAACATCACCGCTGCCCTGGCCGACCCGGTGGAGATGAAGACGCTCCACATGGTGACCGCCGATCCGCAGCGGACGCCGACGCTCACGATGTTCGCGTTACCCGACTACTTCCTGTTCACGGGCGCGCCGAACTGCACTTCGCCGTGCATCACCGTGCCGACGACACCGGCTACGAACACGTTCGCCTGGAACCATGGCGGCATCCAGCCGGAGATCGCGACCAACTGGCTCGGCCTCGTCGGGCCGGGGGTCCGCCACCAGGCCAACGACGACACGACGTGGGCGGATCACACGGACGTGCGGCCGACGATGCTCAGCCTGCTCGGTCTCGAGGACAGCTACGTCCACGACGGGCGTGTCCTCACGGGCGAGCTGGAGCCCCAGGCGCTGCCTCCCGGCCTGCAGGCGAATCGCAAGACGGTCCGGCGGCTCGGCCTGACCTACAAGCAGCTGAACGCGCCGTTCGGGCAGTTCGCGATGAGCACGCTCCAGGCCTCGACGAGGGCGATCAGGAGCGACAGCCCGAGCGACAGCCGCTACGCATCGATCGAGAACCAGATCGAGACGCTGACGACGCAGCGGGACGCGCTGGCCACGCATATCCGCAACGCGCTCGACGCGGCAGCCTTCGGCGGGCCGCCGATCAACACGCACCAGGCCCAGACCTGGATCGCGCAGGCGCAGGCGCTGATCGTCCAGGCCGAGGCGCTGGCTGCGATGACCTAAGCAGCTCTCTCTCGGAGGGCTCGAGCTCGCGCCATGCGCCGGGCTCGAGCCCTTCGAGCGTCAGGCCCGCGTACCGGCTGCGGTGGAGCCGGGTCACGGGATGGCCGACCGCGGCCAGCATCCGCTTGACCTGGTGCTTGCGGCCCTCGTGGATCGCGAGCTCTATCCGGTGCGGCCCGAGGCGGCTGACGCGTGCCGGCGCGCTCCGCCCGTCGTCGAGCTCAATGCCCGCGCGAAGCCGCTCGAGCGCGTCGTCGGAAGGCTCTCCCTCGACCTCGGCCTCGTAGACCTTCTCCACCTCGTAGCGGGGATGGGCGAGCCGGTGCGCGAGGTCGCCGTCATTGGTGAGCAGGAGCGCTCCGGTCGTGTCGGCGTCGAGGCGGCCGACCGGAACGACGCGCGCCGCGTGCTCGACGAGCTCGACCACAGTCGGCCTGCCCTGGGGATCGCGGGCGGTCGTGACCACGCCGGCGGGCTTGTGCAGGAGCACGTAGGCGAGCGGCTGGAGCTCGACCGTCCGGCCGTCGACCTCGACGCGGTCTCGGGCGGCGACGAAGGTATTGAGCTGCCCCGGCTCGCCGTTGACGAGAACCCGGCCGGCCTTGATCAGCTCGTCGGCCTTGCGCCGTGAGGCGACTCCCGTGCGCGCGAGGTAGGCATTGAGCCTCATGCGCCGCCATTATTCGCGTGCAGTGCCGCATTACGTCACCCTGATGCGCTGGACCTCGCAAGGCGTCGCCGGCCTGCCCGCCTGGCGCGAGCGGGTCGAAGAGGGCGAGCGCACCATCGAGGAGGCCGGCGGCAAGCTGATCGGGGTTTACGTGACGCTCGGCCGCTATGACGTGGTCGAGATCTTCGAGGCCCCGGACGACGACACCGCCGCTGAGATCCTGATGAAGCTCCAGCGCCACGGCGCCGAGCACACCGAGACGCTCCGGGCGTTCACGCGAGACGAGGCCGAGGCGATCATCCGGCGTCTGTGAACGGGGCGAGCTAGGCCAGGCGACGCTCGGCGACCGACTCGAGCCGGACGCGGATCTGGGCCGCGTCGTCGCCCAGGTCGTCCAGGCGGGGCAGCTCCGACAGCGACTCGAGCCCGAAGACGCGCTCGAACAGCGGGGTCGTCCGGTAGCGAACGGCCCCACCGGCGCCCTCCTCGCGACCGGACTCCGCGATCAGGCCGCGCTCCACCAGCCCGGCCACGACCGAGTCGGCCGCGACCCCGCGGATCCGTGCGATCTCGGGCCTGCTCACCGGCCCCAGGTACGCGATGACCGCGAGCGTCTCCAGCGCCGCCTGCGAGAGCCCGCGCTCGACCGGCCGCTCGAACAGCCGCCCGCACGCCTCGGCGGCCTCCCGCGACGCCCGGAACGCCCAACCGCCCGCGACGTGCTCGAGCACGATTCCGCTGCGGCCCTCGGAGAACCGCTCGCCCAGCAGGCCAAGCGCCGTCTCGACCCGCTCGCGGTCGTCGTTCGCCGCGGCGGCCAGGTCGTCCGCCGATAGCGGCTGCGAGGCGACCACGAGCAGCGCTTCGACCGTGCGGGCGAGCCGGTCGACCGGGCTTGCGGTGATCAGGCGGAGCGGGCGATCCCCGTCCATTCGACCCTCCTCTCTTCTTCGGCGCGGCGAACCCGGATTGGTGCGAAGGGAGCTGCTTGCTCGAGCGAGACCTCCTCCGTACGCCGAAGCTCCAGCAGCGCCAGGAACGCGACCGCCTGCTCGACACGCGACATCCCCGCCACTTCTGCGTCGAGGTCGAACACCCTGCGCCGGCTCAATACCGAGCGGAAGCGCTCGAGGAACTGCGAGACCGGCGGGAAGCGCAGCTCCAGGTGCGCGAGCGAGACGGCCGGCGGCTCGGCCGCGAGCGCCCGCAAAACCGCGGCGAGGTGCTCCGGCTCCTGCGGCGCCAGCCGCCGCTCGGCTTGCGGGGCCAGGGGCGCGGGCCCGAGCCGGAAGAAGCGGTTGCGCTCCCCCTCGAGCCGCTCCGCCAGCCACACCGCGGCCTCCTTGGCGCGCCGGTACTCCGCCAGCCGCCGGGCCAGCTCCTCCGCCGCCTCCTCGGGCTCGAGCTCGGAGAGCTCGGCCTCCTCGTCGGGAAAGAGCCCGCGCGCCTTCAGCTCGAGCAGCGCGGCCACCAGGACGAGGAACTCGCCGCATGCCTCGAGATCCAGCTCTCCGCGCTCGGCGAGCCGGTCGCAGAACGCGACGACGATCCCGGCCACGTCCACCTCGGCCAGGTCGAGCTCATCCTTCAGCACCAGCGTCAGCAGCAGGTCGAACGGGCCCTCGAAGGCATCGAGGTCGAGCTCGAGCTCGCGCACGATCATCGGCGGCACGCTAACGCTAGGACCGGACGCGGCCCTTCGGGATGGCCATCGCCGGTCCCTCGGGAGCGCGCCGCCGGGGCCGGCTCCGCTCCTCCTCGCCACCCCGCAGGAACTGCCACCAGATGAAGAACGCCGTCGAGACGACGAAGACCACGGCGGCGACCCACGCGTTGAGCCGTAGGCCCAGGAAGTGGTGCGCGGGATCGATCCGGATCAGCTCCTCGAAGAAGCGCCCGAACGTGTAGTACGAGACGTAGAGCGCGAACAGGGACGGCGGCCGGAAGCGGAAGCGGCGATCAAGCGCGAGCAGCAATCCGACCCCGACCAGGTCGTAGAGGAACTCGTACAGGAAGGTCGGCTGGAAGGTTGCGAAGTTCTCGTAGCCCGAGACCCGGTGCTCGAAGTCGATCTTCAGGCCCCACGGCCAGTCGGTGGGCTTGCCGTAGAGCTCCTGGTTGAACCAGTTCCCCCAGCGGCCGATCCCCTGCGCCAGCAGGAGGCCGGGCGCGACAGCGTCCATCATGTCGCGAACCCGAGCGCCCGAGACCCGCACCACCACCGCGCCCGCGAGACAGCCGAGCAGGATCCCGCCCCAAACCCCGAGGCCGCCCTCCCAGACGGCGAAGATTCCCTTCCACTTCGGGCTCGAGACCTCGCTCCAGTTGGTGATGTCGTGGTAGGCGCGCGCGCCGACGATCCCGAACGCGACCCCCCAAACCGCCACCCGGAGGACGAGGTCCCAGTCGCCGCCGCGCCGCACCCAGCGGACCCCCGTGAGGACGATGCAGGCTGCGATCGCAAGCAGCAGCATCAGCCCGTACATGTGGATCGTCAGCGGGCCGAGGTCGATCGTGCCGCTGTGCGGCGAGGGGATGAACGCCAGGGTCACGGGCAGGACATTCTGCCCGCGGGCCGGAACGCCTGCCGCGACTAGCCCGGACTAGATCAGGATGTCGATTGCCAGCTCGTGCGGACAGCCGTGCTCGACGAGCCGGACCGCGAGGTGCAGGTCGATGTCATGCCGGGCCGCAAGCGCAATCGCGTCGCTCGGGTCGTAGCCCGCCCGCACGAGCTCCTCGGCGCGCCAGTGCTCGACCTTTTCCATCTCGTTCTCCGGAAGAAGATGAAGCTCGACCGCAGGCATGTACTGGGTATTCGGCCGAGAAGCACCCTCGGATCTCCCCCCAGAGGGGGATTAGCGAACCGTGCGAGCGACGCGGAGCGCCTCCGCCTTCGTGAGCTTCCCCTCCAGGCGCAGGGTCAGGTCGCCGTGCACCCAGAGCAGGACGTTGCCGTGGATCAGAATCGTTCGCCGTTCGCCGTAGCCGCCGGGGTAGATCAGCGCGTGCCTCGGCCCCTCGACCCAGAAGCCGGGATCGCCGTCGATCCGGACCGGCTCGACCGAGGTCTCGCTGTCGGTCACCTTCTTCAGGAACTCGAAGTCCGACGACCGGAATTCGGACAGCAGCACCGACCGGCCGTGCGCCTGCACGATCACCGACGCGAGCACACCGTCGAGGACGTAGGCGCGCTTCGGCCCCCCGTCCTCGAACGGCGGCAGCGCCAGGTGGAAGCCGACGATCCGCTCCGCCGCCGCGATCGAGCTCGGCTGCCCGAGGCCGCCGGCCTGGGAGCGCTCGACCGCCGGCGGCAGCGTCTCGACCCGCTCGATCGTCGCGCCGCGTAGGTGGAACCAGCGCAGGATCGTCGAACGGGCCTGTGGAACGGCGAACGCCGCGGCGATCGCTACCGCCACGAGGGCGATCGCGATCGCCACGCGGCGCCACGGGAACGGGCGGCGCCGGCGCTCTTCGAGCCGTGCGAGCACCGCCGCGGCGACGTCGGGCTCCGGCGGGAGCGCGAGCTCGGGGCCGAGGGAGAGGAGGCGCTGCTCCAGCTCGGTCACGGCTCCTCCTCCTCCTCGAGGTCCTCGCGCAGCCGGTCGAGCGCCCGCGCGAGCCGGGACTTGACGGTCCCGCGCCGGATCCCCAGCGCCGCCGCCGTCTCCTCCTCGGAGAGCTCGAGGAAGAAGCGGCACGCCACGGCGTCGCGATGGTCGTCCGAGAGCCGGTTGACCGCCTCGAGCAGCCGCTCCCGGGACTCGCCGGCGAGCAAGGCCGCCTCGGGGGACGGGACCGCGTCCCCCGGGCGGTCCGCTGCGACCGCGCGCAGCGCGAGCTGATCGCGCCGGCCGGCCGAACGTCGTCGGTTGCGCGCCTCGTTCGCCACGATCCGCAGGAGCCAGGGCCGGAGCGGCGACCCGCGCCGGAAGCGGCCCAGGGCCCGGTAGGCCTTGACGAAGCCGTCCTGGGCCGCTTCCTCCGCGTCGGCGGCGCTCCCGCTGAGCAGGTAGGCGGTTCGGAAAGCGATCCCCTGGTATGTGCGCACGATGGTCTCCCAGGCGCGGAGGTCGCCGCGCCTTGCCAGCTCGACGAGCTTCGCGTCGTCCAGTGGCCGGTCCACCACTGACGGTCCTACACCAGTGCGTCCGTTAGGGTTCCCGCCATGCAGGCACGTGTTGCACGTTACGAAGTGGCTTCGGAACGCATCGACGACGCCGTGCAGGCGTTCGGCGAGGCGGCCCAGGAGATCCAGGAGCAGGACGGTTTCGCCGGCGGCTACGTTCTCGTCGACTACGAGGACGGCCGAACGATGACCGTCACCCTCTGGGAGAACCAGGCCGCGGCCGACTCGAGCGAGTCGGTGGCGAGGTCCGTGCGCACCAACGCGGCGAACGCCGTAGGGGGATCGGTGCTGTCGGTCGAGCGGTTCGAGGTTGCGCAGGAACTGAGCGCTCGCGCAAGCAGCGTCTAGCTCCGCTCGGTCGTCGCGCAGAGGCTTCCGGAAGCCAGGATCTGGCCGGCTTCGGCGCGGACCGGCATTCGCGTCCTTCACGCGTAGATTTCCGTGGTGGCC
>DASXQY010000117.1:0-11642 GCA_036506915.1 Gaiellaceae bacterium | reverse complement strand
AGCACATCGTTCAGCCCGGACGGGAAGGTCGTCGTGACGACGGGCGCCAACAAGAAGGCGGCGCTCTGGAACGCGCGCACCGGGCGGCTCCTCTCCGAGCTCACCGGCCACGTCGGGCGCGTGAGCGGGGCCCACTTCAGTCCCGACGGCGCGCTCGTCGTCACCGCGAGCACCGACGGGACCGCGCGCGTCTGGACGGTTCCCGACGGAAAGACCGTGGCGGTGCTCACCGGACAGACGAACTTCATCACGGATGCCTCGTTCAGTCCCGACGGAAAACAGGTGGTGACCTCGAGCAGGGACCGGACGGCGCTGATCTTCGAAGCGCAGACCGGTCACCTCTTGGCATCACTGCGTGGACACGCCGACTTCGTCAGAAGCGCCTCCTTCAACCCCGCCGGCGACCGCGTCGTCACCGCGAGCGACGACGGATCGGCTCGGATCTGGGATCCCACCAATGCGCAGCTCCGGCTCCTCGGCCGGCACCGGGGCCCCGTCAACGTCGCCTCGTTCAGCCGCGACGGCAAGCTCGCCGTGAGCGCGGGGGACGACGACACCGCCCGGGTCTGGAACGTGAAGGACCGCCGCGCGGCCGAAGAGCCCCTCCCGCAGGGCGGGCCTGTCACCAGCGCGTCGTTCAGCCCCGACGACAGCCGCGTGTTGACGACGAGCCGCGACGGCACCGCGCGGATCTGGCATGGCCGCTCCTACGTGACGCTCCACCACGACGGGCCCGTGACCGGCGGTTCGTTCAGCCGGGACGGCGACGTCGTCCTGACCTCGAGCGGCGATGGGACTGCCCGGCTCTGGCGTGCGGACGGGGGCAACCTGCTGCACGTGCTCCGGCCAGCGGCGCCGGTGGAGACCGCCGCGCTCAGCCCGGACGCGACGCTCGTCGTCACGGGCGGGAGCGACGGCACCGCTCGTCTCTGGGACGCCGGTAGCGGTTCCCTCGAGCGCGTCCTCCGCGGCCACCGCGGCCCCGTCGTGGACGCTGCTTTCAGCCCGGACGGCCGGCTGGTCGCAACGGCGAGCGCGGACGGGACGGGAAGGTTGTGGGACGCACGGAGCGGCGCGCTCGCTCACGTGCTGCGGGGACACCGGGCGGCGCTCACCTCGGTCTCGTTCAGCCCCGACGGCAGGCTGCTCGTCACCGGGAGCGTCGATTTCGAGGCTCGGATCTGGAGTGTCGCCACAGGGAGGACGCTGCACCGCCTGATCGCGCACTTCGCCGCGGTCGACGACGCGACGTTCAGCCAAGACGGGCGCTGGATCGTGACCGCCGGCCCGTCTACCGCCGGGCTGTGGCCGACCCAGACGGGACGGCTACTTCTCTATCTGTACGGACACAGCTTCGCGGGGCACCTGACAAGTGCCTCGTTCAGCCCAGATGGAAGCCGGGTTCTCACCTCGAGCACGGATGGGACCGTTCGGATCTACGTGTGCGGCGTCTGCCTGGCGGTGGACGGGCTCGTCTCGCTCGCCGAGGCGCGGCTCGCCGAGCTCGCGTCCGGCCTGACGCCGGCGCAACGGCTCAGGTACGCGTCGGTCCTCGGTTAGGCGGCCGCGCGAAGCAGGTGCGCGTAGGCGGTGGCGGTTTTTGGGCGATCGCCGGGCTCTTTCGCCAGCGCCTGACGGACCGCCCAGCTCAACCGGTCGTGAACGTCGTCGCGCAGCTCGGCCGGATCGGGTGGCTCCTCGCCGATGTGGGCGAGGCTCGCCTCGACGACGGTGCCTCCGACGAAGGGAGGCGCGCCGGCGAGGCACTCGAAGGCGACGCAGCCGAGCGCATAGATATCGCTCGCCGGCGTCGCGGGCTCGCCCTTGATCACCTCCGGCGCCAGGTAGTCGAGCGTGCCCATCACCTGGCCTGGGCGCGTGAGGATCGTGTAGGCCTCGCCCTTCGCGAGGCCGAAGTCGGTCAGAGCGGCCGTTCCGTCCATGTCGAGCATCACGTTCGCCGGCTTGATGTCGCGGTGGATCAGCCCTTGCTCGTGGAGGGCGTCGAGCGCCGAGCCGATCTCGGCCGCGAGCCGCAGCAGCTCGGGAACGGACAGCGGCCCGCCCGTCTCGAGCAGTTCGGCGAGGGAACAGCCGTCGACGAAACGAACCGCAACGTAGCGCCGCCCGCCGCTCTCGCCGGCGTCCACGATGGGGAGGAGGTTCGGATGCTCGAGTCCGCTGGCGATGCGTCGCTCCCGGTCGAAGCGGTGTTCGTAGACCTCGCCGGCTAGCTCCGGGCGCAGGACCTTGAGCGCGACCGTCTCGCCGTCCGGCTCCCGGGCGGCGCGAAAGACGATCCCCATGCCGCCCCGGCCGAGGACCTCCTCGAGCCGGTACGGCCCGAGGTGCTCGCCGACCCCCGGCTCCTCGCCGGCCATGGCAGGCGAGGATAGAGCTCTCAGGGCAACGTGCGCGGCCTATCCGCCCTTGTGAGCGCTACGCGCTGCGGTTCCACCGACATCCTTCACACCCGCTGCAGCGGGTTTCCTTCGAGCGGAGCCAACCTGAAGACGCCGCTTCGGCCAGCGCGGATCGATAGGCCCGTGCCTCCGCGGCGCCTCGATTCTGGCGCTCACGCCTCCGCCCGTGCCCTCCTGCGGATTCCGAGTCGCCAGCTCCAGGTGCTCCACTTCAGGTTGGTCCACGCGCTCCGCTGAACCAGCCGAACGGCGACCTTGTCCGTCAACGCTCTTTGCGCGCGCCGCTCGGCGCCGCCCTCACCCTCGTAGGACTGTGCGGTCGGACTCATCTGTGGCTCCTCTCTCGATCGAGGCAAGAGCGCCCGGACGGGCTCTCTCGGCACTCAGGCCCGGTGTGGCAGTCGGAGAGGAACTTCGGCGCCTCGACGGCTTCCGCGCTAGGTCCACGCGCACACCAAGCATACACACAAAAATGTGCGGACCGTTACAAGGCCTACGAAGGGCTAGTGTCACGACGTGGGAGAGGGCCAATGACCGTAGCCCCGCCCTTGCCGCCGAGCGCGCGCCCCCAGCGGGACCCGCTGGCGGCGATTGCCGTTCCGCTTGCGCCGATCGTCCTCGAGGGCAGGTATCGCCTGCTGGTCGGAGCGCTCTGGCGTCTCGGTCGGTCGCGGAAGGGCCGGTGGGCGCTCGCCGCCGGGTCGGGAGCCCTCGTAGTCGTCTTGGCGCTGCTGGCCGCTCGCCACTTCGCGACGACCTCCTGGCCGCTGGCGAGCGGGAACCCCGGTTTGCTCGTGGTGGCAGGGCTGCTTCTTCTTCTCGCCCAGGCCCTGAAGGCGTACGGCTGGGGACGGTTGTTCACGCTGGAAGAGCGGCCAGGGGTGCTTGCGCTCGCGGCCGGCAACGGCGGCGCCGCCCTCATCGGAGTCGTCCTTCCCGGCCGCTTCGACGATGCGATGCGGGTCGCCGTCGTCCGCCGCTACCCGGGCTGCCGCGCCGGCGTGCGTGCGCTCTGCCTCTCCCTCGTGATGCTCGGCCTGATCGACAGCGCCGCCCTGGCGCCGCTCGCCTTTGCTGCGGCCCTATTTCCCGGCGCCGGGATCGGCGTGCGCGCCGGCCTCGCGGTTGTGGCCGTCGCCGGAGTCGCGGCCGCCGCCGTGATCCTCGCCCTGCCGCGCCTGGCCGCGAGCCGGCAGGCCCTGCGCTTCCGGCTCGGGCGCTGGTTGAACCCGCGCACGACCTCCCGGCGGGCGGCATCGGAAGCGTGGGCGCTCGTGTCCGCCTGCTGGCTGCTGCGGGCAGTCGCGCTGTTCCTGCTCCTTGGCACTCTCGGCGTCGGCTTCTCGTTTCCGCTCGCGCTCCTCTTCCTCTGCGCCGGTGCTGCGGCGGCGGCGCTGCCGATCGGTCCCGCGGGCGCGGCCACGCAGGTCGGCGCCAGCGGTGCGGCCCTGATCGCGTCCGGTGTCGGGTCATCGGATGCACTTAGTGTCGCCGTCTCCGTCGGGGCGCTCGGGATCTTCTCCGGGGCGGCGATCTTCCTCGTCGCCGTGGCGTGGCCTACCGGCCTGGCGCTGGCGCGGACTCGGGCCGCTGCTTGACCGGTCAGCTCGCCGAGTTCCTGCGGCGCGTCCGATATCGGAAGACCACGCCCGTCACGATTCCCAACAGCCAGCCGAGGATCGCCGTGACGAGGATGATCCAGACGAGCGACTGGCGCGTCGAGCCGAGGACCCAGCTCACCTTGACGTTGCGCGTGTTGGCGACCACGAAAGCGATCAGGATCACGAGCAGAGCGACGAGAGCGCCGGTCCACGTATAGAGCCAGGTGCGCCGCCCATGGCGGCGAAGGCTGTCTCGCCGAGACTCTCGCGCTGCTGGCTGCTCAGGCCCGCTGTCCGGATCCATGTCCTCAGGTCGTGACGGCACGTGGCGGAAACGAGACATTACCGCGTGCGGTAGCGCCGCCGGCCCTGGATCAGCGCGTGGTTGAGCATCGTCTCGTCGCCGTCCTCGCGCACGACGACCACGACCTTGTTCCAGACGCCCGGATAGACGACCCGCTCGCTGTACATCTGAGTTCGGAAGCGTTCCTGGTAGACGCCGGGAAGCGGGTCGCCGGCACCGTACATGCGCCGGCCCCCGTCGCTCCCACGGATGACGGCGACGAGCTCGCGTGTCTCCTCGTAATCGTCGGCTGCAACGAACTCGGCCAGCGGCTGGTGCGGCGACCCACTGCTCAGAAACGCGACGACGTACTTCCGGTCGCGCCCCCACTTGTTCTTGCGAATTGTCTCGCCGAGTCCGATGTGAACGGCGCCCTCACCGCGCGTCGTGCCGATGAACACTCGGTAGCGCGAGTAGCGCTCACGCTCTTCCGGCCATTGATAGGACTCGGCGTCCCGCTCCCGCACGAGCCGCCAATCCTCCGGGAGATCGGCCGTCCGCCCGTCGGCATGAGCCGCCGCCTTGGCCGAGGTGTCATCGGAATCGGCGGGCTCGATGACCGGATTGTGGAAGCCTGCCTGTGCGAGCTGAATCAGAAGTGGACCGAGCTCCCGGTCGGGAATGTGCTGCACGGTGACCGAAAATGGGGACAGCGCCGCCTCCTAGAATGATAACGTAGAACAACGTATTCACGTAAACACACGTTGTCAAGAAATTTGCTACAGTACGTGGTGCGCGAAGGTCTCCACACGGAAGCCGTCGAGGCTCCGAGGTTCACCTCTTCGACTGTCACATCGGGCCTGAGTGCTTCGGGAGAACTCAACCGGGTTCTCCACCTGAACCGTGACAGTTGGGAGTAGCACATGCATGCCACCATTAGGCGCTACGAGGGTGTCGACACGAGTCGCACCAACGAGCTGACCAAGAAGGTCGACGAGACCCTGATGCCCCGCCTGAGCAAGTTGCCGGGCTTCGAGGGCTACTACCTCATCGAGGCCGGCAACGGCGTCATGAGCTCCGTCGGCATCTTCGACAATTCGGCGCAGGCCGACGAGTCGACTCGCGTCACAGCCACCTGGGTACGCGAGGAGAAGCTGGAGACGGCACTTCCGAATCCGCCGAAGATCACGGGCGGAGAGGTCATCGTGCACAAGACGAACGGTTTCGTCCGGGCATAACAGCCCTCGAGCCGATCGATGTAGTAGAAAAGGCCCGCGTTTGCGGGCTTTTTCACTTGGTCTCGCTCGGACCGGCCGTTTAGCGGTTAGCTCCCGAGCTGGCGTCGCGGTCCCGGGGAGGACCGCCGTGCCAATCGAGGCACAGCGCCGTGGCGTCGTCGCGTAGCTGCCCGCCGCTGGCCTGGAGAACCGCGTGAGTGAGGTCCTGCACCGCCTCGCGCGGATGCATGTCGATGCTGGCGGTCAGGATGGCACCGATGTTCATGAGCGCGGCGTCGCGCTCCAGCATCCCGTCGGTGACGAACATCAGCCGGTCGCCGACCTCCAGCGGCAGCGATTGCACCCGGTAACCGCGTCCGGACCGCAGCCCAAACGGGGGGTCGGCCTCCAGACGAAGCTGATCGACCCGCCCGGCCCGAAGCCGAAGCGGCGGAGGATGGCCGGCGTTGACGATGCCCGCCGTGGCTCTGGCCAGATCGATCCGCACGACCAGGCCGGTGACGAACTGGCTCTCGCCGGCCTGGTCGGCCAGCGCATCGCTTGCCAGCCGCGCCTGCTCGGCCAGCTCGACTCCCCGCCGGCGGGCGTTCCGGAGGCCTCCGACCAGGACGGTCGCCAACAGCGCGGCATCCATCGTGTGGCCCATCGCGTCGGTCATCGACAGATGGAGCGCGTCTCGCTCCAGCGAAAAGTCGAAGGTGTCACCGCCGATCTCACCCGCCGGTTGCAGCCAGGCGGCGAGGGTGAACTGCCCGGCCTCGCAAGTGAACGAACCAGGCAGCAGCCGATGCTGGATCTCCGCCGCGAGCGAGAGCGGTACCGAGCGCTGACCCCACTCGAAGAGATCGGTGTAGCGGCGGTTCGCGATGATCACGTACGCCAGGAAGTGCGCTGCCAGAGCGACATCGGCAACCGTCTGCTCGAGCGGGAAGTCCTCCAGCCCCAACTCCAGAACGCCGACCGCTTCACCGCGGCTGGTCACCGGGGCGAACAACCGAGCGCCGCGATCCTCCGCGATCACCTCGACGGCCTGGGCGGCCAGCGCCCGCCCATGCGGCGTCCCGGCCAACGGCACGCGCTCCGCAGTCTCCTTCCCCTGCAGACGCCCTTCCCCGCCAGAGTGGCCCAGTCGGATCAGCGACTGCCCACTGAAGTCGGCAATCAGGAAGCTGACCTCGCGGGCATCGATCGCCTCCGCCAGCGCGCCGGCGAGCACGTCCGCGGCCGCGACCGGCGGGGCCGCCTCGACCGCAGCCAGCAACGAACCCAAGTTCAACGGCGATCGCCGGCTCTCACCCACGTCACCCCTAACCTAACGCGCCTTCGGCTGGCTCAGCCGGGCGGGCGTAGAACCGCGAACTGGTCGGTGATCTCGAGCCGCCGCGAGCGGAAGCGATAGAGCGCCGCCGGGCGGCCGCCGGATCGTCCCGGCTCGCGACGCTCGCCCGTCGCCTCGAGCACCCCGCGGCGGAGGAGGACGCGCTGGAGGTTCGTAGCCGAGACCTCGTGCCCGAGCGCGGCAACGTAGATCTCGCGCAGCTCCGAGAGGGTAAAGACCGGCGGCGCGAGGGCGAACCCCGCGTTCGTGTACGAGAGCTTGGCCCGGAGACGGTCGCGGCCGGCCAGCACGATCGCGCGGTGGTCGAAAGCGAGCTCGGGCAGGCGCGAGACGGGATGCCAGCGCGTGTCCTCCGGCACGGTGGGGTCGACATCGGCGGGAACGAGCCCGAGGTAGGCGGTCGCCAGCTCCCACTCGAGCGGGTTGCGGTCCGGGTCGCTCAGCGTCTCGAGCTGCTCGAGGTGGGCGAGCTCCTGCACGTCGACCTTGACGGCGAGATGGCGCCGGATCGACTCCTCGAGGGTCTCGCCGGGCTCGAGGTAGCCGCCCGGGAGGGACCAGGCGCCAAGGAACGGCTCGCGCGCCCGCTGCCAGAGCAACACCTCCAGCCGTCCTTCACGCACCTGCAGCACGACCGCCAGGCTGACGTGAGCCGGTCGCGGGCTGGTAGACTCTCGCCGAGGTTTTCGCCCCACAGTCGTAAACCTAGCTGAAGCGGAAGATGACGACGGCAGATATCGCGGTTCCGGCGCCCAGGGACGTCGAGCAGGTCCTACGGGAGGGCGGGCTGTCGCGCTTCCACAAGAAGGCGATCCTGGTCACCGGCGCTGCGTGGACGTTCGTCGCGATGGAGATCCTGCTCGTCGGCTTCGTCGCGCCGATCTTCGCGGCGAGCTGGCACCTGAACGGGGCGATGCAGGGGCTCGTCAACAGCGCCGCGCTCGCCGGCTCGCTCTGCGGCTCGCTCGTGCTCGGCGGCGCCGCCGATCGGATTGGCCGGCGCGCGATCTTCCAGTACTCGATCCTCTGGTACGCCGTCTTCACCGCGGCGACCGCTCTCGCGTGGGGGCCCTGGTCGGTGATGACCTTCCGCTTCCTGGCGGGCCTCGGCCTCGGCGGGATGCTCGTCGTCGACCCCTCGATGTTGACCGAGTACCTGCCTCCCCAGCGGCGCGGGCGGCTGCTCGTCTTCCTCGACTTCTGGTGGCCGGTCGGGCTGCTCTTCGCGACGGGGCTCTCGTACCTCTTCCTGGGGCCGAGCTTCGACCGGTTCGGCGACTGGAGCTGGCGCTACCTGTTCCTCGCGGCGGCTTTCCCGGCGTTCCTCGCGTTCGTCGTCCGGCGGACGCTGCCCGAGAGCCCGTACTTCCTGGCGCGCCGGGGCCGGGCCCGCGAGGCGGCCGAGGTGTTGACGGAGATCACCGGCCGCCCGGTCGAGCCCGGCGAGTTCAGCGCGCCGGAGGAGCCGCGCTCGTCGGTACGCGAGCTGCTCGCGGCGCGCCTGCGCGGCCGGGCGACGACGACCGCGCTCGTCTGGATCGCGCTCAACATCTCGTACTACGGGCTCTTTCTCTGGCTCCCGTTCGTGCTCCAGAGCGAGAAGAGCTTCCACGTCGACGTCTACCTGCTCCTGACCCTGAGCGCGGTCTCGCAGTTCCCCGGGTACGCGGCGGCGATCTGGCTGGTCGAGAGGGTGGGCCGGAAGCCGACGCTGGCGACGTTCCTGCTCCTCGGCGGCGTCTCCGCGTACGCGTTCGCGGCGGCGGATTCGCCCGGCGTCTACATCACGGCGCTGTTCTTCGTCGGCTTCTTCAACCTCGGCGCCTGGGGAGCGGTCTATCCGTACACCGCGGAGGCCTTCCCGACCCGCTTGCGCTCCAGCGCGTTCGGCCTGATGGAGGGCGTGGGCAAGACGGCTGCGATCGCGGGGCCGTACATCTTCGGCCACCTGAACGACGCGACGGGGAGCACGACCTGGTCGATCACGTTCATCGCAATCGTGATGGCTGCGGGCGGCCTCGTCGCCGGAGCGTTCGGCCGCGAGACGCGCGGCTCCAGCCTGACCTGAGCGCCGCGGGGTGACTCGTGGCGCGTGACGTGATCGTGCTCATGCCGTACGACCCGGAGTGGGCCCGCCGCTTCGAGGCGGAGCGTGCGGTACTCGTTCGCGTTCTCGCACCGTGGCTGGAGAACGGGATTCACCACATCGGCTCGACGGCCATCCCAGGCATCGCCGCGAAGCCGATCATCGACATCATGGCCGGGGTGCGCGATCTTCAGGAGTCACGTGCGTCGTTCGGCCCGCTGCGCGAGCAGTCGTACGTCTTTGCGCCCCACCGTCCGGACGAGGCGCACCACTTCAGCAAACCGTCGCTTCGACTTTCGGCGATCACGCACAGCCTCCATTTGACCGAGCCGGGAAGCGACCTCTGGCGCGAGCGAATTGCCTTCCGCGATGCGTTGCGGGGTGATTCCGAACTGGTAGCCGAGTATGGGGCGCTGAAGCAGAGACTCGCTCGGACCTATGGCGACGACGTCCGGGCATACACCGGCGAGAAGCGTGCCTTCGTCTCGCGGGTGCTGGAACAGGCCGGAATCCACCTGCACCCGAGGTAACCCGGCGAGAACGCGGGCGGCGGCAGGGCCGGCCGTCTACGATCGGGCGAGGGCGATGGCGCTCGACCGGAGAGACTTCCTCGCCCGCGGCGGGGCGGCGCTCGCTGCGGCGGCCGCGCTCGGCCCCGAGGCGCTCGCCGCCGAAGTCGAGGCCGACGTTCGGGCTCCCCTCGGCTGGCAGGCCGTGCGCTCGCAGTTTTGGTTGCGGCGCGACCGCGTCCACCTCGGTGCCTTCCTGCTCGCGTCGCACCCGGCGCCCGTGCGCAGCGCGATCGAGCGCCACCGGCGGGGGCTCGATGCCGACCCGGTCGGTTACCTCCACGGGCGCTCCGTGGCTCTCGAGGCCGACGTCCTGCGCGCGGCAGCCGGCTACACCGGCGCGCGGGCGGCGGACATCGCGCTCACAGACAGCACGACGATGGGTCTCGCCCTCCTCTACAACGGCCTCCACGTGCGGGCGGGGCAGGAGCTGCTGACCTCGACGCACGACTTCTTCGTCACCCATGACGCACTGCGGCTGAAGGCCGACCGAGCGGGCGCAACGATGCGGAGAGTCCCGCTGTACGAGCGGAGCGCCGCCGCTTCGGCCGACGAGATCGTCCGCCGGATTGTCGCCGCGGTGACGCCCCGCACGCGCGTCGTCGCGCTGACGTGGGTGCATTCGAGCACCGGCGTCAAGCTCCCGATCCAGCGGATCGCCAGCGCGCTTGCCCGGCTCAACGTCGGTCGCGGCCAGGCCGAGCGGATCCTGCTCTGCGTCGACGGGGTGCACGGCTTCGGGATCGAGAACGTCCGCCTGCCCGCCCTCGGCTGCGACTTCTTCGCCGCCGGCTGCCACAAATGGCTTTTCGGCCCGCGCGGGACGGGGATCGTCTGGGGCAGGCCGAGCGCCTGGCAGCACGTGACCCACACGATCCCGTCCTTCACCGAGAGCGGCACGCCCGGGGCGGTCATGACGCCGGGAGGGTTCCACTCGTTCGAGCACCGGTGGGCGCTGGCGGAGGCGTTCCGCTTCCACGGACGGATCGGCAAGGCCCGGATCGCGGCGCGCACGCACGGGCTGAACAGGCGGTTCAAGGACGGCCTGGCGCGGATGCGGCATGTCAGGCTCCATACCCCTCGCTCGGGCTCGCTCTCGGCCGGCCTCGTGTGCTTCGAGGTCGACGGCTACTCGCCGCAGGAAGTCATCGACCGGCTCCTCGCCCGGGGCATCGTCGCCACCGTGACCCCGTATGCACAGTCGTACGCGCGCGTCGCGCCGAGCATCCTCAACACGCCGGCCGAGATCGACCGGACACTGCGCGCAATCAGGGCGCTCGTCTGAGAGTCAGCCGCCGGCGACCGCGGCGACGAGGCGGATCTCGGTCTCGCGCTCCAGCGGGGCGGTGAGGTCGTCGACCTGGGCGCGGTCGACGTAGACGTTCACGAGCGGCCGGAGGTCGCCGCGCTCGTCGAAGATCAGGTCGCGGATCGGAAGCGCTCGCAGCGCGTCTCGGACGGTTGCCGCCTCCAGCTCGAACCGCCCCTGCCCGCCCGCCTCGGTGGCGAGCAGCGAGGGCAGCAGAACTATGGCCACTCGACGGCCTCAATGGACAGGATCTCCGGCAGGTAGTGCGCCGCTTCGAGCCACTCACCGCCGCCGTCGGGCGAGACGAAGACGGAGCCGCTCTGCGTGCCGAGGTAGATCCCGACCGGGTCGAGCCCGTCGAACGACATGCCCTCGCGCTTCACCGCCTGCCACGCCGATTGCGGCAGGCCGTTCGTCAGGAGCTCCCAGGAGGCGCCGCCGTCGCGAGTGCGGTAGACGCCGAGCCGGCCGTCGCACGTGACCCGATTCTCCGCGCCGACCTCGGGAACGACATAGGCCGCGTCGGGGTCCTCGGGATCGAGCGCGAGCGGGAAGCCGAAACCGCTCGGAAGGCCGTTGCCCTCGAGCCGTTCCCAGCTCTCACCGCGGTCGTCGGACCGGTAGACACCGCAGTGGTTCTGCTGCCAGAGCCGGTCCGGCTGCGCCGGGTGGAGGAGGAGCTTGTGCACGCATTGCCCGACCTCCGGGAAGGGGTTCTCGGGCATGAAGTCGGCGGCGGTGCCGGAGTTCGCGGGCGTCCAGCTCGCGCCACCGTCCTCGCTCCGGAAGACCCC
>DASXQY010000116.1:0-1560 GCA_036506915.1 Gaiellaceae bacterium | reverse complement strand
TCCAGAGGTCTTTCCCCTGTGCGCACGCGTGAGACGAGGGCTTGGTGAGCTCGCGGTCCGAGGCCTCGAGCAGCGCGTCCATCGTCGCGATCGTCTGTTCCAGTAACTCGCGCACCGCTCCACGCACGGTCGCTGCCATATCGTCCTCCCCTAGTTCGCCTGTCAGCCCTGCCCATACGACCCGGATTCGGCCCTCGAGCGCCCGCGGATCTTCAATCCTGCCGCGCGATCTCCGCCACTGCCTGATCGAGCCAGAACCGCATGTCCATCTCGCGGTACATCGTCGCTGCGGCGGTGAGGTGCTCCTGTGCGTCCTGCCGCTTGCCCGTGTGGCGGTAGAGCTTGCCGAGGCCGAGGTAGCAGTGGGCGACAAGGGGGCGCATGTCGAGTTCTTCACCCAACCGCATTGCTTCGCGGTAGTGACGCCCGGCCGTCTCGGCATCGGGCGGGTCGCGCTGGGCCGCGATCTCGCCGAGAAGGCGAAGGCAATACGCCTCGCGGCCGCGCTCGCCGCGCTCCCGGGTGAGCCGCAGCGTTCGTTCCGCATCGGCGAGCGCGTGGTCGAGCCGCCCGTCCCGCCGCAAGGCGTCGCCCCGCATGAGGAGAGCGAGCGAATGGAAGAGCAGCAGGCCCCGTTGCTCCATAGCCGGCACGCTGTCGTCCAGCAAGACCAGCCCCTCCGCGACCCGTCCTGACTGAGCGTAGACCGCTCCCAGCTGGCCGGAGACGGCCGGCATGAACGGGCTGCCCGACTCGCGGTACACGGCGAGCGCGCGCTCCAACGCGACGGTCGCCTGGCCAAGCTCCCCCTTGAGTCGCCACAGGGTACCCAAGCTCATGCACGCCAGCGCGAGGGTGTACGGATGGTCGAGGGCCTCGGCCAGGCCGAGCCCTGTCTCGCCGTGCGGAAGCCCTTCGATGAACCGCCCGCGCTCGGCCAGCGTCGCGGCGAGGTAGGCGTGGGCCAAGACCCCGGGGAACGCGGTCAGGCCGAATCGCTCGCGGCTCAGGTCGGGCCCCAGCGCCTGCGCGAGCCGCCGAAAGCACGCCTCGGCCTGACACAAGTCTCCGGCGATGAGGCACGCCAGGCCGAGATACGTGTCGGCCGCAACGGTGAGCGGGAGATCGCCGAGCGACTCGGCCAGCGCCAGTCCCGTCTCGGCGAACGCGCGCGCGCGGGTCGGGTCCCCGATCACCCCGAGGTACTGGCTCGTGTACACGGACACCCACCCGAGCCGCCGCCGGTCGTCGAGGCGCCGGGCGAGCTCCTCGGCCTCCCGAAGACACTCGGCGACCTTCGGCATCTCGCCGAGCACATATAGCGATGTCCGCAACTCGAAGAGGAGGTCGATCGTCTGCTCCCGCCTCTCGCGCCTGTCCGGGAGTCGGGACAGCGCCGCCCGCGCCTGCTCCAGGCAGGCCACCGACTCGCGGTTGGCCGAGCGGGCGAATGCCTTGGCCCCGGCCTGCCGGAGGTACGTGACCGCCTTCTCCCACATCTCGCCCCGCCAGGCGTGGTGGGCCAGCCGCTCGACGTGTTCGGTCAGCCGGCCCGGATAG
>DASXQY010000115.1:0-19036 GCA_036506915.1 Gaiellaceae bacterium | reverse complement strand
CCGATCCCCATCGAGCGCATGAACGGCGATGGCATGAACAGCAGCAGCGCCAGCCCGATCGCCACCGTCGCGCCGGAGAAGACGACCGCGCGCCCGGCGGTGGCCATCGTCCTGACGATCGCCTCGTCCTTCGAGCCGTTGCGGGCGAGCTCCTCCCGGAAGCGGTAGACGATGAGCAGCGAGTAGTCGACCGCGATCCCCAGCCCGATCAGCTGGACGAGGTTCGTCACGTATGTCGCCATCGTGACGTAGTGGGCGAAGACGTAGACCGCGCCGAGTGTGCCCATGATCGTGCAGGCGGCGAACAGCAGCGGGATCGTCACCGCCGCCGAGAGGCCGAAGACGACGAGCAGCACGAGGAGGGCGATCGGCACCGCGATCAACAGCTCGCCCGTCTTCAGGTCCTCGTTGAAGATCGGGTCGAGGTCGTGCTGGATCGCAGCCTGGCCGGTGACGTACGGCCGCACGCCGTTCCCGCTCGGGAGCGCCTGGAGGATGTCGTCCGTGTACTCCTTCGCGTCCGCGAGGTTGAGCGTCGAGACGATGTCGCCGTAGAGGACGTGGTCGCCGCCGCGCACGAGCGGCCGCGCCCGGCCCGTGGGCACCTCCTTCGCCGCGCGCGCGAGCCCATGCTGAAGGCGGACGCGTAGCGCTTGGTCGTCGGAGTTCCGGACCTGGTACACGACGGTGAACGCGCCGTCGGAGCGGTCGCCGTAGTGCTGCTCCAGGATCGTCCGCGCTCGCTCCGAGTCGGTGCCCGGCATCGTGAACGTGTTCGAGAGCAGGGCGGAGAGCTTCCCGCTCGCGTATCCGCCCCCGAGCAGGACGACGACCCAGACGGCCAGAACCGGCCAGCGGTACCTGAGAATCAGGCGCGTCCAGCGCTCCATGCAGCGGCTCCTTCGGAGTGCGATAGTTAGTCGGCGCTAAGCTAGCGATGGCTAACTTAGCAGAGTCCTCCCGGCTGTCAAGGGCACCCCTGACGGCCCGGCTAACGTTTACCCGGAGAGGGATGAAGAGACGCAACGACATCGACCGCCTGCACGACGAGATCAACGAGCTGATCGACGAGCTCTGGCAGGTCCCGCGCTTCGCGGGTGCTCGGCGCGGCTTCCGCCCGCAGGCCGACTGCGTCCGCGGCGACGACCCGCCGGAGCTGCGCGTCTTCGTCGAGCTGCCCGGAGTCGACCCGACCACGATCCAGGTAATCGCCGCCGACCACGTGCTCGTCGTCGCCGGCGAGCGCCGCCGTCCCGCCTTCCGGGGCCGCTACCAGCAGATGGAGATTGAGTACGGGCCGTTTCAGCGCCGGATCCAGCTCGACGAGCCGGTGGACACGGCGGCCGCGAGCGCCCGCTACGAGCGCGGCATCCTGACCGTCGTGCTGCCGATCGCCGCCAAGCAGGCGAAGGCCGGGCGCGTCTCGATCGCGATCGGAGGCCGCACGTGACCGAGCTCAGCTTCGAAGAGCAGCTCGAGCAGGGCGAGGTCGAGATCCCCCCGACCCTGCCGGTGCTGCCCCTGAAGGAGACGGTCGTCTTCCCGCAGTCGGTCTCGCCGCTGGCGATCGGACAGGAGCGCTCGGTCAAGCTGGTCGACGACGTCGTCGCCGGCGAGCGGATGCTCGCGCTCGTCACCGTCCGCAACGAGGAGGCCGAGGAGCCGGGCTGGGACGACCTCTACGAGATCGGCACCGCCGCGATCGTCCACAAGATGATCCGCGTTCCCGACGGGACGCTGCGCATCCTCGTCCAGGGTGTCGGCCGCATTCGCCTCGAGGGCCGCATCCAGGACGAGCCGTACCTGGTGGGCGAGTTCAGCGAGGTGCCGGACGTGACCGAGGAGACGCCGGAGCTCGAGGCGCTCACGCGCAGCGTGCAGACCGAGTTCGGCCGCCTGATCTCCCTCGTCCCGTACCTCCCGCAGGAGCTCGAGCTCGCGGCCGCCAACGTCGACGACCCGAACGCGCTCTCGCACCTCGTCGCCTCGACCCTGCGCCTGAAGACCGACGAGAAGCAGGGCCTGCTCGAGCAGGCCGACGCCGCCGCACGCCTGCGCGCGGTGCTCGTGATCCTGAACCGCGAGCTGGAGGTGGTCGAGCTCGGCTCGAAGATCCAGTCTCAGGTGCAGTCGGAGATGGAGAAGGGCCAGCGGGAGTTCTTCCTCCGCCAGCAGCTGAAGGCGATCCAGGAGGAGCTCGGCGAGGGCGACGAGCAGCAGGCGGAGCTGAAGGAGCTGCGCGAGCAGATCGACGAGAAGAAGCTTCCGGAGGAGGCGCTGAAGGCCGCGAACCGGGAGCTCTCACGGCTCGAGAAGCTGCCTCCGGCCGCCGCCGAGTACGGCGTGATCCGCACCTACCTGGACTGGATCCTGTCGCTGCCCTGGAGGGAGTCGACCGAGGACGACCTCGATCTCGACCGCGCGCGCACGATCCTCGACGAGGACCACTACGACCTCGAGAAGGTGAAGGAGCGAATCCTCGAGTACCTCGCCGTCTCGAAGCTGAAGAACGACCTCTCCGGCCCGATCCTCTGCTTCGTCGGCCCGCCCGGCGTGGGCAAGACCTCGCTCGGGCAGTCCATCGCCCGCACGCTCGGGCGAAAGTTCATCCGCATCTCCGTGGGCGGGGTGCGCGACGAGGCCGAGATCCGCGGCCACCGCCGCACCTACATCGGCGCGATGCCCGGGACGATCATCCGCGCGCTCCGCGACGCCGAATCCCGCAATCCGGTCTTCCTGATCGACGAGATCGACAAGATGGGCGCCGACTTCCGCGGCGATCCGGCGAGCGCGATGCTCGAGGTGCTCGACCCCGAGCAGCACTCGACCTTCCGCGACCACTACCTCGATCTGCCGTTCGACCTCTCGAAGGTGCTGTTCATCTGCACCGCGAACCAGCTCGAGACGATCCCCGGGCCGCTGCTCGACCGGATGGACGTGATCCACCTCTCCGGCTACACCGAGGACGAAAAGCTCGGGATCGCGCGCAAGTACCTCGTCCCGAAGCAGCTCGAGGCGCACGGGCTGGAGGACGGACGGGTGACGCTCGGCGACAGCCCCTTGCGCGTCGTCATCCGCGAGTACACGCGCGAGGCCGGCGTCCGCAACCTGGAGCGGCGGATCGCCGACCTGCTCCGCAAGACCGCCCGCGCGATCGCCGAGGGCAAGAAGGACCGAGTTCGGATCGACGTCCGCAAGGTGCGCTCCTGGCTCGGTCCGCGCCGCTTCCCGGCCGACCCGCGCAAGCGCACCGCCGACCCCGGCGTCGCGACCGGACTGGCCTTCACGCCCGTCGGCGGCGACGTCCTCTTCATCGAGGCGACCGCGTACCCGGGCAAGGGGAAGCTCACGATCACCGGCCAGCTCGGCGAGGTGATGCAGGAGTCGGCCCAGGCGGCGCTCTCCTGGGTGCGCTCGCGCGCCGAGCAGCTCGGCCTGCCGGAGGACTGGTTCGCCCACCACGACGTCCACATCCACGTCCCCGCCGGGGCGGTGCCGAAGGACGGCCCCTCCGCAGGGATCACGATCGCGACCGCGATCGCCTCGCTCGTCCGAGGGGTTCCGGTCGCCGACGACCTGGGGATGACCGGCGAGATCACCCTTACCGGCCAGGTGCTCCCGATCGGCGGCCTCCGCGAGAAGGCGCTCGCGGCGGAGCGCGCGGGCCTGAAGCGTGTCGTGATCCCGCGGGAGAACGAGCCCGACCTGGAGGAGCTGCCGCGGGAGGTGCGCAAGGAGCTCGAGTTCATCCTGGCGGACTCGATCGACGATGTCTTCGCGGCGGCCTTCGACGGGTCGGCCACCCGCCGGCCCCAGCCGGCCCCGCCGGCCGAGCGCCAGGCCGCCCTGCCCGCCTAGAAAACACGCCTGTTTAGCACGCGGCGCGGCGAGGGTAGAGAATCCCCGCTGCAAACGAGCGAAAGGACGGCCTGCCCGATGGCCTACAAGGCAAAAGACAGAGTCGCCGACGTCAAGCCCTACGTGACGCGGGCGATCCAGGACGAGGAGCTGCGCGAGAACCTTCGCAGCGCCTTCAACACCGCCCGGGACGTCTACGACGAGCTGATCGGCAAGCGCGGCATGACCGGCGTCGCGACCAAGGTCGCGAGCGACAAGGAGATTCAGGACCAGCTTCGCTCGGCGATCGAGGACCTGCGCTCGGCCGCGAACCGCGTCCAGGGCAAGGAGGGCCATAAGGGCCGCAACGGCACCCTCCTCCTGGCCGGGATCGCCCTCGGGATCCTCTTCAACCCGCTGACGGGCCCGGAGACCCGCCGCTGGCTGAAGGACAAGGTCTTCGGCGAGGACGAGGAGTTCGGCTACGGCGGCGACTCGAGCGGGAACTCGAGCTAGTTAAGACGGCCGCACCGGATATCGACGGCCGCACCGGCAGAGCCGGCACGGCCTTCGAACCGGCATCGCAAGCGATGCCTCGGCGGCACGGCCTCTATGGTCGGCGTCGCAAGCGAGTGCCTTAGCCGCGACCCAGGTCGGCGTTTGGCCCGGGGCGGTAGCCGAGCGATCTGAGCAGCGCCCGGTCACCCTCCGCGTTGATGCTGGCCGCGATCGCCCGCTGCAACGAGCCAGGGTCGAGACCGCTGGCCTCGGAGATGTCCGAGACCTGGAGCAGGATCGCGGCCGGCTTCGGCGCGGGATCGGTGACGCCGGCGAGCGGCACCCACCCGGCAACGTTCTCGAAGCTCACGTCCTGGAGCCGCTTCCAGGCGTCCAGGTAGGGGGTCGGGTCGACGGCCCCGTCGTAGCCCATGAAGAGGAGCGAAACCGGGTGAACCTCGAAGTGCAGGTGGGTCGGCGTGCCCTCGGCGTCACCGGTGTTCCCGACGAAGCCGAGCACTTGGCCCGCCTTCACCCGCCGTCCGTTCTGTGCGAGCGGCGAGTACGCGGAGAGGTGCGCGTAGTAGAACTCGTTCCCCTGCGTGTCCTTCAGCCAGAGGCGGTTGCCGCCGATGTCGTTCCACCCGACAGAGAAGACGAATCCGTCCGCGCAGGCGAGAACCGGCGCGCCGAGCGGGGCGAAGATGTCGTCGCCGTGGTGGTAGCTCACGTCGGCTCGCGGTGCGCCGAACGTGTCGATGTACGAGGAGGGGCCGTAGACCGGGAAGACGTAGCGGCCGGCGGTGAGCTGCGGCTGGAGGCCGGTCGGGATCGGCAGCAGCGGCGCCGGGCCCCGGCGCTCACCCGTGGGGAGCTCGGGGGGCGACGGGGTCTTCTGCTTCTTGGCCTTCGGGCTCGGCGGCTTCTTCCGCGGCGGTGCTACGCCCGCCTGCACCTGCACCTCGGCGTAGCCGACCTGGATCTGCGAGCCCGCCGGCAGCCCGCCGTGCGCCGCGGTCAGATGCACGTCGAGCGCGGTCACCGAGCCGTGGAAGCCCTGCATGCCGCCGGCGGCGGTGCTCGTCTCCGTGCTCTGCTCGAGCGTGACCAGGTACCCCCAGTCGGCGAGCGCGACGCGCCCGTTCGGTGCGACCGCGACCGGCTGGCCGAGGACGGTCAGGCCCGAGACGCTCGAGCCGGAGAGGTTGCCGCTCGCCGATCGACCGGTCGTGGAGGCGTCCGCCTCGCCCTTCACCGACGAGGCGACGATCTCGCCGCCGAAGAGGACGAGCGCGTTGACCTCGCCCGAGCTCCCCGCGGTCGCCGTCGAGCCGGCGCTCGCCGAGGCGGAGGTCGCGAGCGAGCCGGTCGTCACCGAGGTGCCGTCGGCGGGGTAGGCGAAGCCCGAACCGAACGCCGTGTGCTCGGGGGGCGCCGTGACCGAGCCCGCTCCGCTGCCGATCTGGCCGGGCACGACCACGCTGATCGCGAAGGCCCGCGCCGAGGCGCTCGGGCTCGTGGCGGAGCGGCCCGCGCCGGCCGAGCCGGCCGCGAGCAGCAGGATCCCCGTCAGGAGCAGGCTGAGACAGAGCCGCTTCGCCACCCTCCCCGCATTATCGACAAATCCCCGCACAGCGTCGGGTTACGCGCAGGGGCCGCCCGATCCTGCCCGCTGCGTCGCCTTCCGCCTACGCTCGCGACCGGAGCGCTTCGAGCGCGGCGGCGGCGAGGAAGAACCCGCTCGCGGTCAGGACGATCGTCCCTCCGGGAGGCAGGTTCGCGTAGTAGGACGCCGTCAGCCCGGCGAGCACGGAGCCGAGACCGATCGCGATCGAGAGACCCATCGTCGAGCGAAGGCTCCACGCGATTCGCTGCGCGGCTATCACCGGCAGGACCATCAGCGCGGCGATCAGCAGGATGCCGACGATCCGCATCGAGATTGCGATCGTCAGCGCGGCGAGCATCGAGACGACACCGTTCAGGACCGGGACCGGCAGCCCGGCGACACGAGCGCCCTCCTCGTCGATCGCGACGGCCAGCAGCGCCCGCAGCAACACGGCGACGAGCGCGAGCGCGCCGAAACCGAGCACCGCGATCGTGACCAGATCGCCGCGGGTGACGGTGAGGATCGAGCCGAACAGGTAGGTGAACAGGTTCGCGTTGAGGGCGCCCGCGGCGGAGATGAGCACGACGCCACCCGCGATGCCCGTGTAGAAGACCAGCGCGAGCGCCTGATCCCCGGCGGCTTTGCGATGCGCGCGCAGCCATTCGATCGCGGCCGCGCCGGCGATCGCCGCCGCCAGCGCGGTCCAGACCGGTGAGATGCCGAGCAGGTAGCCGGCGGCCACCCCCGCGAAGGCGACGTGACCGATTCCGTCGCCGATCAGGCTCATTTGCCGTTGCACGAGGAAGAACCCGACGACCGGCGCGAGCAGGCCGACGATCGCCCCCGCCGCGAACGCGAGCCGCATGAACTCGAACTCAAACATGGACGTGAGAGGGGTCGTGCCAGAGCCCGGGCAGCAACGCAGGCGCGCCGTCGAAGACGATTCGCTCGCGGACGAGCACGAGTCGCTCGACGACGTGCTCGATCGCGCCGAACTCGTGGGAGACATAGAGGATGGTCGCGCCGAGCTCGCGATGGAGGCTGCCGAGGAGCTCCGCGAGCGCCTCCTGGGCCGCGACGTCGACGCCTGCCGTCGGCTCGTCCAGCGCAAGGAGCTTGGGGTCGGTCACGAGCGCCTTCGCGATGAACGCGCGCTGCTGCTGTCCACCCGAGAGCCGGGTGAGCGGTCGCTGTGCGAGCGTCGCGAGGCCGACCCGCTCGATCGCCTGGTCGACTGCGTCTCGGTCGCTCGAGTCGAGGCGGCCAAACGGATTGAGCGCGGACCGGCCGGCAGCGACGACCTCGCGCACGGTCGCCGGGGCTTGAATACCCAGCTGGGCGCGCTGGGCGAGGTAGCCGAGCCGTGCACGATCGCCAAAGCGATGCGCGGGCTCGCCGAACAGCCGCACCTGCCCGGCCCTAGGGCGCTCGAGGCCCAAGGCGAGACGAAGCAAGGTCGTCTTGCCGCCGCCGTTGGGCCCGGCGATCGACACGAACTCGCCCGCGTCGATCCCCAGCGACACGTCGCGCAGGACAGGCTGCCCGTGCTGGTACGCGAAGTCGACCCCGACGAGCTCGACCGCTAGCGGCATCCGAGCGCAGTTCTCAGCTGAGCCAGGTTCTGGCGCATCAACGAGAAGTAGTCGGCGCCGCGGGCCTGCTCGGAGGAGGTCAGCCCTTCGATCGGATCGAGCACCGCCGCCTTTGCATGGGCATCGCGGGCAACCGTTTCCGCAAGCTTCGGCGAGACGAGCCGCTCGAAGAAGACGGTCGTCACGTGCCTGCGCCGGACGAGGTCGATGAGCGAGCGCAGTCGCTGAGGGCTCGGCTCCGACTCGGGATCGATGCCCGTGATCGCGATCTGGTGGAGGTGGTACCGGGCGGCGAGATATCCGAAGGCCGCGTGGCTGGTGACGAAGTCGCGCCGGACGCAGTCGGCGAGCCCTGACTGGTACTCGCGATCAAGCGCGGCTAGCCGGCGCGAGAGGGCCTGTGCGCGCCCGGTGTACCCGAGCGTCGAGCCGATTCGCCGAACGATGTGCGCGAACAGCACGGGGTCGAGCCAGACGTGCGGGTCGGTCTTGCCGGCCTCATCGCCGACGCCTCGGCGCAGGCCGATCCCGGCGAGCGCGTCGAGCCGCTTCCCGTTGGCTCCTGCGACCGCCTGCTCGATCGCCGGTTGAAAACCGTGCGCGAGATAGATGACGACGTCGGCTCGCTGGATGCGGGCGACGTCGCCGGGAGTGAGCTCGATGTCGTGCGGCTCGGCGCCCGGCGGGGTGAGATTCTCGACGTCGACCTTCATCCCGCCCAGATCCTGGGCGACGAAGGCGAGCGGATAGAACGCCGCGACCACGGTCCGTTTTCCGTTCGCGCCCGTCGAGGCGCCGCAGCCGGACACGACCAGGGCGGCCAGCAGCGATGCGGGAATGATTCTCAACACCGCGAAGACGATAACGATTCTCGTCAGTCGTGTCGAGAACCGTTACCATCTTCGGGTGGCCAAGAAGACGATGTGGGCCGAGCGCGCGCTCGCCGAGCTGCGGTCGGCGGGCTACCGGCGGGGATCCGCCCGCGCCCGAGTGATCGACTTTCTCGACCGTCAGCGGTGCTGCGTCGGCGCCCAGGAGATCCACCGGAACCTCCAGGCGGCCGGCGAGCCGATCGGCCTCGCGAGCGTGTACCGCGTGCTGGACGTGCTGGCCGAGAAGCGTCTCGTCCAGCGCCTCGACCTCGGGGACGGGGTCATGCGCTTCGAGCCCGTCCGGGAGGCCGAGGACCATCACCACCACATCGTCTGCGACGACTGCGGCAAGATCGAGGTCTTCGCCGACGAGCGGCTCGAGCGCGTTATCAAGGACGTCGAGCACAGCAGCGGGTATGCCGTCGCGGCGCACGACATCGTGCTCCGCGGCGCTTGTAGCGCCTGCCGCTGATCGTCTTGATTACGCGTCGGCGGCGAGGCGGCGCTTGGCGAACTCGAGGAAGCGCTCTCTCGCGTCGTCGTCGGGACCGAGCAGCGGGTCGCCGGCGTAGGCAGGGTCGGCGGCGATCTCCTCTGCGACGGCGCGCACCTCCCGCACGACCTGCTCGTGGTAGCGAGGGTCTTTCAGCAGCTCTTCGGCCCAGTTCTCCTTTCCGCCGCCAGGCTCGAGGTCGTTCTCGACCAGCAGGCGCCCGAGGAGGATCCCGACCCGGATGTAGGCGAAGGTGCGAAAGGCAAGCAGCTTGCGGGGAGAGTCGACGAGGAGGTCGATCTCCGGGCTCTCTTGCTGGATCTGAGCGACGATCGTTCCGATCGGCTCGTCGACGAGCGGAATCCAGACGTCCTCGTGCCCGGTCATCGCCTCGAAGGATAGGCCGGTCGGCGCCATGCACGCCAGGCGATCTGGGCGGCGACGAGAATCATGAGCGCGCCGAAGAGGCGGCGCAGGGCGTGCTCGGGGAGGGCCTCCGCGATCTGGACGCCGGCCTCGACTCCGGCGACCGCGGCGATTCCGAGCACGAGGGCGGCGCGCCAGCGAACGTTGCCGTAGCTCCGCTGACGCCACGCGCCGGCGACCGCGGCCGGGAGAATCGCCAACAGCGAGGTCGCCTCGGCGTGGATCTGGGTCAGCCCGAGCACGAGGGTCAGGGTCGGAACGAACAGGATTCCGCCGCCGACTCCGAACAGGCCGGCCAGGACGCCGCCGATCAGGCCGAGAAGAGCGGCGGCCAGGAGCGCCCACATCAGACCAGCAGCCAGACGCCGAGTCCGGCTAGGAGGGCTGCGAAGGCCAGCGAGAGCATGCGGGTCGCGAGCCGCTGCTGGAGGATCGCTCCCGCCACGGCTCCCACGACGGCGGGTAAGCCGATCACGGCCGCGGCGCCGGGCTTGACCTCGCCGTGGAGCGCGTAGGTGACGGCGCCGACGAGCGAGATCAACGTGATCGCGGCCAGGGAGGTCGCCATCGCGGGCCTCGGCCGGAAGCCGGCGGCAAGCATGAGGAGCGGCACGACCACCGTCCCGCCACCGACGCCGAAGAGCGCGCTGAAGAGGCCCGCGACCAGGCCGATGGCGACGAGCCGCACCGTCGTATTCTGCGGCCTGTGGAGGACGCGTCACGCCTGATCGAGCCGCTCGTGGCCGACCCACGACGGGCGGCGGTGCTGCTGGACGTTGACGGGACGCTCGCGCCGATCGTCGCCCGGCCCGAGCTGGCGGAGGTGCCGGAAGAGACGCGGGCGGAGCTGCGGCGTTTGGTGCCTCGCTACGCGCTGGTCGCCTGCATCAGCGGGCGGACGGGCGCGGCGGCGCGGCGCCTCGTCGGCATCGACGGGATCTTCTACGTGGGCGTGCACGGGCTGGAGCTGGCTCCCGAGGCGGACGCCTGGCGCGCGCCGCTCAGGCTGCTCGCCGGCTTCGACTGGCCGTGGGTGGAGGACAAGGGTCTCACCGTCGCGTTCCACTGGCGCGAGGCTGCGGACGAGGACGCGGCCCGCGCCGGGCTCGCGCAGGTGGCGGAGCGGGCGCGGGCGCTTGGGCTCGAGGCCCGCTGGGGGCGGAAGGTGCTCGAGCTGAGGCCGCCTGTCGAGGCGGACAAGGGAACGGCCGTCCGCTCGTTGCTCGTGGAACACGGCCTACGACGGGCGCTCTACGCGGGCGACGACACGACCGATCTCGACGCGTTCCGCGGCCTCGACGGGCTCGAAGTGGCGGTTCGGGTCGCGCTCGCCTCGGCGGAGTCCCCGCCGGGCCTGCGCGAATTCGCCGACCTCGTCCTCGAATCACCGGCGGAGCTGCGCGAGCTCCTGCGCATGCTTTAACACGGTGTCTGGACAGCTACGAAACGGCCAGTAGAGCGACCCCGGCGGCGACCAGGGCCGCCCCCGCCAGGCGGGCAGGGCCGACTCGCTCGCCCAGAACGACGGCTGCGAGCCCCGTCGCGATCACCACGCTCGACTCGCGCACGGCCGCGACGGCCGGAGCACTCGCGAGACGCAGAGCGAGAAGCACGAGCAGGTACGCGCCTGCCGAGGCCCCGCCCACGACTACGGTCGCCGGGCCAAGCGCGGCCACGACGCGTCGCCTCCCCACCCAGAACGGGTAGGCGATGGCCGGCCCGAGCATCACGAGCAGCAAGTACGGCGCCGCGCTCGCGTGGTGAATCCCGTAGCGGTCGACCACCGTGTACCCCGCGATCGCGGCCGCGATGACGACACCGAAGACGAGCCCGCCAAGACTCCCGCGGAGGCCTCGCACGAGCAGCACCCCCGCTCCGACTGCCAGCACTCCGACGATCCCGACCGCGGACGGCCGAGCCCCTCCGGCGACGACCACCATGACGAGCGCGAGCACCGGAGCTATCCCGCGGGCAACCGGGTAGACGAGGCTCAGCTCGAACCGCCGGTACGCGGCCGCCAGCAGGGCGACGTAGGACAGCTCGAGCGCGGCCGAGCAGAGCACGAACGGCACCGCCGCCCCCTCGACCCGCCAGGTGAGCGCCGCAGGCAGGACGAGCGCGAGGACGAGGACGATCAGCGCAACCGCCGTAGCCGCCTCGGTGTCTCGCTCCCGCGCCAGCAGCAGATTCCAGAGGGCGTGCAGGCCTGCCGCCGCAAGCGCAAGGCCGAGAGCGTCCGCCGGCACTAAGGCACCGCTTGCGGTGCCGCCGTCAGAACGCGCGGGCTCTGCTCGCGCGTTCGTCTGAACCGACCGGTCGAACCGATTGGTCTGCTCACGACACCGCTCTAGATACGAAGTCGCTCGCGGACGGCCTTGCTCTGGCGACGCGAGACGTCGAGCTCCGTGCGATCTCTGTCGTCGAGCGCGAGCCTGAGCCGGTCGGGCCCGGCACGCTTGACCGCGGCCACCTTCGCGAGGTTCACGAGGTACGAGCGATGGATCCGCGCGAAGCGGCCCGGAAGCGCGCCCTCGAGCTGCCGCAACGACTGCGTGCACAGGTAGGAGCGGTCGTAGGTGTGGATCCGGCTGTAGTCGCCGTCGGCCTGCGCGTAGTGCACGTCGTCCCAGTCGAGCAGCGCCGTCTGCCCGCCGCTGACGACGGGGATCTTCTCGACGGGCGCCGCCGCTGGTCGCCGAGCTGCGGAGAGACGCCGCACGACCTGGGCCAGGCGTTCCGGCTCCACCGGCTTCAGGAGGTAGTCCAGGGCCTCGACCACGAACGCATCGATCGCGTACTGCTCGTGGGCGGTGACGAAGACGAGCTGAGGCCGCCCCGCCCTGCCGCGCACGAGCCGCGCCGCCTCGAGCCCGGACAGCCCCGGCATCTCGACATCGAGGAAGACCACGTCGTAGGGAACGACGCTCGCGAGCTTGAGAGCCTCCGCCGCACTCGCGGCCTCTCCGACGACCTCGACCTCCGGGTGGGCCGCGAGCAGATAGCGCAGCTCCGACCGGGCCGGCGCCTCGTCATCGACCAGGAGCGCCCGGATCACGCCGCGGGAACGTCTAGCCGAACGACCGTGCCGAAGCCCCCAGACTTCAGGCGCACGCCCTCGCCGTAGAACGCCGTCAGCCGCCGGTGGACGTTGGCGAGCCCGAGCCCCTCTCCCTCGCCGACGAGCACGCGCTCGAGAGCCTCGCGCGCGATTCCACGACCGTTGTCCCGAACGGTGACGCGCAGGCGCCCTCTGCGAACGCGGGCGCGCACGACCAGGTCGAGCGGCCGGTCGGTCTTGCCGTGCTTGACCGCGTTCTCGACAAGCGGCTGGACGAGGAACGGCGGGAGACGGACGGCGAGCGCGTCCGGCGTTGCGTCGATCCGCACCTGGAGCTGGGGCCCGAACCTCGCCTGCTCGAGCGCGAGATAGCTCCCCACGTGGCGGAGCTCCTCCTCGAGCGCGATGAACTCACCGGGCCGGGCGAGCGTCCAGCGGCAGTAGTCCGCGAACGCGAGGATCAGCTCGCGCGCGCGGTCGGGCTCCGTCCGGGTGAAGCTCGCGATCGTGTTCAGGCAGTTGAAGAGGAAGTGCGGCTCGATCTGCGCCTGGAGTGCCTGGAGCTCGGCCGAGGCCGCCGCCCTCGCCGAACCGGCGAGCTCGGAGAGCTGGAGCTGTCCCGAGAGCTGGTCGCCGAGGGCCGTCAGGAGGTCGACATCCTCCTCGTCGAGCGGCGCGCCGTCGGTGGCGAAGACTACGAGCGAGCCGACCGGGCCGTCGGAGAGCTGGAGCGGCACGACGACGGCCGCGCCCAGCGGGCACGCGGAGTGGCCACAGGCGACGCGAAGCGCGAGCGGCGCGACCAGGGGCTTGCGCGCGGCGAGAGCCTCGAACACCGGCCGGATCGGCTCGTCGCCGGGACCGTGGTGGTCGGCGCCGGCGCCCACGAAGGCGAGTACCCGGCTGGTGTCCGTCACGGCGACCGCTCCGAAGCCGAGCTTCTCGAAGACCTGGTAGGCGACCGTGCGCGCAGCGGGCTCGGAGAGGCCGAGCCTGAGCTCCGGCAGCGTCGCCGCGAGGAGCTCGAGCGCGGGCGCCTCACGGCGGAGGCGTCGAACCCGTGGCACCGGCTGACCGTACCATCGGCAGGATGCATCTCACCGAGACGGTGCTCGCACCTCTCCGGGCGCGCTATGGGGAGCCAAGGCCGCTCGTGTGGGAGGGCGAGGTCAGCCCCGACGAGTTCACGCTCGCCGGCCGCTCGCCCGAGCGTCGCCACGACGTCACGTTCTTCGTCTTCGAGGGCGGCGGGAGGCTGGCCCTGATCCGGAAGCCGCAGTACGCGCCGGGGCTCTGGCGCCCACCCGGCGGGGGCGTGCGGCCGGAGGAGGAGTTCGCGGCCGGGGTGCGGCGCGAGGCAATGGAGGAGCTCGGGATCGAGATCGAGCTCGAGCGCTTCCTCGTCAGCTCGGAAGCCCGGTTCCAGTGCGCCGACGGCCTGATCGACTGGCGCACGCACGTCTTCTCGGCGAGCACCGGGGCGGATCGGCTCGACCCCCTCGACCGCCGCGAGATCGCCGAGGCGCGCTGGGGCAGCGCGGAGGAGCTCGCCGGCCCGCTACGGACCGCGATGCTCGAGACGGGGCGCGCGCTCTGGCGCTACCGGGTCGCCCTCCACGACGCCGCGCTACGCGCTCTGGGACACTTCTGAAGGACAGACAGGGCGCTATTTCTTCATCAGCTTCTTCAGCTGCGCCCAGGTGCGCGTGTTCGCAATCTGGTCGGCACCCAGCCACGCGCGCCGGGCCTGCGCCACGCCGAACTCCACGTAGTCCAGCGCCCGCACTTCGTGCGCGTCGCTCGAGACGACCACCGGCACGCCGGCCTCCCCGGCCAGGCGCGCGTGCACGTCGCGCAGGTCCAGGCGATCCGGCTGTGAGTTGATCTCGAGGAACGTCCCGGTCTCCACCGCCTTCTCGACAACACGCTCCACCGCGATGTCCATCGGCGCGCGGCGCGACAGCTTGCGCCCGGTCAGGTGCCCGATGCAGTCCACGTGCGGGTTCTCCATCGTCGCCAGCACGCGCTCGGTCGGCTCGCGGTCGAAGGCCGTGTGGATCGACGCGACCACCCAGTCGCGCTCGGCGAGCACCTCGTCGGCCACGTCCAGCGTCCCGTCGGCCCTGATGTTCACCTCGATCCCCTTCAGCAGGCGCAGCGGTTTCACCCGCTCGGCCAGCGCGTCGATCTCCTTCGCCTGCTGATCGAGCCGGCCCTCGCGCAGGTAGTGCGAGTGGTCGGTGATCGCGTAATACGCATAGCCGCGCGCCCGCGCCGCCTCGACCATCTCCGTCAGCGTGTTCTTCCCGTCCGCCGACCAGTGCGTGTGCGTGTGCAGGTCGCCGCGCAGCTGCTCGAGCTCGACCAGCTCCGGCAACTCTCGCTTCCGGGCCGCCTCCAGCTCGCCCGCGTTCTCGCGCAGCTCCGGCGGGATGTACTCGTAGCCGAGCCGCTCGTACAGCTCCGCCTCGTCCTGCGTGGTGAAGACCTCGCCGCTCTCGACCTCGGTCACGCCGTACTCGGAGACCGACAGGCCTCGGCGCACCGCGTCCTCCCGCAGCGCCAGGTTGTGCTCCTTCGACCCGGTGAAGTGCTGGAGCAGGTTCCCGTAGCACTCAGGCGGCACCACGCGCAGGTCGAAGCGGAAGCCCTCGTGGGAGACGACGGTCGCCTTGGTCGGGCCCTTCGCAGCGACTTCGGCGACCCACCCCAGCTTCGTGAAGTACTCCGTCAGCGCCGCCGGGTCGCTCGCCGTGGCGATGATGTCGAGGTCGCGCACAGTCTCCTTGCGCCGCCGCGCACTGCCGGCCTCGCAGACGCGGTCGGAGGCCGGATGCTCCCGCAGCACCTCGACCACCGCGAGCAGCGCCGGCAGCGCCTGCCCGAGGAGCGTGCGCGGCGGGCCCTCGGCCTTCCGCTTTTTTCCGACCGACTTGAGGACGTTCTCCTCGAGCTTCGCCCCGAGCCCCGGGAGCGTGCGCAGCCGCTGGGCGCGCGCCGCCTCCTTAAGCTCCGCGAGCGTCGAGACGCCCAGCTCCTGCCAGATCTTGCGCACGGTCTTCGGCCCGAGGCCGGGGATGCGCAGGAACTCGACCACCTCCGGCGGAATCGTCTTGCGCCGCTTCGCCAGGGCCTCGATCTCGCCCGTCTCGACGATCTGGACGATCTTGTCCTGGATCGTCGAGCCGATCCCGGGCAGCGCCTTCGCCTTGCCGTCGAGCGCGAGCTGAGCGACCGGCCCGCCCGTCTCCCGCACCCGCGCCGCCGCCCGGCGGTACGCGAGCACCCGGAACGCCGCCTGGCCTTCGATCTCGAGCAGGTCGGCCAGGAGCTCGAGCTGCTCCGCCACGTCTGCGTTGCGCGGAAGGGTCGTCGCCACTCCCGGCGATGATACGGACGTGCGCGCGACTGTTTGCCTACCCACTTACAACGAGCGGGAGAACCTCGAACGGATGGTGCAGGCGCTTGGCAAGCACGGCGTCTCGGTGCTCGTGATCGACGACAACTCTCCCGACGGCACCGGAGAGCTCGCCGACCGGCTCGCGCAGGAGCTCGAGCACGTCGAGGTGCTCCACCGCCCGCGCAAGGAAGGCCTCGGTCCCGCCTATCTCGCCGGCTTCCGGCGCGCGCTTTCGGACGGCGCCGACCTGATCCTCGAGATGGACTGCGACTTCTCGCACGATCCCGCCGACGTCCCGCGCCTGATCGCCGCCACCGAGGAGGCGGACCTCGCGCTCGGCTCGCGCTACGTCCCGGGCGGCTCGGTCGGCAACTGGGGGCTCGTCCGGCGCGCGGTCTCGACCGGCGGCTCGCTCTACGCGCGCCTCCTGCTCGGCGTGGGAGTGCGCGACCTGACCGGCGGCTTCAAGTGCTATCGACGCAAGGTGCTCGAGACGATCGACCTCGACGCGATCTCCTCGCGCGGCTACGCCTTTCAGATCGAGACCACCTATCGCGCGCTGCGGGCGGGGTTCAGCGTCGTCGAGGTGCCGATCGCGTTCGTCGACCGCGAGGAGGGCGGCTCGAAGATGAGCCGCGCGATCGTGCTCGAGGCGGTCTGGAGAGTGCCGCTCCTGCGGCTCCGGGCCCTCCGGCGGCGGCTGTAGCATTCGCCCGCGTGGACGAGCTGACCGACGCGAACTTCGAGGAGCAGGTCCTCCAGGCGGACACGCCCGTCATCGTCGATTTCTGGGCGCCCTGGTGCGGCCCCTGCCACGCGGTCGAGCCAATCCTGCGGCAGCTCGAAGAGGCCTACGGCTCCCGGATCAGGTTCGCCAAGCTCGACATCGACGCGAACCTCCAGACGGCCTCGCGCTACGACGTGCTCTCGATCCCGACCGCGATCCTGTTCGAGGGCGGCGAGCCGCGCGAGACGGTGGTCGGCGCCCGCCCGCGCTCGTACTACGAGCAGGCCTGGGCGGAGTGGATCACGCCCGCACCGGACTAAGACGGTCGCACCGGAGAAAGACGGCCGCGTCGGCGAAGCCGCCGCGGCCTTTTGGTGCGGCAACGCACGCGATGCCTCAGCGGCAGGACCTCTTTCTCGGCGTCGCAAGCGACCGCCTTAGGCTCGGACCGGCTTCGTCGCTGGTTCAGACTGTCGGCCGCGTAGGTACGCGCGTTCCTCCTCCTCGAGCCCGCGGGGCACGTGTCCGATCCGTGGATCGAGCCACGCGTAGAGCAGGTCGACGAGCAGGTTGAAGACGAGGATCGCGATCGTCACCACGACGATGATCCCCATGATCGGGGGCAGGTCCTGCCGCTGGAGGCTGCGCACGGCGAGCGTGCCGATCCCGGGCAGGCCGTAGACGCGCTCGATGAACACCGCCCCGGCGAAGGCGACGCCGAGGTCCATCCCGAGCATCGTGATCACGGGCAGCATCGCGTTCCGGAGGACGTGTGTCCGCAGGACGCGCCACTCGGAGGCGCCCTTCGCCCGAGCCGTCGTCACGAAGTCGAGGTGCATCGTCTCCCGCACCTGCGCCCGGATCATCCGCACGTACAGCGCCGCGAAGAGCAGCCCGAACGTCACCCACGGCAGGATCAGGTGCAGCGCCCACTGTGTCGGGCCGCCGCAGGTCTCGCTTGCGCCCGAGTAGAAGAGGTCGCAGTAGCCGCCGACGGGGACGAGCTGGAGCTTCCAGCTGAAGAGGTAGATCAGGCTCAGGCCGAGCCAGACCGGGTGGACCGAGATCCCGATCAGGACGAAGATCATCGTCGTCCGGTCTAAGAGCGAGCGCGGCCGGACGGCCGAGAGGATCCCGATCGGGATCGAGACCAGCATCCAGAAGAGGGCGCCGCCGAAGAGCAGCGAAGCGGTGATCGGAACCGTGCGCGCGAGCATGTCGTTCACGTCCTCGCGGCTGGTCGTCGAGCGGCCGAGCGAGTGGACGGTGACGATTCGCCAGAGGAACTCGCCGTACTGCTTGTAGACGGGCCCGTCGATCCCGGTCGCCTGGCTGACGTCCGTGGTGATGTCGCGGCCCTGGATGTTCCCCGGCCGGTTCGTCGGGATGACGAAGAAGATGATGTAGGTGGAGAGCGTGACCGCCAGGAAGACGACAACGGCCCAGGCCAGCCTCTTCACCACGTAGGGAAGCACGCAGGGCTGTACGTTGCCTGGTCACCGGCGGTTCAGCAACTGTCTGACTTGAAATGCTCCCAGCCCGCGAGCTCGACCCGCTCGCCGTGCAGGCGGAGCTCGACGCCCTCACCCACCTCGCAGCGTCCGATCTCGGTGAAAGCGAGCGGATCGGGGGTCGCGGCGAGCAGCTCGTAGTCCTCGCCGAAGCCGAGGTCCTCGGTCGCGGCGCCGGGAGCCAGCGGGACGCGCTCGAGGTCGATCGCGAGCGCGCAGCCGGAGCGGCGGGAGAGGTGCCCGGCGTCCCGGGCGAGCCCATCGGAGATGTCGATCAGCGCGTGCGCGACCGCCGCCAGACAGCGGCCCTCCTCCAGGCGCAGCGGCGGTCTGGCGTGGCGGCCCTCGCGAAAGGCTGCACCGGCCGCGCCGAGCGGGCCGGTGACGACGAGGAGGTCGCCTGGGCGGGCTCCGCCGCGTCCCGGCACCCGTCCGGAGCGGCCGAGAGCGGTGACGGAGAGGTAGAGGAGCTCGGCGCTCGTCGTGTCTCCCCCGAGCACGGGAACGCCGGGCTCGTTCAGGCCCTCGTAGAGCTCGAGCACCTGGTGGAGGCCGGTCTCGGGCGGCGCGCCGAGGCTGACGATGAGGCCCTCCGGAGTGGCACCGGAGGCGGCGAGGTCGCTCAGGTTGACCGCCGCGGCCGTGTAGCCGAGTTCGCGAAAGGTCGTCCGGTCGCGCAGGAAGTGGACGTTCTCGACGAGCGCGTCCTGGGTGACGACGAGGCCGTGCTCGAGCTCGGCGGCGTCGTTCTCGATCCCGACGGCGAGGCCCCGCCGCTCCAGCTCCGCGAGGAGGCCGAGCTCGCCGAGCTCAGAGAGCCGCATCGATCGCCCCCCGCAGCGCCCGCGCGTCGGCCGCCGCCCGTATGACCGCGACCCCTGCCGCTCCGGCCCGAATACAGTCGGCCGCGTTCGCTGCGTCGATTCCGCCGATCGCGACGACCGGAACGGAGACGGCGCTGCAGATCTCCGCAAGACCCTCGAGCCCGATCGGCGGGTCGGCGTCGGGCTTCGAGG